>CAZKSN010000015.1:0-13057 GCA_964555585.1 uncultured Muribaculaceae bacterium | reverse complement strand
CCTGCTCCACTACTTCTAAATACATCTATTTTTAAATCTAATTCTTTTATTTCCAAATCAATTTTTTTATCTATCTCCGGTGTAACTAGAACAGAGGCAAAAGAAGTATGTCTCCTTTTATTTGAATCAAATGGACTTATTCTAACCAATCTATGAACACCAGTTTCACCCTTTAAGTAGCCATAGGCATTTTTAGATTTAACTGCCAGTAAAGCTCCTTTTAATCCAACTTCCTCACCAGGCTGTTCACTTAATACCTCATATTTAAAATTATTTATTTCAAAATATCTTGTATACATTCTAAGAATCATATTGGCCCAGTCATTACTTTCCGTTCCACCCGCTCCGCTATGTATTTCAAGATATGCATTGCTGCTATCAAATTCTCCATCCAGTAAAGTCTTGATCTTTAACTTTTCAGATTCTATTGTGAGTTTATTTAGCTCGTTTTCTAAATCATTTACATCATCAGAAGATAACTCTAAATCCAATAATTCTATAGAATTATTTATTCTGCCATCTATATCTAAAAAAGCTTCAGTATCTTCTTTTAAAGATTTTAATTCTTCAAGTACTTTTTTACTGTTATCTAAATCTAACCAAAAATCAGGATTTTGAGATTCTAAATTTAATTCTTCAATCCTGTTTAATTTATCTTCTAAGTCAAAGAGACCCCCTAAGAGAATCCAATTCACTTTTTAAATTAATAAATTCTTTCTTAATTTCCTTAATATCCATTATATTTTCCTTTCTAAATTATATTATATTATTTTATAAAGAAAAATTATCTTTATTTTCTTTATTTAAATTATAATTCATAAATTCATCTAGTAATTCTAAATTTATTCCTAAATTCCTTTTACTGTCATATAGATATTTTATCACACTTAGTACATCATTTTTACCATAAACAGATAAAAGAGTTATTTTTTCAGGTATTATAGAATGTGAAGTTTTTGTATGCAGATTCCAATTTTCCATATGATAATCATTTTCTTTAAGAGTAGCATTACTTCCATATAAGACTTTTATAATTCTTCTATCTTTATTCTTTTTTGCTTCATCTACATCATCATATGAAAAATCTTCACCCTCTGTTAAATTCAAATCTAAAAAAACACTGTTTTGCATTATTGTATTAATTTCTTCAAACACTTCTTTTTTAGTTTCAAAATCTGAAAAAGCCTCATTAGTAAAATTAATAATAAATTCGTCAAAGTTTCCGTTCTGGTTATTATAAAAATATCTATTTTGCTTTTTCAAATAATATATCCATCTTATCCATACATTAAAAATTTCAAGAATTCCTGATGCTCCTTTTGCAAAAAAGATTTTTTCAGTCTTTTCCGCTCCTTTAGCATTATTCCCAATCTTAGGAATTAAACCCTGCTCTTGAATATTGCCAATATTATCAGAAGCTGTAAAATGAAAAAATCCGGATTCTAAATTTACTGTATCAATATTTTTAGCTTTAATTTTTTGATTTGTCATAATTATTACTTCCCTCTATTGATTTTTATTTAATATAATTTAACTAGTGGTTTAAAGATTCACCCTTTTTTCTCTGATATCTGCATAATTGATTAAATGCATATGCCAGAGATACTAAAAATTCTGCATTTCCATCAACAAGATATTGTCCAGGAAATCTAGATTTTATTGAAAGCAACTGCGCTTTTGTCTGACCAGATACTTTAGGCGGATTTAAATCTGCCAATTCACCTGTTACACTTTTACCGTTTTCCAGTGCTTTTATATTATCACTATAAATTATTGGAGTCTTAATCATTTCATCTAAATTAATTATATTTGAACTTGTATCATAATAATTAATTTCATTAAAATGTTTTAAATTGAATTGTTTACTTTTTTCTACTTTTTCTTCAATAATATTGTATTTTTGCAATAATTCATATAATACTTCAATTGAATTTTGTTCCTCAGATAAATTAAATAATCTATATTCATCACTATTAAAGTAATTGTTTGGCATCAGAGCCGATATGATTAAAGACCTACTTTCCTCATCTAAATTACTGAACAAATCTAAAAGATTATGTCCCCAAGACTTCAAATTATCCCAAGAACTGCCATTTTGAATTAAAATCGCCTTTGCATAATGTTCACAGGCATCACAAGAAAATCTCATCACACTTGATCTTAATACATAACTTCTCAGACAATCCTCTTCAATTTCATGTTCTCTTTTAAAAATATATTCACTGCCATGGGCTTTAATTATTGAATCCAGTGCTTCAAACATACTATCAGCATTTTCAAAATTTATAAAATTTTGATTATTTTCAATCATTTCTTCAGTAATTTTCAACATAAAAATTTCTCCTTTTAACAAACATATTTTGTTCAGATATACTATAACCTTAGGCTATTGGCTTCTAAAACATCATTGGATACATTTTGAATCATTATTTGTATATTTTTATTTTGTTGTAAGAGTTTTAATTTTTCTTTATTTATATATGGTTCTAACTTTTTCATATCTGTCAAATCCTTCGGTCTTTTTGTAAAGCTTTTTAGATTATAGACGCTTTCCAATGTACTTGTTTTAAACCCAACTCCATTATAGACTGTAGGTGTATCATCATATCTTAATGATGTTCCTATTGGGCTAGATAATCTTTCTTTAACATCTACAACCACTTCTCCATTTTCTAATCTGTGAGAATATTCTCTCATTGTTATAGAATTATCATTTTCTCTTCTAAAACAAAAAAATCCTAAATGAAATTCATTATCATTATTTTGTGCCAATACAGTGTGAGGTGGATTGGTTTTTTGCATTTCTTTAAATCTTTCTAAAGTTGGAAACCTGTCATCATGAAGAAGATAATTACTATTATTCATTATTTCTGTGATTTTTGGAATATCCTCTTAATTAATCATAATATCTATATCATCATGATATCTGAACAGTGGCTGATTTGTTTTTAAAAAGCAGGGCAGTGCTCCAACAATATAATAGTCAATACCATATTGATTAAACAGGGAACAGAAATTCAATAAAGATGAAATTACTAATTCATGATTCTGTTCCAATGACATATTACCTTCCATATTATTGGAAAATTTATTGTCTAAAGTTTTTTTAATTTCTTCTAAACCAGGGCATAATGCTGGATTATAGTTTCTAATTACATCCAAAGCATAATCATAATAAGGTGAATTATTTCCAATTAATTGATATGCATTAGAAAACAAATCTTCAAGAACTTTTTCATCTGATAAATCAGAATATTTTTCCATTAATTTTTGTTTTTGCTCTTGAGTTATATTTACTATTGAAGATAAACAATCAATTAATTTACTTATTTTAATCTGTTTCAGTGATTCCATATAATTCACACACTTTCATATTTTAATTTATAAATTATTTACCGCAACAATTTTTATATTTTTTACCGCTTCCGCACGGGCATACGAATTGGGTATTTTGGCAATATCTTAGCTCACTGTTTTGGCTTAAATTCGCACTTTGTAGCACTTGGCAGCACTCTAAAGCACTCGGCTAACCTACCAAAACTTATCTAAAAACTTATCTAAAATTTACTTTATTTTATTTTTTTACAATTTTTAAGTAATTATAATTTATCTATCTTTTCGATAAATTCATTTGAATATTTATACCATTTAAATATTGATTTTTTCTTTTCCATATATTTTTCTAATTCTTCATTAGTATAATTTGGATTATTATTCTTAAATCTTTCAATTGTTCTATTATAACAAGTATCAATGCATGTCCTAATGATTATTAATGTACCCTTTAATAAACTTAAATCTTCAATGCAATGAAACTGTGCACAGTCTATTACTATTGTTTTATCGTATTTTTTACAATATTCTAATATTTCAGAATATATTAGATCAAAATCATCACCACAATTTGGAAGTTTTTTATATTTATTTCTAAAGTATTCCCCTAATTCTCGATTAATGCCATTACTTTTACTAAATCTATTATCAGATAAAACTTCATCAGTATCAACTACTAAGTATTCATCACTATTGTAATGTTCTTGTGCATAAGTTGATTTACCTGATCCACTTTGTCCTGTTAAATTAATAACTTTATCATTGGTTAACTTTTTAATATATGGTTCTTTATCAACATACAAACTTATATCAATAGGACTTTGAATCTCTTTTAAAATATTACATATTTCTTGTGTGCTTTCATAAGATAAATTTTTATCTCCTGCGTAACTAATAAATTCTTCTAATATTTCATTTACATTATCTAAATTGACTCTATCTTTGATTATATATTTAGATATTTCTATTCTATTTTTCCATATTAATGTTAATAAGCATTGAGCAACTATTTTATTTGATAGAGTACTTTTTTTGTACAATTCTATTACCATATCGTCAGTCACTTTTCTCGGGTTAGTTACAATGATTTTGTTTGATCTATATACGCCTTTTTCATCATCAACCTTAATCACTTCTGCATCGTCAGGAATTATAACATCATAGATAGTGTCTCCACGATGTAACCATCTTAATATTTTATCCTCAGTACCAAAATTAAATCCACCCATTTCTTCTGCTTCTAAACTATTAGGATTCCAATTATTAGCAATATTGACTTCATCAATTTTATATTCAAATCCACCAGCATTTGATTTTAATCCATCCATTACTCTTACATACTTAGGCATTATATCAACTCCTATACCAATTATACCATAAAATGACCACTATCATTATGACATATGACATTTTTCCATTTTCCCCTTATAAATCAAGGAATTGCGAACATAAATTTGATTTTAGATAAGCAAAAAAACTTATCTAAATACTTATCTAATGATTTTTGGTATAATTTTAGGCATGAAAAAAGCCTTATTTTACAAGGCTTTAATTAGCGCCCACAGCAATTTTTGTATTTTTTTCCCGAGTTGCATGGACATGCATCATTTCTTCCTACTTTGCTTGCAACTTTTTTTGGAGTGCTTTTTATAGATTCTTTTCCATCATTTGTCTTTATATTTCTATTTTCTACTCTTTCCAAATTTTGTCTTATTTCAGCTTTTAAAAGAAACTGAGTTATCTCAGCATTAGTGGTTGCCAGCATGTCATCAAAAAGATTGAAACCTTCCAAAGCATATACTTGAAGTGGATTGCTTTGAGCATAACTTCTGAGACCGACACCTTCCTTTAGGTTTTCCATGCCATCCAGCTGATTCATCCAGTTCTTATCCAATATTCTTAAAGAAATAGTTTTTTCAAAATCATTTTGATTTTCTTCAGAAATATCTTTTAATTTATTTTTATAATCTTCAATCACTATATTATAAATAAATTTATTTATCTCTTCTATAGATTTATCTTTTATATCTTTTGATTTTAATTTTTTAGATTTAAGTAAATTAGTATTAAAATATTCCATTAAATTTTCTATATCAGTATCTAAGAAAGTGCCATCAGTCATATGAGATTTTACCTGATAGGAAACGTAATCCTCAAATATTGTTAAAACCCTGTCTCTTATACTATCTCTATCAAGTATTTCATTTCTTCTTTCATAAATAATTTCTCTCTGCTTACTTATAACATTGTCAAAATCCAATAAACCTTTACGTCTGTCAAAGTTAAATCCTTCAACTCTCTTTTGAGCAGATTCTATATTCTTAGAAATCAGCTTATTTTGAATTGCCTGGTTTTCCTTTATACCTAAGGCAACCATTACACTTTTAATTCTTTCTGAACCAAACTTAACCATAAGAGGATCTTCCATGGATACAAAGAATTGAGAAATTCCTGGATCTCCCTGTCTACCTGAACGACCTCTTAGCTGGTTATCTATACGCCTTGAATCATGTCTTTCAGTTCCGATTACAAATAACCCTCCAAGTTCTCTTACACCTTTTCCTAATTTAATATCAGTACCACGGCCTGCCATATTAGTTGCTATAGTAACAGCACCCTTTATAGCGGCATCATCTATTATTTTAGCTTCTCTTTCATGGTTCTTAGCATTTAACAATTCATGATTTATACCTTTTCTCTTTAATAAGCTGCTTAATATTTCTGAACTTTCAATTGAAGTGGTACCAACCAGTATAGGCTGACCAGTCTTGTTGATTTCAGCTATTGAATTAACTATTGCATTTAATTTACCATTCATAGTGGCATATATTAAATCAACTTTGTCTTCTCTTATAACAGGTTTATTAGTAGGTATTTCTATAACAAACATGTTATAGATATTCCTGAACTCCTCTTCTTCTGTTTTCGCTGTTCCGGTCATACCAGACAGTTTATTGTACATTCTAAATAAATTTTGAAATGTGATGGTTGCCATTGTTTTTGTTTCACTGTTAATCTGAACTCCTTCTTTAGCTTCTAAAGCCTGATGAAGTCCTTCACTGAATTGACGACCATGCATAAGTCTTCCTGTAAATAGGTCAACAATTATTACTTTTCCATTATCTATAACATAATCAACATCTTTTTTAAACGCATAATTGGCAGTCAGTGCCTTATCTAAGGTATGCACCAACACACTGTTTCTAATATCATACAGATTATCAATATTCAATAATTTTTCCGCATTTTTAACTCCCTCTTCTGTAAGAGTCACCTTTCTTGTCTTTTCATCCACTACATAATCTTCTGCCTTTAACTTTCTGGCAACCTGATCAGAAGTAATATAAAAATCTGCAGACTTGCTTAATCCTCCAGATATAATTAACGGAGTTCTTGCCTCATCAACCAATATAGAGTCTACTTCATCAATGATTGCAAAGTTTAATCCTCTTTGCACTCTATTTTCTTTTCTAACAACCATATTATCTCTTAAATAATCAAATCCAAGCTCATTATTAGTTGTATATGTAATATCACAGGCATAGGCTTCTCTTTTTTCAGCTGGAGTCATTTCTTTTTTATTGGCACCTACTGTTAAACCAAGAAAATCATATACTTTTCCCATCCATTCAGCATCACGAGTAGATAAATATTCATTTGTAGTAACAATGTGTACTCCTTTTCCTTCAAGCGCATTCAAATAGGCAGGAAGAGTTGCAGTTAAAGTTTTTCCTTCACCAGTTCTCATTTCTGCAATATTACCGTAATGAATACAAAGCGCACCTATTAACTGAACATAGAATGGCTTTTCACCAAGTGTTCTAAAAGCAGCCTCACGTACAACTGCAAAAGCTTCAACTAAGATATCCTCTAAAGTTTCACCTTTGGACAATCTACTTTTAAATTCTTCTGTTTTTGCCTTCAATTCAATATCTGAAAGAGAAGAAATAGCTTTATCTAATTCTTCTATCCTATCAGCTGTCTTGCTAAAACGATTTAATTCCTTATAATCGTGATAAAATAATTTTTTAAATATTTTCATGTCATTTCACCTTCTTTATTAATTTTATCATATTTTATGATATACATAAAAGTAAAATAATATAATTAAAATAAAAAAACAATCTTTTAGGATTGTTTTTTATCTTTACTGCTAAAATTTTTAAATGTTCTTAATATTTCATTATTCTACAGTAACTGACTTTGCAAGATTTCTAGGCTTATCAATATCGCAGCCTCTTTTCTTAGCAATAAAATATGCTATCAACTGAAAAGGGACAATTGCCAGTAACGGTTCTATAAATTCATTTACCTTAGGAATCTTTATCATGTAATCATAAACACTGGAATCTATTTCCAAATCTTCAGTTGAAACAACAATTACATAAGCCCCTCTTGTCTTTGCCTCTACTATATTACTTATCATTTTTTCTTTTAAATTTTCTGAAGTGATTAAAGCAATCAAAGGTGTATCTTTTTCTATAAGTGCAATTGGTCCATGCTTTAATTCTCCCGCCTGATAAGCTTCACTGTGAATATATGATATTTCCTTTAACTTAAGACTTGCTTCCATTATAATTTTAGAATCTATTCCCCTTCCAATAAAGTATATATCCTCCTTATTAAATATTTCATTTGCAATTACTTCATATATATCAGCTTTAATAACAGGCTGTAAATATTTCTTAAGACTTCTTGATTCATTAATAATGTTCTTTAACTCTCTTTTACTCAGCACCCTGTTCTTCTCACATATTTTTAATGCAAGTAAGGACAATATTTGTGTTTGAGAAAAATATCCCTTAGTAGTTGCTACACATATCTCTGGTCCAGCCAGCATTGGAATGACATACTTTGCCTCTCTTGCAATCGTTGATGAGGGCACATTTACTATTGCAAGTGTATCAACACCATTTTCTTTGGCCATTCTTAAACTTGCTAAAGTATCAGCAGTCTCTCCAGATTGGCTTATCACTATTACTAAGGATTTTTTATTATAATAATGTTTTTTATATCTATATTCACTTGCCACTTCAGAAGAGACAATAATGTTTCCAGCTTCATTTGCTGTTTGATCTATCAGATATTCTCCTATCAGACCAGCATAATAAGCACTTCCACACGCAACAATATCAATTCTTTCATATTTGCTTATATCTATTAAATCATCACTAAAACTATAATTATTTAAATATTTACTATTGATTTTGTCAAGCAATTCAATTTGATCATTGATTTCTTTCAGCATATAATGTTCAAATCCCTGCTTTTCAGCTTCTTCTTTATTCCATTCGGCAGTTTTTATTTCTTTACTAATTTCCTTGTTATTTAATAATATTTTATAATCTTTATCATTTATAATTACTATTTCATTTTCTTCAATGAGAAAATATTTCTTTGTATAACCTAAAATCGCAGAAATACTTGAAGCAATAAAGTTTTCAGCTTCACCTAAACCTACTATTAAAGGGCTGTCTTTTCTTACAGCGTATAAGTTTTCTTTATCATTTTTAAACATTATCAGCAAAGCAAAGCTTCCTCTTATTGATTTAACGGCTTTCTTAATAGAATCCATTTCATTATTATCTCTGTAATAATAATCTATTAAAGCACAGGCTACTTCAGTATCAGTTGCTGTATTGAATGTATATCCTTTATCTTCCAGCATACTTTTTAAATCTTTATAATTTTCTATAATTCCATTGTGAACCAGTATGACATCATTCACTATATGAGGATGACAATTTATTTCATTGACCTCTCCATGAGTAGCCCATCTTGTATGTGCTATTCCAATGTTAGAGTTTTCAATCTCATATTTATTAACTTCTTTCTTTAAATTTTCTATTCTACCTACACTTTTAATAATTTTATATTCTCCGTTATTTAAAAGAGCAACGCCCGCAGAGTCATATCCCCTATATTCCAAGGCTTCTAGGCCTTGTATTAAAACATCAATAACCTTCTTATTGCCGACATATCCTATAATTCCACACATATTAAAAAATTTCCTCCATACTAAAATATATTTCTGATATATATTTTGTAATAAGGAAATATTTTATTTTTTGTAATATATCTAACGACAATTAGCCGCAGTAGTACCCGCCGAACTATCGATAACTACCAACCTCGTCAGTTTAATAAATAAACTCTGGCGCTTATTATATAATTAAAAGCTACCCTCCTAATTAATTATCTAACTAACTATATTATATGACAATTATCATTTTATAACAAGGTTTTAATCTACATCAGTGTAAATCTGTTGTCTTAACACTTCAGTTATATATTTTCTTTTTAATGTAAAAGTATCTATTTTAGCATTTGTAGTTATCTTTTTTTGTAACATATTATAAATATCTAAAAGTTCTAAAGTATCATAAGATGGTTTTAATTCATATGAAAAATTTTTAATTGCTTCTGTAAATTTTTGATTATATTTTCTTTCCCATAAATATTGAATTAATAAAATTATATCATTATCTTTCAAACCTATATAATAATCTTCTTCACAAAAATGATCACAGTTCCAAGAAAAATCAAAATAATCTCGGTTGTTTTGAAAATCATTATAGCCCACCGGACTTTTTACTGCTATTGAAACATCATATGGATTTTTTTCAAACTTTACAACATGTAAATTCCTTTGAACATTGTTTTTTATTTCACTTATAGGATTTGTATTATCAAAAATCACTTTACCCGGTCTAACAATATATAAATCTTTCGTTCGATATTTCATATACCCTCCCTTGAGAAATATTATATCATTTATGTAAAATAATACAATATATAAATTTTTGTTAAAATATATACATCAATCTCTTATTATGTGTATATATTTATTTACTTCTTATAAGAATTGGATGTTTTTCTATCATATCTCTTGCATTCCATGTAGCCGGACCGAATAGTTCATACGGTTTATCATAGACAGAATCAAATATATTTTTAATCCCGCAAAGCTTATCACTTATTTTAAACTTACCATATGCAACTCTTATATCATTTACTATTTCATTTTCAATTATATTTAAAAGTTTTTCAATGTCTCCGACAAATACTCCTTGAACTTCATCTTGTTTTAATAGATTCATTTTACATATTAGTCCAACTTCAGATTCACTTTCTATTATTTTATTAAGTTTTTTTATATTTTCATACAGTATTTCACATCTGTCTTCAAAATATAATTTTTTTGAATTTACAAAGTCCATTAATAAGAAATATGCATCCATATTGTAAATATCAAAATTATCAAGTGTATTTGCTATATTGGATTCATCCGCTTTAATTAATCCCACTATTAACTGAATAAGTTCATATATCAGATTCTGACATTTATTTATCAAGGGATCAAAATTGTCAAAATTATTATATTTAATATCATTAATGTTTATTAACAAACTGGTTACATCATTAAATTCTTTTTTAATTATATAGTAGGCTTCTTCCTTATCTTTAAAATATCCGAAGGTATTTATGTAAACATTTTTTCTATCATTAATAATCTTAGTAATAATTTTATTTACTTTTTCATTTTCTATTAAATCATTCCTGTCACAACTTTCATTATTCTGTTTAAAATAATAACTGCAGTCTCCAGCTCTCATTCCTCTTTTTGTTAAAAAGGCTCTATTATTCTGTTCATTTATCAATATTAAGACTATTTGTGTTAAATGCTTAACATATTTTATTAAATTATGCTGATGCGCAAAGGTAATATTATCCTTAAGTTTTTCAACTTTTATTTCAAATATTTCTTTTGCCAACATTTCAATTTTACTCTGAATATCATCAATATGAGATTGAAGTCCTGAAGTGGACAACCTGCTGTATCTTTCTGTCACCTTCTTTATTTGATTTAATAAAATAATATCCATATTACCTCCCTAACTAATTGTTCTTATAAGAGAATAATCATTATTCATAATATCTCTTGTTTCCCAAGTTGGTCTTCCATAAAATACAAAAGGATTATCAAATACAGAATCTTCAATATTTTTAATGCCATTAATATTATCAAATATTTTAAATTCACTGTAAGCGACTTTTATATCATTTATAATTTCAGATTTTATAATATTTAATAACTTATCAATGCTGCCTATGAAAATTCCATGAACTTCATCCTGTTTATAAATATCCATTTTACATAGCATTCCAATATTTTTTTCCTTCTCAATTATCCTGTTAATTTTTTTAATATTTTCAATCAGGATATTTATTTTATTATCATTGCTTAATCTTCTTGAATCAACAAAATCCATTATTAAAAAATAGGCATTTAAATTTTCAATGTTAATATTATTTACTGTTCTATTTATTTTTGATTCTTCTGCCTCAATTAATATAATAACTAACTGAATTAGCTCATATATTAAATTTTGACATCCATTTATTAAGGGGTCATAATTATCTGTTTCTTTATAATTAATTTCGTTTAACATAATCAGTATATTCAAATAGGTACTTACATCATTAAATTCCTTTCTTATTAGCCTATCTGCCACATCTTCATTCTTAAAATAATTAAAAGCATTTAAATAATCATTTTTTCTATTAATTATAATCTCTTCAATGGCTTTATCCATTTCGTTATTTCTTGTTATTTTTCCATTGCCTAAAACTTCTATTTCTCTTGAAATAAAGTACATACTGTTATCTTTATTTCTTATTGCCTCATTGGTGGCTTCAACTCTATTTAACTGCTCACTGTTCAATAATAAAGTTATTTGAGCTAAATCTTTAATGGAGTTTATTAAATTATTCTGGTGTGTATAAGTAAAAAAATTAGTAAGCTTCTCTAGTTTAATATTAAACAGTTCCTTTACTAAACATTTAATTTTATTCTGAATGTCATCAATATTAAAAAATATATTACTAGAATAACTTTTATATTTATTTGTAGTTGCCTTTACATTCTTTAATAAAATCTCATCCATAATAAAATTACCCCCTAAATAAATTTTAAATTATGATATAATTATTATAACATAAAATAATAAATGTAAAGAGGTAAACATGAATTATGATCTTATAATAAAATTAAACAATATGTATAATGAAATATTTCCTGATGATGACAGAAATCTTACAAACTTTGAAAAGAGAGAAAGAATCTTTAACTTTCTGGCAAGTAAAATTAAATATGATACTGAATTATATGAAAAAATAAGAACAAGAAAACAAAATGGAGAAAGATTAAAAAGAGATCCATACACTGAAGTTATGAATGTTATTGATAATAATAAAGGAATATGCAATTCAATAGCTCAAGTATATAAATTATTGTTAGAAATGGCTGATATATATTCAATATGTATTGTATGTGACTATAATACAGCTGTTGCCCATCAAATAAATCTGGTAAAGACAGAGGATGGTTATTCCTTTGATGATGTTACCAGTGCTATTATAGACAGTGATTCAAAAGAGAAGTATTTCAATTATGATTTGGAAGAAGCTCAAAGTCTGAAACAAGGAACAAAGGAAATATACAATGGTATGAATTTCTTTGGAATAAAATCAGTAATAATCTATAGAAACATGAAACTGGGAGAATACGGTCTGGCATATTCACATGTAAAAGATCCGGAATATGATGAAAAGAGCTATCCTGTTGTTCTATCATTGCCAAGTAACATAAAGAAGTTTGACAATAGTAAATTCAAAAGATAATTCATTAATTTAAATCATAAATATTTTTTATCAACTCATT
>CAZKSN010000014.1:0-22367 GCA_964555585.1 uncultured Muribaculaceae bacterium | reverse complement strand
ACATTACCATAGCATTTGGAGCAACTCCTACAGTGTTTCCGACTAAAATACTTGTAACTGCAGGTCCATGCATTTGACTATCTTCAATTTCAGCAAAATTTTTATATTTAATAATCTTATTTTTATATTCAGGATGATTTAAATCTAACGGTTGATCAATAATAGCAATATTTATTCCTTCTCCAGTTATTCCTTTATTGTGTATAGTTTTAACTTGTAAGCCAGGAGCTTTACAAAGTTCAATTAATTCCTGAGGTTTCAAATTTGACTCAAATTTGTTATTCCAAACAGTTCTCTCATTAAAAGTTAATGAAATTAATGTATCTGCATCAATAATTTCAGATTCATTTACTATTCCTGTCATATTAATAAATTCAATTCTTCTAACATCAGAAAATTTTTCTATTTTCATATATTTTTCACCTATACTAATTATATCAAATTATATAATCAAATCATAAGAAATTTTTTTAAAAACGATTAATATTCTTGTTAAAAGATGTAGAATATATGAAAAACGGGATTATTCCTTTATAATTATAGTTTATAAAAAAGGATTAAGTAATAAAAATCATTACTTAATCCAATTGGTTACAATATAATTTACCCCTTTTCGGTAAATCATAACGAGTTTGGTACTAACTTAATTACTACATTTTGCAAATCTTATTATTCTAAATAACATAGTATACAAAATTGGCCAATATTACATAAAATAATTCAAAACGCTCAGTACTAGCTAAAAAAGGTTACTAGTTGTAATTACTTGTAATATAAGAGTTTACTTTCTCTGACTATTTCTTTTCAAAAATAGCTGCCTCATAGGGTTACAAGGTATCTCAACAGTTAGCCAAGGCAGAAAATATTAAAGCTTTGATAAACATTGCTTCACTACCTTTCTGCCAATATTTGGCAATTTAATTGTATCAAAAAACAATAAAATAATCAATTTAATTTTTTCAAAAAATAATAAGTCTTGATTATGATTATAAATCAATTTTAAATATATTAAATTCAAAAAAATTTAAATTATAAATTAAGCATATTAACAATATGTTTTAAAATAATTTGGAAATACTTGACTTTTTATTTAATAAAGTATAGTATAAATAACAAAATTTAAAAGGGAGTGAAAGAATGATTAGAACTTACAACGGAAATATAAACCGTAATGTATTACGTGATTTAAAAAGAATATGTATAGTTAATGAAGAGAATATGAAAAACTTTTTAGAAGAATATGCAAAAAAAGGAGAGGTATTTTTTTATACAAATTTAAATCCATTTTTTGGTTGTGCTGATGAAATGTCTGAAGAAAATATTTTAAAAAGTGAAGAAGAAATTAAAGATTTTTTAAATAAAGACGCGCAAGAAAAAATTGAATGTTATTTAAATAATAAACGTCCAGACGAAGATTATTTATTAAACAGTGTAATTGAATATATTAGGGAAAATAATAAATTTCCAAGTAATGATGAAATGAAGCAATTAGAACAAACAGCTGAAACAAAGAGAGTTGCAGAATTATCATCAGAAAATATAACTGAAAAAATAATTACAGAAAAAGATATTATTAAAGAAATATTAGAACTATCTGAAGAAATTATAGAATCAAGACGTGAAACTAAACCTGATGACATTAAAAAATATTGTGAACCACATGATGATGAATTACATATTTCAAATGATAATTTCTATGGACTCATTAAATGGCAAAGACACTATGGAAATGGTGATTCTACAGATTATAGATTTATAGCAGAATTTAAAAATGATAGAGATGTTCATACAATTTCATTTCACTATTATCATAATAAGGATGTTACTGCTATAGCTGAGGATTGGTACAACGAATCAGTTAAAATTACTGAAATCATAGATCGTTTAATAACTTTACATAAAGGTATTGTTGAAATTGCAAAAGAAGAAGGTATTGAGTTTATAAGTGAGATAGATTATAAAAAAATTGTTGTAAATAACGATAATAAAGAACAAACTAAAATTTTAAGTCCTAGTAAAAAAGACTAAAAATTATTAGTCACTTGGTGTAATACAATTTTAAAAAATAAATAATAATATATATCTACATAAAGTAATCCTTTCATTTATTATAAAACATGATATAATATATATATAACGAGTTGCTATTCTATGGCGTAAGTCCTGTTGAATAGCTTTTTTATTTAAAATAGATATTTCATTTTTTTAGGAGAGTGATTAAAATGAAAAATACTGGAGAATACATTATATATAAAAGAGAAGTCTGTAAAATAATAAATATTAAAAAAAAATATATAAATAATAATGATTATTATTTTTTACAACCAGTATATAATGACTCACTAAAAATAGAAATTCCTATTAATAATGTACATTGTATATTAAGAACTTTAATTAACAAAAAAGAAGTTGAAAGATTAATAGATTTAATTCCAACTATTGAAATAATTGAAAATGAAGATTTTTTTCTAGAAAAACAATATAGAGATTTATTATCTTCAGAAAAACATGAAGATTTAATTAAAATAATTAAAACTATTTATTCTAGAATTGATAAAAAAGAAAAAAGTAATAAAAAAATATGTGAAAGTGATAAAAACTATTTAAAGCAAGCTGAAAAATATTTATATGAAGAATTTTCAATTATATTAAAAATGAATTATATAGATACAAAAAAATATATAACTGAATTAATAAATAATAATAAATAAAAAAGAACTATTAATAGTTCTTTTTTATCAAATGTTTTCTATTATTATTTCTTTCATGAAAATTTTTTTTATAATTTCTATTGTCTTCATTTTTTCTGCTTTTTCTTTTTTTATAACTAAAATTATTTCCTCTATTTTTTACAGGAGGCTCTCCTGTTAATTTTATTTCATTAATATTTTCTTTTCGCATATTCATTTCAATGGAAGCCATAATAATTTTTTCTGCTCCATACATCTCAATTAATTCATTTGCCAATTCTTTATTTTTTGATACATCTAATCGTGATATAATATCTTTATAAATTTCTATAATATTATTTTTATTTGATTCTCTTAAATCATTCATATTAGGTGCATTTACAATTTTTATTTCTGTTTTTGTTTCTTTACTTATTTTTTCAATATAAGATAATTCACTTTCACGAGCAAAGGTGACAGCTTTCCCAATAGTTCCAGCTCTTCCAGTTCTTCCAATTCTATGAGTGTAGTATTCTATTTGATCCGGTAAATCAAAATTATATACATGAGTAACACCTGTTACATCAATACCGCGAGCTGCAACATCTGTAGCAACTAAAATATGTCCGTCATTACTTCTGAATTTTTTCATCACAGTATTTCTTTGTGATTGAGATAAATCGCCATGAAGTGATAATGCTTTATATCCTGCATCATTTAATGCATTTCCAAGTTCATCAGCTCTTCTTTTTGTTCTTCCAAAAATTATTGCTAAATTAGGTTTATCAATATCTAAAAGCTTTGTTAAAGTGGAAAATTTATTTTTCTCTTTAATAACTATACATTCTTGAGTGATACTAATAGTTGATTTATTTCCAGAACTAACATTTATATTTATTCTATTTTTCATTGTTTCTTCTGCTATTTTTTCTACATTTTTTGAAATTGTTGCAGAAAATAATAAGGTTTGTTTGTTCTGTGGTAAATATTTTATTATTTCATCTATTTCTTCTTTAAATCCTGACTTAAACATTTCATCTACTTCGTCAATAACAAACATTTTTAAATTTACTAAAGATATTTTTTTTCTTTTTAAAAAATCATTTAATCTTCCAGGAGTAGCAACAACTATTACAGGATTATTTTTTATAGTATCAATTTGTCTTTTCATATCCATACCACCAACTATTGCAGCAATAGTGATATTTTCATGATACTTTCCAATTTTTCTAAGTTCATCTACTATTTGAATAGCGAGCTCTCTGGTTGGAGTCAATATAAGATGATTGATATGACCTTTTTCAATATTTTCAAACATAGGAATACCAAAAGCAGCTGTTTTACCAGTACCTGTTTGAGCCTGACCAACAATATCTTTTCCTAAAAGAATATTAGGTATACTTTCTTTTTGGATAGGCATCATCTCTGTAAAGCCCATTTCTTTAACTGCTTTAATAGTTTTCTCATTTAAATTTAGTTCTTCAAATTTCATTTTATCCTCTTTTCATAAAAAAAGAGAAGTTTTATTTAATCTAAAATAAAACCACTCTTAATTTGATTAATAATTCTTGTTAATTATATTATACAATTGTGGTTTTGTCAATTATTTATATTATTAATTTTAACAATAAAAAATTTCTTATTCTATTAATTTAATTATGATATAATTATTTAAGTTTATAGAGTAGGAGACAAATATGAATGATTTAATAATAGAAGGGATGTCAAACAATCTTAATATAAGTAAAATAAAAATAGAAAGTACAATTAAATTGCTGAGTGAAAACAATACAATTCCTTTTATTGCAAGGTATAGAAAAGAGGTGACTGGTAATTTAGATGAAGAACAAATAAGGAATATTTCAGAAATATATGAATATCAGATAAATTTAACAAAAAGAAAAGAAAGTATTATCAGATTAATAGATGAAAAGGGACTACTTACTGAAGAAGTAAGAAATAATATATTAAAATGTGATAAATTAATTGAAATTGAAGACATATACAGACCTTATAAGGAAAAGAAGAAAACCAAGGCAACAGAAGCAATAAATAATGGTTTAGAACCTCTTGCTAAAATTATGATGTCATTCCCTGAAAGAATAAGTAATTTAGAAAAGTTTTTAAATGATAAAGTAAAAAGTACTGAAGAGGCAATAGAAGGTGCAAAATATATTATAGCTGAATGGATAAGTGACAATGCATTCTATAGAAAATGGATTAGAGATTTTTTATGCAAAAAGGGAATATTAAAATCAAATATAAAGAAAAATGCAAAAGATGAAAACAAAATATATGAAATGTACTACGATTATAATGAATCAATAAGTAAAATAAAGCCTCACAGGATTTTGGCAATTAACAGAGGTGAAAAAGAAGAAGTATTAAATGTAAATATAGATACTGATAAAAAATATATTTTAGATTTTTTGATGAAAAATATTATAAAAAATAAAAATTCTGAATGCTATCAATATATAGTTTCAGCTATGGAGGACAGTTTAAAAAGATTAATATTACCCAGTATTGAAAGAGAAATTAGAAGTGAATTAACTGAGGCAGCCAGTGAACAGGCAATAAAAATATTCTCTTCAAATTTAGAAAACTTACTATTGACTCCTCCTATGAAAGAAAAGATTGTCTTGGGATTGGATCCTGCTTTTAGAACAGGCTGTAAACTGGCAGTAGTAGATGCAACAGGTAAATTACTGGAGAAAAGTATCATATATCCTCATGAACCTAAAAATGATATGGAAAATTCAAAAAAAGAAGTAATTAGATTAATTGACAAATATAAAGTGGATATAATTGCTATTGGAAATGGGACTGCATCCAGAGAATCAGAAAGTTTTATAGCAAAAGTAATAACAGATAAATCTAATGTAAAATATATTATTGTAAATGAAGCAGGTGCTTCAGTATATTCTGCCAGTAAATTAGCCATTCAGGAGTTTCCTGAGCTTCATGTTGAAGAAAGAAGTGCAATCAGTATTGCCAGAAGACTTCAAGATCCATTGTCAGAATTAGTGAAGGTTGAACCTAGAAGCATCGGAGTAGGACAGTATCAGCATGATGTTGTAGAAAAAAGATTAATTGAATCTTTGGATTTTGTTGTTAGTAAAGTTGTAAATAGTATTGGAGTAAATATCAACACAGCAAGTTTATCATTATTGCAATACATATCAGGATTAAATAAAAAGATAATTGATAAAATTATTAATTATAGAAATATAAATGGAAAGATCTCTTCAAGAAAAGAATTAAGAAAATTATTAAGTAGTAAAACATTTGAACAATCCATAGGTTTTATCAGAATTTTAAATGGAAGTGATATCTTAGATAAAACCAGTATACATCCGGAAAGTTATAACATAACATTAAAATTATTAAAAATTCTAAATCTTGATTTAAATGATATCGGAACATCAAAATTATTTAATATTATGGAAAATATAAATATGGAAAAGCTAGCTTTAGAATTAAATATAGACATATACACATTGGAAGATATCATAAAAGCTTTAAAAGAACCTTTAAGAGACTTGAGAGATTCATTACCAAGTCCAATTCTTAAAAGTAATATTCTAAAAATTGAAGATTTGCAAAAAGGATTAAAATTACAGGGTACAGTAAGAAATGTAGTGGACTTTGGAATTTTTATTGATATAGGACTTAAAAATGATGCTTTGGCACATATTTCAAAATTGTCTGATTCTTATATCAAACATCCAAGTGAATTATTCAGTGTGGGAGACATAGTGGATTGTTATGTAGATGAAATATTTTTAGATAAAAATAAAGTCAGTCTGACTTTAAAATGTTAAAAATAATATATTTGCTATTGACTCTATAGTTTACTATAATGTTATTATCTAAATCATGAGGTGAACTATGTTTACAATTAGTGAGTTTTCTAAAATGAGTAACACGTCTATTCAGACATTAAGATATTATGATAACTTAGACCTGCTGAAACCTAGCTTAATTGGAAAATTTAATAATTACAGATATTATTCAACTAAAGAATTAATAAAATCTAAAATCATTAAAAAATTCAAAAGAATGGGTTTTTCATTAAAGGATATTTTGAACTTATTAAATAAATATGATGAAAAATATTTAATTCAGCAAAAAAATAAATTACAGAATAATATTGATAATGATCTAAATAGTATTAAGGAAATAGATGGAATAATAAAAAAACTCAATAATAAAAATACTGATTTTACCAAAGAATTAATAAACCTCATAAATATTGAAGAAAGGAGTAAAATAAATATGAAAGAAAAATATGATAATGCTAAAGAAAAATTAATGCAATGTTACAAAGCATATCAAAAAGATAATATTGAAGATTGCTTAATTTTATTAGAAGAATTAAAAAACGATATTTTTGAAGCTGATGATGAAGTTAGTCCATTTTGGATAGTTTCCGCAGGTGATTTATTTACTGGAATTGTTTTTGAAATATTTAAACATAATAAACCAGAGGATGTTACATTCTTAAATATATTTCAGTTTAAAATTAATGGTAAAGAAATTATAGAAAATATGACAGAATATGTGGATTCACTTGCAAAAGATAGTTATTCTTATATCAGTCTGTCAAGTATCTCTAATGCACCTATTGAAACTAGAGGCGGTATAGTAGCTACTTTCAAACAAAAAATGAAAATATATACAATGTTTGAATCAAAAAAATAATAGTATCAAAACCTAATTTTATAAATGATATAACTGGAAAAGATTTTAAGATTAGAATCTTTTCTTTTATATATATTTTTTTATCTTTTATGTTATAATGAAGATGATTAATTTAGGAGGTTTTATTGATGTATGCAAAATATAAATTAAAAAATGGAAAATTATTATCTGTATATTTAACTGAAGATATATTAAACAATAATTTATTAAGAACATCAACCGGAGCTTATGAATTGGATGAAAATGGATTTAGAAGTGATTCAAATGAAATAGAAATCTATTTAAAAATTGATAAGAGCAGAAATTTGTTTTTTGAATATGAAGGAGAAAAGATATATTTTAAAGACTATGAATATATGACAACTGATCAATTAATTGAATATATTGATTCATGTGATGAAAAATGGAAAATTTTTGATGATGATGTGCTGGCAACATTTTTAAAGGATACTGATAATGTTGGATTGATTTGTGAATTAAATGAGTATGATGGATTTGCCTTATTTGTTCTTGGAATTGGAATGACAAGTTCAAATGGCAATAAAAGAGAGACTCTATGCATTCCAACTGAAAAAAGATATGAAAAGGCTAACTGGGGTTATAAAATAACAATTGAAGCCGCTGATGAAAATTTAAGATCATTTTATGCAGGAGAAACATATTATTTTAG
The DNA here is from genome assembly GCA_964555585.1 of uncultured Muribaculaceae bacterium. Classification (GTDB taxonomy): domain Bacteria; phylum Bacillota_I; class Bacilli_A; order RF39; family UBA660; genus CAZKSN01. The sequence goes on along the minus strand of CAZKSN010000014.1, from coordinate 14,324 downwards.
TGATTTTGTTTCTTCTATAAAAAGAGGTAATATAAAATTAGTGAATCTTAAGACTTATGATAAAAATCAGGAAGCCTTATTAAAGAAAGAAAAAAAATAATTTCAATTCCATTCATATTGTGATATAATACATCTCAATTAAAGGGGTTCTTATAATGATTAATATTTTTTTAGGTGGAACATGCAATAAATCATCCTGGAGAAAATTATTAATAGAAAAACTGGATTTAGAGAGAATAGCTGTATTTAATCCAGAAGTTGATGACTGGAATGATGAAGCAAAAAGAAATGAAATATGGCATAGAGAAAATGATGATTTGTGCATTTATGTAATTACACCAAAAATGATAGGTTTTAAAAGTCTTGCAGAAATAGCTGAAGACGGTTATAAAAGATCTGAAAAAACAATTCTATGTATATTTGAAGAAGCCAATATTAAGTTTTCTAATTTTCAGAAAATAGAAATTTTATTAATTAGAACATTGATAAGCAATAATAACATAGTGACACTTTATAATCTTGATGACTTAGCTGAATATATCAATTCATTTAAAAAAGCTGAAATAAATATATTAAATAGAATTTAGATACAAATTATGATATAATTCATAATATTAATATATTAAAAGAGGAGTAAATATGAAAAATTATAATATTGATTATAATATTTACAAAGATTTTAACAATAATGATAAAATTAATTTTTTGAAAGATTTAAAAAATGATATCATAAAAAATAATAATTTTATATTCAAAGATTATGGAATATTAAATAAATTAAATCCTGTTGTTTCATTCACATCGGCATATACAGGTTCTTTACCAAATTCATTAGCAGGCACTACCGGAGTTACAGTCGCTTCACCAACAGTTGCAGGAACTTCAAAAGCTCCTATTCTAGATTTAGATGCTGTTTTTGAAGATTCAAAATCTAAAATTGAAGGATTTCTTAGTGATATGTTCAATGTGGCTCCGGATAGAAGTTTTAGAGGATGGATTCTTCCTAATGGAAAATTAATGAGTCAATTTAATATATCTGAAATGGGTGGAAGACAGGATCATGGAAATTTAATAAAATTGTTTATTAATAGTTTAAAAGAATATGATGCTTCTTTGTATGAAAAATTAATAAATACTTATAATGAATATTTACAAAATAATTATGGATCTAGAGGATATTATGATATTCATGAATCATTCGCTGTAGAAGTACTGGGATGGATGCAAGTATCTTATCAAGCACAAAGAAAGATCATCGCTCAAGGAACTAATTGGCAAAATAAATTTTTAAGACCTTTTTTTACTGATTATGGATTTGCTTTAGAGATTAGACCAAATAAAGGTTATATAAATCTAGATATAGCTTATGATAATATTATGGAAATAATAAAATTGGGATTAGAAGCAGATAAAAAAGGACCAGAGGTAACTGTTATCAGATAAAAATTTAATAGAAAGGAAATATTATGAAAAGAAATTTTATTATATCTATAGAAGATGATTTTCCTGTAATTCCAAATGGAGTAGAGTTATTAAAAGGAAATATAGATAATATCGTTAAAGGAATGGAAAAAGTAAAAAGCATTACTGAAAGCAAGTTTGATATAAACTGCATTAATCAAGCAATATTACATATTAGTCTGATAGATATTGATGATGTTGTAACTTGCTACAAGAGACATAATGGATGTATGAATATAGATGATGAATTAAAAAGAGGATATGACTTAGCAATTTCATATCTAGTTCATAACAATGATCAGGAATTAGCAGATATTACTTATACTTTTTTAAATTTTCTTAAATCAGGTAACATTAGAAAAATAAAGGTTTCAACTTATTATTATCCAGATAAAGAGATAAGTGAATGGATCTCCAATACCAATAAGGAGTTAGAAAAAGAAGCTAGAAAAAGAGATATAGAAGCCGCAGAATCTTGGAAAAGAGCATCTGAATTTATACTTCCGATAGCGCCTGCTTCTCAAGTACCGAAAAGACGTAGATTTTAAATTAAGTATATAATTAAGTAAATTATATACTTTTTTATTGTTTTTATAATAAAATATGATATAATATCTAAGTAATATTTAATGCAGGTGTGGCGAAATTGGCAGACGCACTAGACTTAGGATCTAGCGCCGAAAGGCATGGGGGTTCAAGTCCCTTCACCTGCACCAGATATGAGAAAGTTGCTACTTCCTTATAATTATAATGGTTATAAGGGAATAGCATTCAAATTATAGAAAATAGTTAGAAATAGATTGTTACCTAAAGAAAGGAGCAATCTATTTTTATAAACCTTACAAAATCCTTTATTGTTGATTTTTATAAAAAAATGTTATAATTATAATAAGAGGTGTTGTAATGAACGACATTGTAAGAGAGAAAAAAAGAAAATTCATTATAATTATAACATTAATAATTTTAATAGTTATAGCATCATCATTGATATTGTGCACTGTATTTGGAATTGTAGATTATTTTAGAGCAACAAATGGCAAAAAACCTATATTTATTTATCATACAACAAATATTCAGGTTTTTGATGTTGAGATTGCCGTACCTGAAGATGCTATTCTACCTAGTAAAGAAGATATTACAGATATTGGTATAGGTAGTAATGTTATAGTATTTGAAGATATTGTTCTATCCAATAAAGAAGGAGCTACCTATTATGGTATAGGCTATAGTATTTCAATTTGTGATAATGAAACTGGAAATTATACTTTTCAACTTGGTCATGAGCAACAAGAACCTTGTTCTAGTACTTTAACTTGTACAAAAACTTTTGCTGAAAATGATAAACAGTCATTTGATTATTTCTTTTTTGATGGTAAAGTATATCGCATAGACACAACTATAACAATACCAGCTGAACAAATTGCAAATGAAGAAACATATAAAAAAGAACTTATAGAAATTAATGATATTAAAGGTTGTGGAGTAACGTTTGTAAAACAAAATGACACAACTTATGTAATAAGACAAATGTGTAATATATCTAATATGTCAAACAGTGATGTTGAAAAGGTATATTCAGCAAGTAAAAAGGCTATGGAACAAACAAGAACTGAAATTACTGATAAATATTCTCATGATAAAGATATGATATGTAAATAATATATTTCAATATCTCAGAATATTCTAGCACCATTAAAGATTTTGAAATTTAATTTTAAAAATATGATAAAATTATGATAATAAAGGGGTAAAATATATGAAAGATATTAATAAGTTTAAAGGATGTTTAATTGGAGGAGCAATCGGAGATGCATTAGGCTATCCAGTTGAATTTTTAAAATTATCAGAAATAAAAGAAAAATATGGAAATAATGGAATTACTAAATATGATTTAGTAAATAATATTGCTCCTATTTCTGATGATACACAAATGACTCTTTTTACAGCAGAAGGATTAATATTTGCTTACACCAGGGGAAATTTAAGAGGTATTTTAGGGCCTTTAGAACATTATATTCATGCTTTCTACATAAGATGGCTTAATAGTCAATCAATAAATTCAAACTTTGAATTATATAAACAATACCCCAGATCTTGGCTTCTGACTATTAAAGAAATAAATAATAAAAGAGCTCCTGGAAATACTTGCTTAAGTGCATTAAGTTCTGATGCAATGGGTACTATTGAAAAACCTATTAATAATAGTAAAGGTTGTGGCTCTGTTATGCGTGTCGCTCCAGTGGGATTGTATATCAAAAATGAAAAAACAGCATTTGATTTAGGAAAAAAGGTTGGAGCGATTACTCATGGTCATCCTCTAGGATATTTATCTTCAGGTATTTTAGCTTTAATAATAAATAAAATAGTTTATGGAAGAAAAGAAAATCTAGAAGAGATCATTACTGAATCAATTAAATATTTAGAAAACGATACAAACAGTTCAGAATTAAAAATAATTATTAAAAAATCTATTGAATTATCACATCAAAATATTTCTGATGAGCAAGCGATTAAACAGCTTGGTGAAGGATGGATTGCAGAAGAAGCTTTGGCAATTGCAATCTATTCTTCATTAAAATATTCAGATAATTTTGAAAAGGGAATTATATGTGCAGTAAATCATGATGGTGATAGTGATTCTACTGGAGCAATAACAGGTAATATTTTAGGTGCATATTTAGGACTAGATGTAATACCTAAAAAATATTTAAACAATTTGGAATTAAAAGATATTATTTTAGAAATTGCATCTGACTTATATTCTGATATTCCCGTATCTGAAAATAGTAATAACGAAACAAAAATTGCTAAAGAATGGATAAAAAAATATGTCTATGGAGAACATATTTAATATATTTATTTAATTAATGTAGTTATATTTTCATAACTTCTATAAAGACAGCAAAGAGAAATTATCGTATCGTGTCAAAATAGTTCGTTTTTTTTTGAAAGAATGATATAATTGTTTTGAAATATTGTGACTAATATGAAACATATTTACTAATGACTTGAGGTGAAAATTATGTATTATGATGTTATAGTAATTGGAGCAGGAATTGCTGGTATTTCTTCTGCAATTCATTTAAAAAAATCAAGTAAAAATTTAAAAATACTGGTTGTAGACAAATGTAAATTTCCAAGAAATAAACTCTGTGCTGGATATTTAACCAACAAGAGTGTAGATTTATTGAGAGAGATGGATGTTGAGGTAGACAAGATTGGCTATAAACTTGTAAAAGGAATTAAAATAATATATAGAAACAAAACTAGAATTCATGCAAATAACCATGGTCTATATTGTCATAAGTTGGTTGATAGAACAATACTTGATTATGAACTATTCAAAAAACTCAAAGAAAATAACATTGAAGTATCTGAAAATGCAAGTGTTGATAATTTAAATAAAGAAAAATCATCAATTTCAATTAATGATGCAAAATACCATTTTAAGCATATTATTTTTGCTGATGGAGAATTAGGTTATAGTTCTAAATTTAATAATGAAAAGAAAGTATATTTTGCAATGCAAATGAACTTTAAACAAAAACTGCTTCCAAAAATAGATATGTACTTTGGAATAACAAAAAAAGGTTATGCATGGTGTGCTAGCAGCGGTGATTATATTAACATAGGTTTTTGCGATATATATGATAAGAAAATTAATTATAAAGAAATATTTGAAAAATTTATTAAATACTTAGGGTATGGAAAAGAAATAAAAACAAATCAATTCAAAGGTTTTTTTGTTCCATACGGATTAAAGAAAAATAAAATTATAAATGATAATATATACATAGTCGGAGATGCAGCAGGTTTGGTGGATCCTTTGACATTAGCTGGTGTTTCGTATGCTATTTTATCCGGCAAATATACTGCAAAAAGTATTATAAAAAATGACAATAAAGAATATTTAGACTATTTGAAAAAAGTGAAATTTAAATTCAGGATATTAAAATTAATGGCAAATATATTGTACAATCCCTTAACTATGTTTTTTGCTATAAGGATTGGCGGACATTTTTTTGGAAAAATGTTTTCATATATTCTTGATAAGTTTGTTTTAAATAAAAAGAGAAGCTTTCATGAATGATAATAAAATACACTAATTATGATTATAAATAATATTAACTAGAAATAGTTAATTTTTTTTGTTATAATTCTTTTGGAGGTTAACTATTATGAAACTTTACCATATTGATAGATTTTGTCATGTAAATGAGAATCAAACTATAGAATTAATTAAAAATATATATACTGATGTAACAGAAAATATATATTATAAAGATGGATTATCAAGTCATGGATTACATTATTATTTAAATGATATGGATAACAAGGAACATGCAATGGAGGCAATTTTTGAATATGAAAGACTTATTAATTATCCGAATAAACTGTCTAGATATCAGACAATATATGCTTTTGACATTAATGGCGCTATTGAATTTATAAAAGACAAAGAATTAAATGACAATTATTTTAAAATTTTTGAGGTAAAAGCTAAGTATTATGAAAGATATAATATGAACTTAGTTAGAGGATGGTCTAACTGTATGGTTTCAAAATATGCTAAATTATACTGGAGTAACGGAGAGGATTTAGTGAAGGACAGAAAACCAATATATGAATATTTAGTAAAATTGCCTGTAAAAATTGGAAAAGAAGTACTTTATAAGGATTTATTGAAAGAATATGAAAAAAGTAATCCAAAAAAAGAAGGAAGTAATTGAAATGGATAAGGATACTGTAAAAAAATGGTTTATGGATGAAGAGGCCAGTAACTATTCTCACATGATTGTAATGTGTAATAAGAAAACAGAAAAGCATTATCCTGTTTATGTCAGTTACGATGAAAATTTATTTGAACAAATGGATAAGCTGAAAAATATAGCCAATCAGGAGATAATTGAAGTCTTTACTTATTCATACAGTATTGATAAACAGCTATCAAATGAATTCAATATTTATCCTAATGAAAATCATATTCAAAACATACGAATGGAGATGTTTTTTGAAGATATAAATTTAAAGGCATTAGACACAATTAATAAAGTCAATGATTTAAAAAGTAATAAATTAAATAAAAACATAGCTGATATATACGAAAAGCAAATATTAATAGGGTATATAAAATTAACTAATTATTACTCTAAATTTCTTATGAGTGGAGTAAGTGCTCACTATATAATTTGGAATATTATTTTTAAGAATTTTGGAGTTATAACTTATAATGTTGAAAATTTAAATTTCAATTTTGATGTTACTGCTCACTTTAATAATAAAAATAAAAATATTATCCATTTGCATTTATCTGCCTTAAGTTATTCATATTTTAAATTAAAAAAAGCAAATTTGATTTTTGAGAAAATCAATCAAGATGATTTAAATATATTAAGAAAAGTAGTAAATTAAGTAATAGTTATATTTATTTTTTTGTGATAGAATATAAATCATTATGGAAGAAAAAGAATATTTAAAAATTAATCCCGTTATTGTATATCCTTCATGCTTGTTATCTGGAAAACAACAAGATTGTTTTAATTGTGAATTATATAAAAATAATAAATGTTTTTCACCAAGAGGATTATGCGTAAAAAAATACCATAATCATAGAAGAGGATGTCTAAAATATGGTGAAAAAGAAATATGTCCTCCAAAAATACCCATGTACGATCAGGTTTTTGATATGAGTAAAGATATATATTTAATTGATACTCCTTTTAGAATAGGAGATCATTACAGAAAAAGAAGAGAACTGCAACCCACTTGGACAGAATATGAAATTAAAAACTCAAGACATTGGCAAAATGGTGTAATTAGTCAACATGAAGCAGAAATTGAAAAATTCTATAATATATATGGAAGAGAATATATTGCTATTACTCCTGAAGCATTAGGAGTAGATGTTACTGCAACATTAAAAGAAGTGGGAATATATTTAGAATGGCCACCTGAGGAAATCACGCATAGAATTTCTTTTGCGGCTATTCCATTAAGAGATGATTTTTGTTTTTTAAATGAAGAAAATTTAACCAGAAAATTAAAAAAAAGATAAACATAGAGTTATTACTGTGATATTATATATTTAGGAGATGAAAAAAATGAATAAATTAGACATTAATAAACTATTACCAGCTGATTTAGGAAGTATTAAAATAGAAATTAAAATTAATAACCCTAAAGAAAATTCTGAGAATCAAATATTACCAGTATACATTAATAATATATTAAGAGTATATGAAGTGAAATTTGATGAAGAAAAATTACTTATATTATTAGAAGAGTTAAAGGAAAAATACTCTGATGTTAAAAATGAATCTTTTAATAGTTTTATTTTTGCAGGTTCACCTCAATTTAATGATATAGATGGAATATTTGAGGGAGAGGCCAATAAGGAAATAATGGATTATCATATTAAAAAACAGCCTAAAATAGAACCAAAATCCATGTTTTCTGTATTTGTCGGAAACAGATATCAGGATATTGATGCAATGGTCAGATATTTTCCAAGACTATATATAATAATTAAAAAAGCATTAAAAACAAAAAAATTGTCTTTATCAGAGTTAAATAAATATTTAAATAATTATAAAAATAACTACTACAATGGTATGCAATATATTAAACCTAATAAAAATGAATTACAAATTACAGCTGAGGATATAAAACATATTATGTCTAAATTATATTCTTGTTTTAAATTTGAAAGAGTAGAATATTTAGATTTGACTGATAATAGAATACTATTAGACAAATCTATAGAAGAAATAATTGAATTAAAAGAAAAAATAGATTTAGGAAAAATAAACGGAGAAATAATTGGAAATCCAGAGTTTGTAAATTTATTGAAAGCTGAAGGTTTTTCAAGAGTTAATAAACAAATATAATTACTTTAAAACACATAAAAAAAATAAACTGTAAAAGTTTATTTTTTTAAATCATTAATTGAAACTTTACTTAAATGCGGTATTGGTTTCCAAGTAACCTTTTTAAATATAGCTAAATAAATAGTGTATCTTCCAATAATATCAAAAGTAGGCCATGTAAAACAATATAATATCTTCTTTAAAAGAGAAATATGAATAATTTTCTTTCTTTCAATAAAAAACAAATACACTGAAAGCCAAATATTATTAAAATATGCACAAATTCTATAGAATAATCTTAGCCATATAGTTATCAATAATCCAATTAAAAATGCATTTATACCCGGTAATATACTTAATTTAACATCAAGAAAATAATTAATAATTTTTGCAAAATATAAATTTCCAGCAAATAAGTTTATATCATTAATACCATTTATGTAAAAATAGCATGAACCCATAAATAATGGGATAATAATCCATTTCACAATATTAATAATGACAAAAGGAGTTAACTGCATTAAAGTATCAAAAGAAGCAAAACGATGTCTTATTGATTCAATAACTGATAATAAAATATTTTTAAAAGTTTTTGGTTTTTTAATTTCTTCATGATGCCACTTTGTTTTTACAAATAATTTTCCTAAAAATATATTTAAAAATAAATATGGACCAGTTTCAACAAAGGCTTCTAAATGACCCCTGGACCAACGTAAACGCTGTCTTAAAGCTATTTTTAAGCTAGTAGGCTGTTCATCAAAAAATTCCGCTTCATTATTATAACTGATTCTATAACCCTGTGCCACGGCATCTGCAGTTAAGGCTCTATCTTCTGTCAAAGAAGTATATTTCCAGCCATTTTTAATTATTTCGTTGGTGAATAAGAAACCAGTACCCTGAATATTTGTCGCCAATCTTAAGACAGATCTAGCTCTATGATTTGCTCTTATTGATCTGATCCAATGAAGCCCATAAGTTGAAGCTATCCAATTATCATTAAAATTTTTTGTATTACGATATGAAGTGACAATTTTTTCACCGGCATCAAAAGCATCATTCATTTTTGATATGTAATTAGTATTCAATAAATTGTCGGCATCAAAAATAAAGTAAGCTTCATAATTCATACGTCCATAATCTTCTTCAATTCTTTCACATAAATATTGCAATGCAAAACCTTTAGTTTTATGCTCATCATCAAATCTTTCATAACAGATTGCTCCGTAATTTCTTGCTATCTGAGCAGTATTATCAGTGCAGTTATCAGCTACCACAAATGTTGTTATTAATTCTTTTGGATAATCCTGCAGATTAATACTTTCAAGTAAATTTCCAATTACAAATTCTTCATTCCTTGCAGCAATTAAAATGGCATACTTATGATTATTCTTTGCAGGCTTAAATTTTCTTGTAAAAAATATTCCAATAATAAAATATGCATTCTTATATAGCAATAGAGTAGTAATTACAGTTCCAATAATATTATAAAAAGTCTTATATCTATAATATGAATCACCTATATAAACAATAGCATCATTTAAAAAATTCAGCATAAAAAAACTCCTTCTTATTCTCAAATTATATCATACTAATTTAAATTGTAAAACCATATAAAATATTTTAGCACTTACTATTGACAAGTGCTAAATCATGTGATAATATTAAAATGAAGGAGAAATGATATATGAATTTAATACCAAGAAATTTCTTTTTGGATGATGTATTAGAGGATTTCTTACCTGCAAACAGAGAGTCAAATTTAAAATGTGATATCTACGAAAAAGATGGAAAATATTTCATTGAAATGGATGCTCATGGATTTGACAAGAATGATTTGAAAATTGAATTTGACAATGGCAATCTTTCAATTTCAATTTCAAAAAATGAGGAAAAGAAAGATGAAACTAAAACTTATATTAGAAAAGAAAGATATTCTAGAGAATATAAGAGAAGTTTCTATGTAGGTGAAGTAAATCCTGATGAAATAGTAGCAGATTTTAATCATGGAGTATTAAAAATATCTGTTCCTAAGGAAGAAGAAAAAGACACCAAAAAGATAATTGATATTAAATAATGTAAAAATGGACTGTTTAAGTCCGTTTTTTTATTAAATAATAATTTTAAAAAATAAAATAATATTATATAATTAAATTATACTATATATTATAAAGGAGAGTTTATGATAAATTGGTTCAATGCCAGACATAATATTATAAAATTTATAATTTGCATTGTTTTGCTATTTGTAATCCTGCTATTTGCAAAAATAATATTCATCAATCAATACAATGGTATTTTTTCATATGACAATAATTCATATAAAAAGAGAGAAATAATTGATGAATCAGATAATTATAATATACATGTGTTATATCCTAAATTTAATAATTTAAATATAAATAATATTATAAGCGATTATGTTTTTAATTATATTAAAGATTTTAAGGAAGATGTTGAAGAAAAGAATAGAGAAAGCAATATATTAGCTATGAATTATAAATTGAGTTTCATTGATGAGTATCTTAATATATTTTTTTCAATAAACAACAGTCTGAATGAAAATGATAAATATAAAAATATATTAATTAATCTAAACGATTATAAAATATCTAAAATAACTGAATTATATAACAAAGATGTACTTCAAAACAAAATCAATTATTCCATTACAAATAAATATCCTTCATCAATAAGCGAAAAAATCATTAATAATGATCTGAATGATTTTATCTATGATATAAATGAAGATTTGATTACTATATATTTTAATAATATAAAGTTCAATGACTCTATAGATTATGAGCCATACATTACTATTTCACTTATTGAAGATGTATATTACGAGGAATACAGTATAAATATAAATGAAAAAATGGTGGCTTTAACCTTTGATGACGGACCAAGTGAATATACTTTTGACATGATAGATGTATTAAAACTCAATAACTCAAAGGCAACATTCTTTATGATAGGCAACAGAATGAAATATAATCAGGGAATAGTAAAGGGTGTATATGCTAGTGGCAATGAAATTGGAAGTCATTCTTATTCTCATAAGAATCTTGTCAATATTACACAAGATGAACTTGAAGAGGAAATAAATTCTGTAACAATACTATATAATGAGATTACTGGAGAAAACTTAAAATATTTAAGACCACCATATGGAAGTATAGATTCCAGACTTACAGAAATGGCTCCATATCCTTTAATATTATGGAGTATTGATACAAATGATTGGCTATCAAGAAATCCAGAAAAAATAGCAAAGCATATAATAGATAAGGTCTATGATGGTGCAATAATAGTAATGCATGATATATATCCTGAAAGTGTTGAAGCGGCTAAAATTGTTATTCCTGAATTAAAAGCACTGGGATATCAGCTAGTGACTCTGTCTGATTTGGCTAAATATAAGAATGTCATTTTAAAGGCAGGAGAAATCATAAGAGATATAAAATAATTTTATTTTTATTTCAATTTTGATATAATTTATAATAGAGGTTGTTATGACATTAAAACAAAAATTAATTTGGGATGCTTTTATTAAATTAAGTAATGAAAAAACTAGCTTAATTAATCCTTTGGTAAAATTAATTATTAATGATGAAGGATTATTATTAAAAATATTTGAAACTGAAGAAAACTTGGAAAATTCCGCAATTAAATATTATCCATTAATTGAGCATATTATTGAAACTCAGAAAGCTCAAATAATTAATCTTTTTGAAAGCAAATGGTTTGAATATATAAGAAGTAATAATTCTGAAATGCAATATAATCATTTAAACTATTATTTATATCTAAGTCAAATAAATAATTTGAATCTATCAGAAAGTTCTGAATTAAAAGAATTTGTTATAAATTATTTTGTAAGTAATCCGACACATATTAAAAGTAATATTTTTACAGCAGATAATAATTTATTTAATAATATTTCAGAAAGATTAAAAATAAAAATTCAGGATGATTTAAAAAACAGCAATATAAATATAAGTCAGATTATGGAAAGAATATCAAATGATTTTTCTCCTGCTAATGCCTGGTACTATTCTGTTTTATATAATGAATTAAAAAACAACATTGATGAAAATGAATTAAATAGATTAAAAGAAGCTTTTAGAGAAAACACCATTGCTTTAATGAAAAAGAATTTTATTGAAGAAGAAAATAAAATATCTGTTGAAGAATTGGAAAAAAATATATTAAGAATGATTGAAATAACAGAAAAAGGTAATTTATCACCTCATGACTTTGCGAATTATTTTTATGATATTGAATATTTTCATCCTTCATTCATTGTTTCTTACAATAGAAAAAGAGATAATTCTTTATCTTCTCTTGATGTAAATATGATTAAGAATATAAATACAAAGGATATAAATCAAATAATTAATTTATTTAAGGAGATGTATTATAAATCTCAAGAAGATATTGACTCTGATTATAATGATATTAAATTAGACTGGTTTGAACAAAAAACTTTAGTTAATATGTATCTAACAGTAGGCATGCAAAATACCATGGATTTAATTGCTGGAGAATACGGAACGATTAATTACTCTCAATTGGAAAATATGTTTGATGAAATTGATATAACTAATGTGAGTATTCCTACATTGAATGCTACACCTCAATTTGATGAAAAAAGAAGAAAATTATTATCATTTTTATTTGCAAACGGAAAAAATGATAATACTGCAAATATTAAGAAAATAATAAGTGAGGAAATCAAACCGGAAGACATACCTTTTTCAAGATTAATCAATGAATGGGATATTATTTATGATTCTTTAGGTGGAGTAATTTCAGTAGAAAACATTAAAAAGCAAATGAATAATCTGGTACCTAAATTAGCTCCGGATAGAGAACATTTAAAACCTGTATTAAAGTTTGCGGGCTTAAGTAAGGAAGTAATGAAGAAAGTTTTTGAATTGGATGATAAAATGAAAAAAAGAACTCATTCCTCTATACCAAAAATAAAGGGGAATTCAAAAAATTTTGAATATGAAATTTTAGATTTAACTGATCCAAATCAAATGAATGTCGGTTATATTACGAATTGCTGCTTTACAATCAATGGCGCAAGCGAATCTGCCTTAGAACATTCCGTAACAAATAAAGATGGTAGAATTTTTGTATTAAAGAAAGATGGAGAAATATTAGCTCAAAGCTGGGTATGGAGAAATGGAAGTACTATATGTTTTGATAATGTTGAGATTGTTGGAACTTCAAGAAAATATCTTGATGATTTTCAGGAATGTTATCAGAAAGCAGCCAGACAGTTTATAGATGCCACATCTCTAGAATCTAAACCGGTCAACCTAGTTACAGTAGGTGATAAATATTCTAAAGTGAAATTGAAGGGAGACAAATTAAATACACCAAAATTACCTTTGCCAGCACAAAAAAGAATATACAGTGATGCAATAGATAATCAAACTATCTTAGCAACAGCAAAAGATTTTACAATTGATAAGATTCAAGAATATGATGCAGAAGCAGTATATGAAGATCCAAGAAAACCTATTAAGGTAATAAAACCTGAATTAGATGAAGAGAAAAATAAATCTATAAATGAACTGGTAAACAATATTGATTATACAAACACTGAAAACAAAGTTGAATATAAAAATGTTGATGTGCTAAATAAATATAATTTAATTGCATGCAACAATGATTGGTATATCGGTATAGGAAAAGATGGTCAGATTGATGTTAACGGATTAGATTATGATCAAAGAGCAAAAGAGGAAATGTCAAAGTACTCTAAAGTGTTAAAAGAATTATTACAGCAAAATAGATTGAATATCTCTAATACTGATATAATTAATTATATAAATGCTCAAACACAAGAAGAAACAACTATAAAAAGATAAAAAAATAATTACAAATTCAAACAAATATGATATAATATCTAAGTAATTATTTTTATGTCCCCTTAGCTCAGTTGGTAGAGCAACTGACTCTTAATCAGTGGGTCGTGGGTTCGAATCC
>CAZKSN010000013.1:0-22459 GCA_964555585.1 uncultured Muribaculaceae bacterium | reverse complement strand
AGAATATTGCTAAATATTCTCTGCCATATGAGTATGACTTCAGGGATTCACTGCCTACGACACTTATAGGAAAGGTAGCATTCAATAAATTAATAGAAGAAGAAAAAAATAAGAAATAATGGAGTATATATGTATAAAAAGTTGTTGTTAATTCTTGTAGTTTTATTTGTATTTCCTATAAGAATATATGCCAATACAAAATCAATTATAGATATTACAAATACGGATGTTTATGAAATTCAAGAGGCTATTGATAAAGGATATTTAACATATGAAACTTTGATTAAGCTGTATTTAGAAAGAATTGAAGAATATAATGATGAGTATAACGCAGTAATAAAAGTGAATCCAGAAGCTGTTGAAATTGCAAAAGAAATGGATGAAGAATTTAAGGAAAATGGAAGAAAAAGTATTTTATTTGGAATACCGATAATAGTAAAAGATAATATTGATTATAAAGAAATGCCGACAACGGTGGGTACAAAGGCTTTGAAAGACTCAATTCCTTATGAAAATTCAGTAGTTGTAGAAAATTTAATAAACTCCGGTGCAATTATAATTGGGAAGGCAAATATGAGTGAATTTGCTTTTTCAGCTGCGGATTCTAGAAGTAGTTATGGAAATGTTCATAATGCATTCAATTTGGATTATTCTCCTTTTGGATCTTCTGGTGGAAGTGCGGTTTCAGTTGCAGCATCTCTGGCATTAATGGGTTTAGGAACTGATACTAATTCTTCAATAAGACTGCCTTCAAGTGGAAATAATGTAGTAGGTTTAAGACCAACTTACGGATTATTAAGTTTAAAGGGTGTAGTGGCATATGATGTAACTAGAGACACTGTAGGACCTATTACCAAAAGTGTTAGTGAAAATGCAGAGTTATTAACTATTCTTGCTAATAACGGAATAGACTATTCTGAATATTTAAAAAAAGATGGTTTAAAGGACAAGACAATAGGTGTAGTAACTGATTTTATTGAAAAGCAGAATTCAAGTGTAAGGATTTTAAGTGGATATTATGGTGAAGTGGAAGATTTAATAAATGAAGCAGTAGAGGTAATGAAGGCTGCAGGAGCAGATATAGTCTACCTTGAAGATTTTTACACTTCCTATTATGATTCATTGTTTGACAAAGCAGTTTTAGGAATTTCCATGTGCTATCAGTTTAATTCATATATAAAGAATACATCAAGTAAAATCAAAAGCTATCAGGAGCTATTGAATAACGGAGGATATATTCAGGCACTTTCTGGTTATAATAGTAATTGTTATTCAGATATTACAAAATCAGCCTATTATGATAAAGTATTGGGTTATAAACAGGAATATATTGACTATGTAGACGAAGTAATGGAGAAAAATAATTTGGATGTATTTCTATATCCTACAAGTAAAGCAAAGACTTTAACTATATCAGAAACATATTACCAAAGAGCCACATCAGCAAGTTATACTATTGCTCCAATGACTGGAATGCCGGCAATTAGTGTCCCTATGGGATTTGATTCAGCTGGACTTCCATATGGTTTAGAATTGGTTGCAAAAGTAAATCAAGAAAATATTTTATATGAAATCGCTTATGCTTATGAGCAAAAGACAAATTATAATAAAAATCCAGATATATCACCAAATTTATATGATATACCAAAAAATTTAAATAAATTAATAAATTATTATGAAAAAAACAAATTCAATGAGAAATTGTACACAGAAGATACCTACAGTGTTTATATAACAAGTTTAAATGATATTAAATCTTTTTTAGAAAATTATAATAATGAAAACACAGATGATATAAATACTTTAATAAAAGAATATGAATCTTCTGTTGAAAATCTTGAGCTTAATGATAAAAATTATATTTACTATATTATTGGAATATTTATTATAATGTTTTTATTCATGAAATATAGAAAAAGAAAACATAAAAGAAGAAGAGTATAAATAAATATTTTATGTTCATAATATTATCAGGAGGTAATATATATGAATGAAGTGCCAAATATTATTTCTACAAAAGATCTTTCTTATATAAAAGATTTAATTAAATGGAATTTAGTTTTAAGTAAAAAAGCTAGAATGTACAAAGAAATTATAGAAAACGAGGATGTAAAAAAGTTTGCAAACAAGATTTCTAAATTACATTCAGGTCATTATAAAAAACTATTGGAAATATTGGAATAGGAGGAAATTATGTCAAAAATAAAAAATGAAAAAACTCCAGTTCCTAGTACAAAAGAAATGAATGATACAGATGTATTGAATGATCTACTTCACAGTGAAAAAGAAATGAGTAGTAACTATAATACAGCAACTGGAGAAATGAGTAATAAGACTCTTTATAAGAAAATAATGGAATTGATGAGTGAAATAAAAGAAGCAGAAAGAGAAGCATTTGATTTGCTGTTTAAAAATGGTTGGTATACATTAGAGAAAGAAGAAGAGACAAAAATAAATCAGGCATACAGTGATTCTAATAATCAAATAAATGAGTTAGGATAAAAATATTAAATATAATTTAATATTTTTTATTTTACTTATCATAAATTCTTTGTTATAATGTACGCAAATATGTATATTTTTTATTAGGTGATATTTTATGGCAAGAAAAGATAAGTTTTTAAAATCTTTAACAATTTATTTAGAAAAAAATAATATCAAAAATCAAACTGATATTATTTTGAAGTATGAAAAAATAATAGAAGAGAGAATAAAAAATAAAGAGGGTATTAAAAATATAATTGAAAGTTTTGGTACTTTTGAAGATATTGTAAAGAAAGAAAAAATAAATTCAAAAAAACAATTTATAGAAAAACTTAATTATATTTTTAAATTTATAAAAACTTTATTAAAAACTTTTTTTTCAAAAATAAAAAATCAAATATCTAAGATAAAAAATTATAAAGAACAAGATCCTGATGAAATTAAAAAAGAAGTAAAAAGAAATACTATTTTAGATCAAACATTATTTATTACATACAAAATTATACTATATATATTAATCATCATATTTTCCTTATTGTTGATATGGATTTCCACAGTTTTTGTGGCAAGTTTATTTATGTACTTAGATGGAGTAAAGTTAATTGGATTAAATCTGCTTGTTTTGTCATTAATGATATTTGTTGTCTGGCTGCTATTCATATTAAATAAAATTGCAACTAATAGAAAAATCTATTTTAGAAAGAATTTAATCTATTTTATCTGCATGTTAGTTTTTATTGGAGTAAGTTTTGGAATATCTATTGTACAATATTATAAAATTGATTTTATTAATGACATAACTGATAAATATATTTTTAATTCTATAGAAAAAACATATAAATTACCAAAAGATAATCAAAAATATTATATATATTTTAACAGCTGGTATAAAAATAAATATATTATAAATTATGATAACAGTTTAGATAATCAGATTATTATAAAAGTAAATTACTATGAATGTTTATATGATGTATATTTGAAAAACAAGTCAGATTCTTTATATATATCATTAAAAAAGGATTATAGAGATTTAGTAAGTATTTATATAGAAAATCTAAAAGATAATAAAATATATGACACCAAGGAGTTAAGCAGAAATATTGTAAATATTTATATTAATGAAAAGGATTATGAAAGACTGGTTATTATAGATTAGTGTTTATTTTATAAACTTTTTAAAGTATAATATTATAGAGGAGTGATATAAAATGAATTTAAAAGGAAGTAAAACAGAAAAGAATTTATTAGCTGCTTTTGCAGGTGAAAGTCAGGCAAGAGTTAAATATGAATATTATTCAAGTCAGGCAAAAAAAGATGGATTTGAACAAATATCAGCTATATTTGATGAAACATCAAGAAATGAAAAAGAACATGCTAAGTTATGGTTTAAAGCACTTCATAACGGTGAAGTTCCAGTAACAGAAAAGAATTTAATTGATGCCGCTAATGGAGAGAACTATGAATATAGTCAAATGTATAAAGAATTTGCAGAAACAGCAAGAGAAGAAGGATTTAATGATTTGGCGAACCTTTTTGATGGTGTTGCGGGTGTTGAAAGAGAACATGAAGAAAGATATTTAAAATTACTGGATGATGTAAAAAGTGAAACAGTATTTAAAAAAGATGAGGAAGTAATATGGATATGCAGAAACTGTGGTCATGTTTATAGATCAAAGCAGGCATATAAAACCTGTCCAGTATGTTCTCATCCACAGTCATACATGGAAATTAAATGTTATAATTATTAAAGAAGAATTATCTTCTTTTTTTTATGTGCTTTTAACACATATTTAAATAAAAACATATACTACTAATGCTATTAGGAGAGTTTTTATGAATTTATTTAATTCTAAAATTAATGAGGAAGTTATAATAAAAAGAATAAAAATTGGAGGCAAAGAACAGAGAAGATTATTTGATTTTGGCATAGTTCCGGGTTCTAAGATTAAAAAGGTATTTAATAGTATTTTTAATGATCCTATTGCTTATGAAGTAAAAAAAACTACTATTGCATTAAGAAATGAAGATGCAAAATTAATAGAAGTGAGTGAAACAAGTGAATGAAGATAAACTGATTCTATTAAGTGGAAATCCAAATGTTGGAAAAACAAGTATTTTCAACATATTAACTGGAATGCATCAGCATACAGGAAACTGGACTGGAAAGACAGTTGCTACTCAAATAGGTAAAATAAAAAATAAAAAAGAATTCG
Organism: uncultured Muribaculaceae bacterium; assembly: GCA_964555585.1. Taxonomy (GTDB): domain Bacteria; phylum Bacillota_I; class Bacilli_A; order RF39; family UBA660; genus CAZKSN01. The sequence goes on along the minus strand of CAZKSN010000013.1, from coordinate 17,759 downwards.
TTATTGTTGATTTGCCAGGAACTTATTCATTACTGAGTATGAGTGATGAGGAAATATTATCCAGAGATACAATTCTTTTTGACAATGCTTATAAAATAGTTATTGTGGTAGATTCATGTTTTTTAGAGAGAAATTTAAATTTAGTCTTACAAATCCTAGAGATAAGCAAAAATGCGATATTATGCTTGAATATGGAAGATGAATTAGAAAGAAAAAAAATAATAATAGATAAAGAAAAATTATCAGAAATTTTAGATATACCGGTTGTATTCTGCAGCGCTAAAAATAAAACAGGTTTCAGTGAGCTTGTTGATTCGTTTGAGTATGAAAAAATATCCGACTTTAAAACAGATTACGGAGACTATTTAGAAACATTAATAAGTGACTTTATTCCAATAATAGGATTAGATAGCATTTATAACATAAATAAAAGATTTATAGCATTAAAGCTATTAGAAGGCGATAAATCTATTGTTGAAAGCATATACAATAGATTTGGCATAAATATATTGAGTAAGGAAGTTAATGAATATTTAAGAAATATTAATTTTGAAGAAGTTCGTAGGATAATTTCATTAAAAATTAATGAAGAATGTGAAAGAATATCTCAGATAACTGTAAAGTATAACGAAAAAGATATAAATGAAAAAAGTAGAAGAATAGATAAGATAATTACTTCAAAAATATGGGGAATACCAATATCAATAGTAATGTTAATATTAATTTTCTACATAACAATAGTACTTGCAAATTATCCTTCCAAGTTTTTAGGTTTTATTTTTAATGAAATAGAGGATGTGCTATTAAAAATAGTTTTATATTTTAAAGTTGCCAAGTTTATATATGAACCTTTATTATTTGGAATTTATAGAACAGTAGGCTGGGTTGTCTCAGTAATGCTGCCGCCTATGACAATATTCTTTGCGTTATTTTCTTTAGGGGAAGAAAGTGGTTTTCTTCCCAGAATAGCTTTTAACTTTGATAAAGTTTTTAAATGCTGTAAAACTCATGGGAAACAGATATTAACAATGTGTATGGGATTTGGATGCAATGCCTGTGGAGTAATTGGATCAAGAATTATTGATAGCCCAAAAGATAAAATAATTTCCATTTTAACAAATAATTTTGTGCCTTGCAATGGAAGATTTCCTCTGATAATTAGTATTATTTCTATGTTTTTCATTAGTTCAACAAATAATAAATTAATGGCTTCCATAATATTATCCGTGTTAATTTTATTTAGCATATTCATTTCACTAATAATATCCAGAATACTATCGTCAACTATTTTAAAAGGTATACCATCGCATTTTAATCTGGAATTGCCTATGTACAGAAAACCAAGGATATTTAATGTAATATTGAGAAGCATTATTGATAAAACTCTGTATGTTTTAGGCAGAGCGGTAAAGGTTGCACTGCCAGCCGGTTTAATTATTTGGATGTTTGCTAATATTTCTATTAATAATATTACCATTCTCTCCTACATTACTAATTTTTTAGATCCTTTTGCAAAGTTAATAGGATTAGATGGAATTATTTTATTTGCATTTGTTCTTGCATTGCCGGCTAATGAAATATTATTGCCAATAATTTTGATGGGATATTTAAGCACTGGTTCAATAAATGAAATATCAAGCCTAAATCAAATTAAAACTACATTGATAAATAATGGATGGACTATTATGACGGCTTTAAGTGTATGCATATTTTCATTAATGCATTTTCCATGTGCTACAACTTTACTAACTATAAAAAAAGAAATAGGTATTAAATGGATGGTATATGCTTTTTTAATTCCTACAATAACCGGAATTATTATACTTTATATTTTAAATAGTTTGACAATATAAGTTTATAGTGATAATATATTATTAATTTTAGACAATATATTAAGTAAATAAAAATACAGAAAAAAGTACAATAAAATGTCTAAATTGCAGATTTTCACTAATCAAAAAAAGCAGTTAATTAAAAATTAATAAAGAATTACAGTTTAATTGCTTTTTTATTGACATAATAAAGTATTTCTACTATAATACTAAATGCAATGCCTGATTAGCTCAGTTGGTAGAGCACACGGCTGTTAACCGTTAGGTCGTAGGTCCGAGTCCTACATCAGGCGCCATTTGAAAATAAAAGCATATAAAATATGCTTTTTTTATTTATTTTATTTTAAAAAAAAGTTATAATAATTATATAAATATAAAGAGGGATTTTTATGAATGATAACAATGTTGAAATAATGGATTTTAGTAATAAAAATAAAAAGATTAGTATTCTTGATATATATGGAGAGAATTTAACAAAAAAAGAATATGTTACTAATCCGGCTATTGGAAGAGATAATGAGATTAAACAAACATTACTTATTTTATTGACCCCTGAGAAAAGTGCTCTTTTAGTTGGTAAGGCAGGTATAGGTAAAACAGCTATTGTTGAAGGTTTGGGATATCGCATGCAGAAAGGCGAAATCCCTGAAGCTTTAAAAGAATTTGAATTAATTAAAGTAAATATTACAAGTTTACTTGGTTCATCCATAAGTGAAGGACAAAGTGAAAATAGATTACAATTGTTAATTGATGAATTAAAAGCGAAAAAGAAAATTATTTTATTTATTGATGAGGTTCATCTTTTAGTAAACAGAAATACAACTAACATGGATGTTGACTTTGCAAATATGTTAAAACCTGCCCTTGACAGGGGAGATATTAAAATGATAGGTGCAACCACAACAGAAGAATATGAAAGTTATATTTTAAGAGATAGAGCTTTTTTACGTAGATTTCTAAAAGTTGATATTTTTGAACCTAATATAGAAGAGACTGTAAAAATTTTAATTGGATCTTATCCTAAATTTGAGAAGAAAAGTGGAGCTGTTATACCATATACTGATTTTATAAAAGAAAAGATTTTTAAATTCATTGTAAATATGACTGATGAGTATAAAAGAATATATGAAATAGGCAATAGGTATCCTGATATAGCTTTAACTTTATTATCTAATGCATTTTCATTTGCAGTATTTGAAAATTCAAAAACAGTGAACATAAAACATTTTTATAAAGCAATATGTAACACAAAAAATGTATATGAAGATACTAAAATAAAGGAAATAGCGGCATTTAAAACCACTTTTGATGAATTAATAAAAGAAGAAAATGTTGATTTAGACAATATTCATTAAAAATTATAATTTTAAATAGATAAATCATTAAAAAAGTAAAAAATAATAGAAAAAAATAAAAATTTTTGTTTTTTTTATATTTAAAACTTAATTTTCATAATTTTACTTTCCTGTTTTATTTATGATAATGTTTTTTAAAAAGGAGAGTACTATGAGAAAAGAAAATACTAGTATCATATTTGAATTATTTTTAAAAAATGAAAAAGAGATTCCACATATTTTTTCAGAACAATTTAATCCAGTTTTTCAAATAAAAAAGTGTGATTGTTTATTGGATAATTTAAAGTTGTATAAAAATATATTTAAAAATTTTAAAGAAGAAATAATATTAAGTATTGTAAGATTAATAAATTTTGAAAAATATATTAATAATGAAGTAAAAGAACTTTTGAATGAACCCAAGATAATATTATTTAATAAAAAAGTAAATAACAATTTTGATTTAATTAGATTTAAAAATTTTATAAAGGAGTTGACTGGCTTGGTTATTATAATTTTTTTAGTTTAAATAATATTAATTAAAAAGCAGAATTTACTCTGCTTTTTAAAATCTCTTTTTCTTATATTCTTCATGTAATTCTTTAAATCTGTTAAAGTGAACAACTTCTCTTTGTCTTAAAAAACTTAAAGGAGCCAATAAATCTTCATCTTTTGTTAAATCCATTAAATTTTCATATGTTGCCCTTGCTTTTTCCTCTGCAGCCATATCTTCCTGTAAATCAACTAAAGGATCACCTGTAGATGCTATATACGCTGTTGTAAATGGTACTCCGCTTGAATCCATTGGAAATACTCCTCTTTTATGTTGTGTATACCAGCCGGCTAACCCAGCTTCTTCTAGTTCAGCAATTGATGCATCTTTAATTAATTGTTCAATCATAGTTGATATCATTTCAACGTGACCGAGTTCTTCTGTTCCTATGTCTGAAAGTAAAGCCTTACCCTTTTCATCAGGCATAGCAAATCTTTGAGTTAAATATCTGATTGAAGCCGCAAGTTCACCATCTGGTCCACCGAGTTGAGCTGTTAAATTTTTAGCCATTTTTACATCTTTTCTTCTAATATTTATAGGATATTCAAGCATTTTTTCATATCTAAACATTGAAAATACCTCCCTTATCCCAAGGCCAAGGATTTTTTACCCAAGTAAACTCTCTGGAACTTGTTATTTGACTAGCGCATATTGGACCAAATTCTTTCTCATATAGTTTTCTTAACTCATCCAATTCTTTTGAGTATCTTTTGAATATTTCTAAACATTCTAAATCATCAGGATAAACATCAAGATAAATATTTAAATCTTTGACTGCAAATGATAATTCCTGAATTTTTAATAAAACTTCTTCTCTTCTGCCTCTTACAACTACCTTGTAAATATGATTCTTATAAGGAATATATTCATCACTAAACATATTTCCTCTATTAAGACCTTCAGCTGGCTTTACTAAATGATTGCCATTTCTAAAATTATATATATTTATGTTTCCAACTTCAAAATTTGGTTCATTATATAAGTTTTTTGTAAAATATTTATTTGTTTTAATATCATATAAATTATTGTTCTCTTCGCTTATATAATCAAAGTAATTGTTTCTTTCGTCATAATACATATTTCCTACCTCCTAAACTATTGTATGAGGCACAATAGTTTAGGTATAAGAAATTTGTCTATAATTAAAATGTAAATATTGAAAAAGTACTTGTCAACATTTTAACAATAATGTTATTATAATAATGGTGATAGAATGCAATACAGAGTAAGTACTAATTCAGAAGAGGAAACGGTAGAATTAGCGCAAAACATTGAATCAGAAAAATTTCCAAATATGGTTATCTGTCTTGAAGGTGATTTAGGTAGTGGAAAGACATTGTTTGCAAAGGCATTTGCAGCTTCAATGGGAATAGAAGAAAATATAACCTCTCCTACCTTTAATATAATTAAAGAATACGAAGGTGACTTAAAATTATTTCATATGGATGTATATAGATTATCCGAAGTTAAACAGGATTTAGGAATAGCAGAATACTTTAAGAAAAAAGGTATCAGTATTATTGAATGGTCTGATTTAATTAGCGATATTCTTCCTAAAAACAGATTGGAAATAAAGATTAAAATATTAAATGAATCAAGTAGACTGTTTATAATAACTCCATATGGAGAAAAATATGAAGATTTATGTGAAAGAGTTTTATAACTCTTTTTTTATTTGCTATTCCATTTTTATTCTGCTAGAATATTTTTGGAAGTGAAGCTTATGAATATATTATTTATTGATACGCATAGTTCAATTATAAATATATCTTTAATAATTAAAGATAAAGTTTTTTCAAAAGAAAAGGAAAGTATAAATTCACACTCTGTTTTTCTTTTACCTTTATTAGAAGAATTATTAAATGAGAATAATATTAATATAAGAGAAATAAACAAAATCATAGTGGTAAATGGTCCGGGAAGTTTCACTGGTTTAAGAATTGGATTAAGTGTAGTAAAAATAATTGGATACATATTGAATATCCCTGTTATTCCAATTTCCAGTTTAACAGCATTTTTAGTATCAAATGATATAAGCGAAAATAAAATGTGTGTCATTGAAGATAATAAAGGTTATTATATTAGCGTATTTGATAAATTTAATAAAAATATAATTGAGGAAAAATATGTAGAAGATATTGCTGAATATGATTATAAAACGGTAGAAAATAAATTAGATATTCTAAAAATTTATGATTTTATTAAAGCTAATACTCCCATAATTATTCATAATTTAAAAGCCAATTACATTAAAAAAATAGAGGCAGAAAAATGATAAAAGAAATAATTATGGATGAATACAGTAAAAAATATCAATATATTGTTGATGATAAGCTAATTGGTTTTATTGAAGTAAAGAAACTGTATGAAGTTCTAGACATTATTGATGTGTTTATTGAAGAAGAATATAGATTGAAAGGTTATGCTTCTAAATTGTTGGAACATATTATAAATAATACAAAAAATATTAAAGAAATAATGCTGGAAGTAAAAGAAGATAATGAAGCCGCTATTAATTTGTATAAAAAGTTTGGTTTTAAGGTAATAAGTGAAAGAAAAAACTATTACAAAGATAAAACGGCCCTTATCATGCAAAAAAAAATGGATATTTATATATTGGCTATAGAATCAAGTTGTGATGAAACTAGTGTAAGTATTGTTAAAAATGGAAAAGAGGATATTTCAACTTCCACTAATACTCAGATAGACATTCATAAAAAATATGGTGGAGTTGTACCTGAAATTGCTTCAAGAATGCATTTAGAGAATATTACTTTAGTTCTTGATGACTGTTTAAGTAAAACCAGTATTAAACTAGAGGATATTGATGCTTTTTCATGTACATATGGGCCTGGTTTGTTGGGAAGTCTGCTGGTTGGCATTGAGAGCGCAAAGACACTTAGTTTTATTTATGAAAAACCATTTATTAAAGTGAATCATATGATGGGTCATATAAGTGCTGCAAATATAAATAATGATTTAGAATACCCTTTGGTGGCTCTAATTATTAGTGGTGGACATACTGATTTAATATATATGGAGTCTCAGAATACATTTAAATATTTGGGCAGTACTCTTGATGATGCAATTGGAGAATGTTTTGATAAAGTGGCTAGAATAATGAAACTGCCATATCCCGGAGGACCAAATATAGAATTACTGGCAAAAGCTGGAAATGATAATTATTCTATGCCCGAAATACTTAATGATAATACTTACAATTTCAGTTATAGTGGAATAAAAAGTTATATTAATAACCTGGTTCATAACGCTTGTCAAAGAGGAGAAACTGTCAATTATAAGGATTTGGCATATTCATTTCAGAAAGCAGTTACAAAACTACTTGTAAATAAAACTAAAAGTGCTATAATAAATTTTAAAGTTGCTAATTTGATTGTAGTTGGTGGAGTTGCAAGCAACACTTATATCAGGGAAGAACTGACAAAAATGGCAGAAGAATTAAATGTTAGGACAGTTATTCCTGAAAAGAAGTATTGTACAGACAATGCAACAATGATTGGAGCGGCGGCTTATGTATTATTTGAAGAAAATGAATTTTCTGAATTAAATACTAATGCTAAAAGTGTTGAAAATCTTTAATGGAGGGTTAAAATGAGTAGTGTAGAACAAGATTATGAAAAAATATATAGCAGTGTAATGACAGCTTTAAATTATCTTATAAATGAAGACATATCTGATAATAAAAAAAATGTTAAATTAAGAGGAGCTTTAAAAGTTGCAGTACACACTATAGTAAGTGAATTAAAAAAATACAGATTATCCTATAAAAAAGAAATAATTCTAAATAAGTTTATTTTTTACAATCCATTTCGTGAATTTGTTTTTAGAGATGACTTTAACGAATATTATAAAGGCATGGAAAGTAAGATAACTGATACGAATTATGATCTTGTTATATGTAAGAGAGTGACTGACTATATAATAAAGGCTGATATTTTAAATAATATTGATTTCGTTAAAGAATTAATAGAATTCTTATACTTTATTTTTAAACAATCATTTAATAGACTGCAGGATGCGTATAATGAAAGAGATATTTTAATGAATGTTTTAAAAGGTATCGGATATATTCCTCAAAAACAGGTTGATCTTAATGAGGAACAGTATAAGCAGGAATTAGACAGCAAGTTTAGTTTACTTTTAAAATAATAAAATTAATACTTAAAATATACATTTTTAATGCTAAAAATGTATATTTTTTTATTTGATTTCTAAACGAATAATAAATTCTAAAAACTTTTATCCTTTAATATATTTTTATAGGAGGAAAAAGTGGACATTAACTTTCAAGGTTTAAATGAAAAAGAAGTTAAAATATCTAGAAATAAATTTGGTTCTAATGAATTAACAAAAAGAAAAAAAAACACTTTTTTTGTTTTTTTACTTGAATCCTTGAATGATCCAATAATTAAGATATTATTAATTGCTTTAGGTATAAAAATAGTGTTTTTATTTAAAGATTCAAATATATATGAAACAATTGGAATAATAGTAGCAATATTTATTGCATCATTCATTTCTACTATTTCTGAATATGGGAGTGAAAAAGCATATGAAAAACTAGTTGAAGAAAGTTCTAAACAAAAATGTAAAGTTAAAAGAAATAAAAGAATAATGGAAATATACGTTGATGATGTTGTGGTAGGAGATATTGTTTTTCTTGAAGCGGGAGATAATATTCCGGCAGATGGTGAAATAATAAAAGGAAGTATTTCTGTGGATGAATCATCACTTACCGGTGAATCAAAGGAAAAATATAAAGAAGTTAATGGAGAAAAAAAAATATATAGGGGTTCTACAGTAGTTTCCAAAACTTCCTTTATGAAAGTAACAAAGGTCGGAGATAATACTTTTTATGGAGAAGTGGTAAAAGGAGTACAGGAATTGCAGCCAGAAAGTCCCCTTAAGACAAAATTAAAAGGATTGGCAAAATTAATAAGTAAATTTGGTTATATTGGTGCTTTTTTAGTAATGTTTTCATATTTATTCAATGTTATTTTTATTTATAATAATTTTGAAATAGATAAGATCATCTCATTTGTTTCAAATCTTAATATATTTTTTCCACATATTATTTATTCTTTGACTTTAGCAGTTACAATTATAGTAGTGGCAGTTCCTGAAGGATTACCTATGATGATTACTCTTGTTTTATCTTCAAATATGAAAAGAATGTTAAAAAACAATGTATTGGTTAGAAAATTAGTTGGAATAGAGACGGCTGGATCTTTAAATATATTATTTGCAGATAAAACCGGAACTTTGACTGAAGGAAAATTAAAAGTAATCGGATTAATAAATTTTGAAGGTAAAGAATTTAATAAATATAATTCATTGAATGGAAAACTTAATGAATTGTTTAATGTTTCAATGCTATACAATAATGCAAGTGAATTTGATGAAAACAACAATATAATTGGTGGAAACATCACTGATAAGTCAATATTGGAATATGTTGGTAAAAGTAAAAAAGAAATAAATATTATTGAATCTTTTCCATTTGATAATAAATTGAAATATTCTTATGTAAAATTTAATTATGATAAAAGAGATACTATTTTTATAAAAGGTGCATACGAAATATTATTAAATAAGTGTAATTGGTATTATGACAATGCTGGAAAAGTAAAAAAATTAATAGATAAGGAAAATTTAAAACAAATAATAAATTTAAAGACTCAAAATGGTATTAGAGTTCTTACATTGGCAACTTCTTATAGTGAAAATCTGAATGGTTTAACTTTAATAGGATTTATATTGATAAAAGATAAAGTAAGAAAAGAAGCAATTTCTGGAATAAAAATGGTAAGTGAAGCAAATATACAAACCGTAATGATAACAGGAGATTCTAAAGAAACAGCCATCTCTGTGGCAAAAGATTTAAATATGTTAAAAAGTAGTACTGATATCATTTTAACAAGTGAGGAGTTAAATAAACTATCAGATGAGGAAGTAAAAAAGATAATTCCGTATATTAAGATAATTGCAAGAAGCTTGCCGCAGGATAAAAGCAGAATGATTAGGCTAAGTCAGGAGTTGGGTTTAATAGTTGGCATGACTGGAGATGGAGTAAATGATGCGCCTGCTTTAAAAAAAGCGGATGTAGGATTTGCCATGGGAAGCGGTACAGATGTTGCAAAAGAAGTATCGGATATTATTATTCTAGATAATAATTTTATATCTATTTCAAAATCAATTCTATATGGAAGAACAATATTTAAAAGTATCAGAAAGTTTATAATATTTCAGTTAACAATTAATTTTTGTGCAGTATTTTTAAGTGTGATTGGTCCATTTATCGGAATATTGGAACCTGTAACAGTTATTCAAATGCTGTGGATCAATATGGTTATGGATACTTTGGCTGGTCTGGCATTTGCATTTGAGCCTCCATTGAATGATTACATGAAAGAACCTCCTAAAAGAAGAGATGAGCCTATCATGAATAAATATATGAAAAACCAGATTCTGTGCATTGGATTATATTTTTCTATGATTTGCATAATATTTTTAAAATCTCCTTTTATTAATAATTTATTTAGAATAGATAATAACAATAAATATTTAATGACAGCTTTTTTTGGCTTATTTATATTTATGGCAATATTTAATTCTTTTAATGCCAGAACACACAGAATAAATATTTTTGCACATATCCTGGAAAATAAAGCATTTATTTTTGTCATAACTTTTATAGTGATAATCCAGTTGATTTTAATTTATTATGGAGGTCAAATATTTAGAACTACAGGGTTAACATTATTGGAATTTGAAGTAATGCTGTTATTGTCTTTTACTGTAATTCCCATAGATATAATCAGAAAGCTATTTTTAAGAAAAAAAAGTATTAAAACAGGGGTATAAATCAATAAATTATCGTTTTTATGTCCATACTAAAAATGGAGGTAAGAATGAATATCTTAATTACTGGAGCAGCAAGCGGAATCGGACTTGAGGCTGGAAAGAGATTGTCTTTATATAATCACAAAATATATTTATGTGTGCATACAAAATCACAATGTAAAAGATTAATTAATGATCTAAAAGAATATAAAAATATAGAAATTATAAAGTTAGATGTGACAAAAAATATTGATTTAAAACTGTTAGAAAATTTAAAAATAGATACCTTGTTTTGCAATGCTGGCATTGGATACACAGGTAGTATTTTAGATATACCAATGAAAAATGTAAAAAGAAATTATGAAATAAATGTATTTTCCACAATAAAATTAATACAGATTGTATCCAGACAGATGATAAAAAGAAACAGCGGAAGAATTATAATTATGTCATCTTTATTGGGAGAAATTCCAATTAAGTTTTTTGGAATATATTCTTCAACCAAATCAAGTCTTATATCAATAGCTGTAGCGTTAAGAAAAGAATTAGAATATTTAAAAAAGAATATTAAAGTATCTTTAATTGAACCGGGAGCATATTATACTGGTTTTAATCAGATAATGATTGAAAATAAATATGAATGGATGGAAAGAAGTTATTTTAAAAAATTAAGAAATAAATTAATAGAAAGAGAATTGAAAATGTTCAGTATAATTGAAAAAAGGAATCTATCCTCAATTATTTATAAAATTGAAGATGCCATATTAAGCACTAAACCTAAATTTATTTATAAAGCTCCATTTTTTCAATCTTTATTTTTTAGCATTCATAAATTTATATATTTTTCATAAATTTTATTAATGTAATATAAAATAATTGACTTTTAGTAATTTTTTTAGTATAATATTAGCATTATTTAAGAAGGGGGTTCTTTGAATAATGAAAAAAATTACAAAATTATTTTTGATTGGTGGTGCATCATTATTAGCAATATCTTTAGCTGCTAATAGTTATCTTTTAAGTTTATTTAAAAAACAAAGTGCTACACCTACAAATACAAAACCTGCTATTGAATCTCAAATTCCAGTAGAAACTCAAGAAAACACTCCTGAAATTGAAATTTATGATGAAAATGTTTTAGATGATGTTTTTGATGAGGCTAAAGTAGAAGTTGCTGCTTCTAAATTTTTAAAAAGCGTTAATGATTCCATAGGAGCTGATCATGATTATACTTTAGAGGAAATTGAAGAATGGATCAGAGTATATCATGCTGCAAATAAGACTGAAGTAACTTATGATGAAGTAAGTTTAATGAAAGATAGAATGATTCATTTAATGCAGATATCTAATGTGGATCTAATTAATCAGATGATGGATGAGAAATATCCATTAAAATCAACCGTAATTGACTGGTCTTTGATTATACCTGTTTCTAATGTTAAGGCATACAAATTGATCTGTGAACTTGGTGAACTGGATAAAAAATTAAGCAACAGTTCTACAAAGGAAGAAGCTTTACAATATGCTCAAAAGATTACTAATTTAATAGGTAATTCCTGGTATCTTGGTGGAGATAAAGGAAAAGTTCCAGTAGCAAAATTGGAAAACTCCGGTGATGAAGTAATTATAATGACATACATGATATTCATGGCTGTTAAAGCAGATGCAGTACAGGCAATGTATTTTCAACGTCCAGATTACATTTGTAATGGTACAATTATTTCATTAAATGAAATGATGCAGGAAATTCACAAAGTAAATTGTGATGAAAACGAACTTAATGAATATAGTGCAGCTTTATTAGGAATTATAGAAGAATTGAATCAAACTTTAGCATTAAGTGGAAATAGATCAATGGTTTTAGGCTTATCTAAAAAAGGTGCTCCTCAAGTTTTAACAATTGAGGAGGTGTAAGATATGTACAGCAACGAAAGAAATTATGGATTTAATTTCAGAGATATAATTTCAAAATTAATATTTTTAATATTATTTGTTTTATTAATGATGTGGTTATTTCCTAAAGTTCCAAATATGCTTCCTTTTTACAATAACGTATTTAGAGAAAACATAAAATATATGCAAGATACAGCCAAGAGTTATTTTACTACAGATAAATTGCCTCAAAATGTTGGTGAAACTGTAGAATTGAAATTACAGGATATGATTGCAAAAAACTTAATAATTCCTTTTGTTGACAAGGATGGAAATTCATGTAATGTATATAGCTCTTACGCATCTGTTACTAAAAATGCAAATGATTACACATTAAAGATAAATCTTTCATGTAATGAAGAAACAGATTATATAGTTGAAACCTTAGGTTGCTATGATTATTGTGAAAATGATATTTGTACAAAAGAAGTTGAAGAAGAAATTCAATATCAGTTTAAAAAGTGTTCTACAAAAGAAGTTGAATCATGCAGTTGTCCAAGTGGATATATCATGAAAAACGGTAAATGTTATAAAACAATTTCAAGCAGCATTTCAGCTATTCCTGTATTTTCTTCAAATTCTCAATATACATATAATGCATATGTAAAAGAGGGAGAAACTAAACAGATAGAAGTTGATAAAATTTACTTATCCGGTGAAATAACATATAGTTGTTCTCAAGGAACATTATCAACTGATGGAAAACATTGTATAATAAATGCAAATGAAGGAAGTTCAACTTCTTGTAAAGTTGTAAAAACAACTGGTACCTACAGTGGCTCTGAATATGATTATATAAAAACACAATTTGAATATACATGTAGCAATCATATAGAATGTCCTGTTCAAGTGCCTTACAATTATTATAATAAATGTACTACAGAAAAAACTTATAGCTGTTCAAAAGTCTCTTTAACAACTGATGGAAAACATTGTTCATTTGGTGCAAATGAAACTACATCAAATGGAAGTTACAAATGTCCAGATGGGGCAACTCCGGTAGGAAGTAATGAAAATTTAAAATGTTATGTTTCTAGAAAAGATGCAGACACATATTATTGTAATGCTGAAGACGGTTTGCCTATAAATAAGAAATGTTATCATTTTATTAGTGGAAAGTTCTTATACTTTGATTGTCCTGAAGATTATGATTTAGATGGATCATTTTGTTATATTACATCTAGTGATACAAAAAATAAAGTTTGTAAAACATTAGATAAGAAAGTATGTTCTTATAAATGGAGTACAAGTAAAGCAATAAGCGGATGGACTTCAACTGGAAAAACAAGAACAGTGGAAAAAAAATAAAGATTAGTAGTTAAACTAATCTTTTTTAATTGTTTTTTCTCAATAAAACCTTTATAATAATTTTATGAGGTGAATTAAATGAAGAAAATGTTGGAAAAAAATGGAGTTAAAATATTTATTGGACTTATTATAGTAATATTTGCTTTTGTTGTAATGTTTAGTGAAGAAAAGACTACAACTGAAGAAGTTGATAATAGTGAAGAATTAGTATCTTGGTCTGAAAAGACACAGGAAGACAGTTATGTGGTTACTGTTATGGCTTTAACAACATGTGGATATTGCCAGGCTTACAAACCGGTAATTAAAGCTTTACAGGAAGAGTATGGTTTTACTTTATACTGGTTTGAAATAGATACATTATCTGAAGAAGATTATAATACTTTGTCAACTACATATGAATTAGAAAACTATGAAGGCTCAGTTCCATATACATTTATTATGAAAAATGGAGAATTCATTACTGACAATGTAGGAGCTCTTGATACTGAAGCTACATTGGAATTTTTAACAACTAATAATGTAATTGAAGATTAATTTGTTATGAAAAAACTCATATTTACTTTATTATTTATTATTTTTATTGTACTTGTAGTTAAAAATTATACTTCAAGTTATGAAATAAAATATAAAATAGATAGTTTTATTGTAAATATAAATTATAAAAATAATAGATATTATTTTGAAATAAACGGTAAATATGATTTTAATTTTAAAATTTATAGTAACAGAAAAATCAGCAAGAAAGTAATTTCTTCAATAAAGGAATATAAGAACGATGAATCTTATTGTATTTATCCTGTAATTGATTTTTTTGACACATATCCTTTATGTTATAAAGCTGATCAACTTATTGATTTCAGTTTAATAAAAGATGAATTAAGCATTGAAGAATACAATTCTGCTGAAAAGGAAGATAAAATTTATTATGCAAACAATAATTTTACTTTTTTTAGTAATTTAAGTGATGATTCTTATATAGCAGTATGGAAATATAATGGATTCTATATCATGAATAGAAATAAAATTAAAGTTCTTGATATATTTGAAAAAGATAATTATGACAATGATTTATGTGTTCAAATAAATAAGTATTTATTATTGCCTAATTATGATGAAGAACATGAATTTAAAAAATTTTTATTAATAAATATAGTCAATGGAAAAAAATATACAATTGAAACTAAATATGAAATTAGTTATGATTCTTACATTGCAGGTACACATTTAAATAATGTATATTTATATGATTCTAAAAGTGATATTTTATATGAAATAAATATTAAATTAAGAAATGTAAAAATAGTTGGAGATGATACTGATGGATACATTAAAATTGACAAGGGAGAATATAAGTCTGCTACAAGAAATGAATATGAAATAGATAAAATAACATATTTTGAACTTAATAGTGATGATACTGATTTTAATATAAATGAAAAAGGTGTTTTTAAATATTATAAGGAGAATAATAGTTTAATAACACTAATAAGTAATAATTTAGATTTAAAATTTATTGAATCAAAAAATGATAAGGCATATTTTATTGATGATGAAAATTTATATGAATATATTTCCTCTTTAGGCTTTTATAAAATATTTAATTACTTTGAATTAAATTTTAATAAAGATGTTATATACATTTATAATCAATAACCTATTTAACATATATTCATATAATATTTTAGGTGATGATAAAATGTATATTAACGCTAATAGGCAATCATTAGAAACCCCTTTCTATAGTTATTATGTTATTCAGTCAGGTGATACATTATATAAAATAGCTCAGCAGTTCAACATGAATCCGAAATTAATAGCGGAATTGAATGGTTTAAAGACAGAAGATTATATTTATCCTAATCAGACATTAATAATTCCAAAAAAGGGAGTACAATATTATATAACTAAGGAAGAGGACACTTTAAAAAACGTAGGTAATGTATTTGGTATAAAAGAGGATGAAATAGTAAAACAGAATCAAACAATATATTTATTACCAGGTCAAATGATATTTTACAAAGAATAATAGATTAATCTATTATTTTTCTTTTTGCTATGCTATGCTATAATTATAATATTGGGAGTTGGCTAAGGTGATAATAAAAAATCCATATGCTTTTTTAATTAAAAATTTTAGAATAATTCATTTATTATTAAGTGTTGCTTTAATTTATATCGCTTATAAGACTTCTTTAATTTATAACTTTCTTAATGATTATGTTAAGGAAGGATTTTATACCTACTATGCAAATATAAGTTCACAGTTTATAAATTATTATATATTTTTAATAATATTGCTTATTATTTTTATTGGAGTAGTCTTATATTTTTTATTAAAGTGGAAAAATAAAAAAACATTTTATTATACAATACTTTGCTTATACTACCTAGCTTTATTTGTAGTATTTATTTATATGTTTGATATACTTCAAAGTATTCAAGTAAACAGCGTGGATCAAAGACTGATAAGAATAGCAAGAGATGTTTCCTTAATAGCTACAATTCCTCAATATTTATTTGTGACTTATACAATTTTTAGAGGTATAGGTTTTGATATTAAAAAATTCAATTTTAATAAAGATTTAGTGGATTTAGATATAAATGTTAAAGATAATGAAGAAGTGGAGCTAATACTGGCTAAAGATACATATAAATATATGAGAGGCATTAGAAGAGCTATAAGAGAAGTAAAATATTTTGCCTTAGAAAACAGATTCTTTTTCATTGTTATTTTATCAGTTATAATTCTTGGAGCAGGTCTTTCTGTTTATTTGAATTTAGAAGTATATAATAAATCATACATGGAAACTGAAAACTTTATTGCAGATGGACTAAACATGTCGGTTTATAATTCATATATAACATCTATAAATTATAAAGGAAGTACAATTAATAAAAATAAGTCATATATAATAGTAAGGATTAATATAAATAATAATAGTTCAGAAGATAAAAAAATAAATACAGATGATTATAGACTGGTAACTAAAAATAAAACCTATTATCCTGTTTTATCTAAAGAAAATTATTTCTTAGATTTAGGTGATAGTTATCAAAAAGAAACTTTTTATTCTGGAGAAGATTATGAATATTTGTTTATTTATGAAATAGATAATGAAGATAAAACTGGCAGTTTTATCTTTAGAATACTTAATAACGTAAAATTACTTGAAGGAAATATTGATGCTGACTACAGAGATATCAATCTATCCCCTAAAAGTTTAGATGAAACTGTTGATATAGCTGAATATAATATAGAGGATGAAATAAATTTAGATAAATCTAATCTGCATAACTCTATATTTAAAGTAAATTCTTATTTGTTAGCAAACTCATTTACAGAAAAATATCAGTATTGCGTTAAAAGCAGTGAATGCTATGAAGGAAATATTGTAATAAAACCATCAATAGAAGATGAAAATAAAATGTTAATTAGATTAAATGCAAATTTTACTGTAGACAAAAGTATTTTTATGGCTAAATATTTATCTTCAGGAAATGACTTTATTTCATATTTTGGAGCTATTAATTATACTTTAAATAATGAAAGTAAAAATACAAATATTAAATTAATAAATTCCACTTATGTAAAAAATAATATAATATTCATAGAGGTTCCAAAAGAAATAAAAACTGCAGATAATATAAAATTGTATATAACTATAAGAAATATAAGATATATTGTAATTTTGAAATAATATTGACTTTTACAGTATAATTGGGTAAAATAATTGTGCTTGAAAAGAATGTTCATTATTAAATATAGTTTATATCGGGCCTATAGCCAAGTGGTAAGGCAAGGGACTGCAACTCCCTGATCGTTGGTTCAAATCCGACTGGGCCCTCCATTAAGCAAAAATGTCGAACTTTTCGACTTAAAGATAAGATTCAACTTATAACGAGTTGAATTTTTTTGTTGTAAAGGAGGGAAGTTAT
>CAZKSN010000012.1:0-26043 GCA_964555585.1 uncultured Muribaculaceae bacterium | reverse complement strand
TGAAATGCAAAGGTTCAGGTGGCAAGAAAAAGAAATATATGTATTATAACTGTGAACATTGCCACTACAATATAAGAGAGGATTTAGTTGAAGCCATTTCTTTGTGTATTTATTTTCCAATAAAAAATATAAAAGTAAATTAAGCAGCAATAATACTATTATAAAAATAAACTCATAATCATAGTAGTCAGTAAATTCATTGATTAGTATAAATGAACTCCATATAATAACCTGTAATATTAAAACCATTAAAACATTTTTAAAATATATCTTCATACAATTCCTCTTATATTAATTATATCAAAATTATATTATTTATAAAATACTAAGTTTTTTAATATGTAAATTATTATTTTTTCCAGTTCCAGGTTCTATTTCAGGTTTTACAATTTTACCATGATAATCTGAACCACCGCTGTAAAGCAAACCTAGTTTTTCTGAAAATTCTAAATACTTCTTTATTTCTTCTGCTGTATGGTCACTATGATATGCCTCTATTCCTTTAAGTCCATTTTCTTTCATTTCAGTTAAGAATTTATACAATTCTTTATCATTCATTAATAAACTGATTGGGTGTGCAAGAACCGGAATGCCACCTGCATTTAAAATTAATTCAATGCATTCTTGATATTTTAATCCCTTATTTGTCTTTCTGTTCTTCTCATATGCATATACCAAATATTTTTCAAATGCATCATCAATACTATTTGCAAATCCATATTTAATACATAGCTTTGCTACATCTGGTCTTCCAATATTTCTTTTAGCATTTATTAATTCCTGTAAATCTTCTGTTGAGAACCTAATATCATAATCTTTTTTTATTTGATTTATGATTGATAAAACAGAATAAATGCTGTTATTTCTTAATTCATCCATTTTATCATTTAATTCCTTATTATAAATGTCTATGTTATAACCTAAAATATGCATTCTTCCCTTATCTGCCTTTGCAGATAGTTCTATACCAGGAATAATTTTAATATCATTAATTTCATATTTAAATAATTCCAAATTACCTAATAAGGTGTCATGATCTGTAATAGAAATTGTACCGATATTTCTATCTCTTGCTATATTAACAATATCTAAAGGTGATAATTCTCCATCTGAATAATAACTATGAATATGTAAATCAATTAATTTATCTTTCATATCTATACCTCGCCAACTTTAATTTATTTCCTTCAGCTGCTATTTCAGAATAAGGATAAATAGGTTTTGCTTCCTCAAGATAATCATAAGGATTATGCTCGGGCCAGAAATGAGTTAATAGCAGTTTACCAGGTCTTGCATATCTTGCTATTTCAGCAGCTTCATAAGCATGCAAATGATCAACATCATATTTATCATCAGTTCTTACATAGGTTGATTCTGAAATCAGCAGGTCAACTCCTTTGGAGAAATTTATTAATTCTTCTGCATATTTATATCCAATGTCACCTGTATATACCAATGAATTACAATCATCAAATATTTTTATTGAATAACTTTCCATACCTGCGTGATAATTTTTCATCACATTAACATTTAATTTATATTTATCTAAAAAATTTGTATTCTGATCATATGTTATTAATTCAAAATAATGATTTTTTAGATTTTTGATTAATTGATAATCATACCATTCCTTAGATACACTTCTTTCCCATTCCTTAGGTTCATAAATCTTAGGTATAAATACTCTCACTTTTTCATTTAATAAACCTAATTTATTATTAACATAAGAAGCATACGCTATTGAAAATAAATCTGAATAATGGTCTTCATGCAGGTGAGATATTATTATATTTAGATTATTTAAGTCTTCCGGAAATTTTAACAGTCTTGTTATTCCACTTCCACAATCCAGTAATATTTTAGATTCATTGGATGTAACCAAATATCCAGGACAGTTTCTATCTTCCTTACAATAGGGAGATACACTTCCAAGTACTTTTACATTCATTCCTTCCTTAAGCATTATAATTACCTCTTTTCTTTATTAACATCGCTTCATTTATAACCTGATCTACATAATAACTTATATCTTTATCAAATCTAAAAACTTCTTTAACCATTGTTGAAGAAATAAATTGATATTCACTATCTGCAAATAGACAAATTGTATTAACTCTGTTATTACTTATATGTTTGTTTATTTGTGATAATTGTATTTCAAAATCAAAATCTGTTAAACTTCTTAATCCTCTTATTATTGTTTTACAATTATTTTCTATTGCCAAATCAACTGCTGTCTGATCACTGCAAATTACTTTTATTTTTTTATTATTTTTATATATTTCTTTTATTAAATTCAATCTTTCTTCTTCAGTAAAGAAAAAGTTTTTCTTTAAAGGATTTTTCATAATGGCTATAATTATTTCATCAAATAAGCAACATGTCTGTTCTATAATATTCATGTGTCCCTTTGTTAAAGGATCAAAACTGCCTGGATATAATACTTTTGTCATAAATCTTTCTACCAATCTTTCTGTTTCTTTTAAATCTATATTATTTATTACATAATCAAAGCTGTTCACATCATAATCAATACCGGAACTTTCTCTTAAAATGAATTGTTCTTTTGTAATGTTATCTCTTTCCATAGCTCTAAATAATCTTGTCTCATATGGAGCAGCTACAAATAGCTTTAACTTTGATGCTTTAAAATATTTTGTATATGGAAGATAGAAATAATCCAGTACTATAATTTTATTTTTATTGTTTTCAAGATAATTATCTATTTCTTCTTCCATAACTTTCCAGGTTATTTCTTCAAGCTTTTTCATATTTTCTCTATTATTAAATACAATTTCACCAAGTTTTTTTCTACTGATTTCATCATTAATCAGAATTGTATTTCCAAATGATTTTATTAACTCACTTTTTACATTTTCATTCTTAAGAGAATTGTGTCCAACCTCATCAATATTCAGAGAAATTATATTTTCATTTAAATAAGTCAATAATTTTGCTACATGAGATTTTCCACTTCCGCTTTTCCCACAAATACATATAATCATATTTATCCCTCTACTTGCATTATATTTCATTTCTGGATATAATTAAAATACATATTTATTATGATAAATATAACTGGAGGTTATATGAATATAGATTTTGAACTATACAGAATTTTTTATGCGGTTGCTAATGCAAATAATATATCAAAAGCTGCAGAGGAACTTATGATAAGTCAGCCAGCTATAAGCAAGTCCATTAAAAATTTAGAAAATCAGTTAGGTGGACAGCTGTTTATCCGAACTAAAAAGGGTGTAATTCTAACTGAAGAGGGAAAGGAATTTTATAATTATATAAAGAAAGCCATTGAATACATCAATAATGCCGAAAATAAATTCACTGAACTAATGAACTTGGAAGTCGGATGTATTAGAATCGGAACAAGTACAACTCTTGTAAAAGAATTCCTGTTACCTTATCTGGAAGAATTTCACAAATTATATCCTAAGATAGACATTCAGATAACTACGAATATTACTTCTGAATTATTTCCTAAATTAAAAGAAGGTTTAATAGATTTAGTTATATTAAATTTACCGTATGAAAGTAATAAAGAAATTAAAATAGAACAATGCAAGAAAGTACAGGATTGTTTTATTGTAAATGATAGTTTTCCGGAATTAATAAATAGAAAAGTAAAATTAAAAGAGTTGGAAAAATATCCGTTAGTATTTCAAATGAAAGGTTCAAATACCAGAAATTTTCTGGATAATTATCTACAGGAAAACAATGTGAATTTAAAACCAAATATTAACATAGCGAGTTACTCACTGGTAGTGGAATTCACTAAAATCGGCTTAGGAATCGGATATGCTACCAAAGATTATATAAAGGAAGATTTAAAAGAAAAGAAATTATTTGAATTGGATATAGAACCTAAATTACCCGAAAGACATATAGGTATAGCTTATTCATTAAAAAATTTACCTAGTTTCAGTACCAAAAAATTACTTAAAATAATACTAAATAAATAAAAATATGATATAATTAATTTATTAAAAATTTTGAAGGAGCTTTTTATGAATAATATTATAAAGCAAGAAGAATTTTATGATGTAGAAGAATTACTAAACGAGATAAATAGAAATGAATTAAATATATCATTTAATGAAATATATGAATATTTTATAAACGCAAAAGTTACTCTAACTGAAGAAGAAATAAAAAACTTTTTATTAGAAAAAGCTAAAGAAGCGAATATTGATATGAGTGAAAAACCTAGAAAAAAAAGAATTAACAATGCATCTGAAATTGACATTGAAGAATTTGTTGAAGAATTTAAAAATAAATTAATAAAATCTAAATATATACTTAATGATTATGATCTTATATACTTTAAAAGATATGTTGAAATATTAAAAATTAAAAGCATTAAATTTTGTTCATTAATTAAATTGATTTTAAACAAGCAGCCTATTGAGGAAATGAAAAAAATACTTCCTGATTTTGAAAATGCAATAATAATGAAGGAAGGAAAAATAAACGGAGATAGCATTAGCAGATTAAAAGAAGTTATTTTAAGAAATTATGTTGAAATTAAGAAAAAAATAAACAAGGCAAACAGTTTAAATACATATTTAAAAACTGTAATAAATTTAGAATTATTGCATAAAGACGGTTGGACAGAAATGGATTTATATCCATCAAGCAGATTGCAAAATACAACTATTTTATTTGAATGCGAAGATAAAAGTTGTTTGGCATTTTCTCCAAAGCAAATTGAAAGTTTAAAAATCAAGGCAAATGACAACTTTATGTACTTTGTTAAAAATTTTTCTTTAAAAAGAGACAAATAGCTTATTTATCTAATTTCAATTTAGATTCAAAATAATTTAACAGTTCCGATTGTTTAATTATTTCAAATGATATGTTATTTTTACTTGCAATATCAAATATTATCCTTTGAGTTCCTACAATTTTTCCCATATCGGATTCATTGGAAATTATTATATTATTATTATTGATTTCATTTATAAATTTTTCAATTAAGAGTTTGTATATTCCCTTATTTCTATAAAAATAATTTGTTTCAGCATATGAAATATAATTAAAGGTAATGCCATCCTCCATTCGTTCAGGATTATACTGTAAATTGTATTTCAAAACTCCAACAATCGTCTCTTTTCCAAAAGCATTGTCTAAAGTGCATAATAGAAAACTGCAATTATGTTCAGGAATTTCAGGCTTGGTATAACAAAAACCAAATAAATAATAGAAATTGCTTGGAGTTTTCCACCCTAATATTTCATTATTATATAAATAATTAGTTTGATTGAATCTTAACAACTGATCACGATTAAAATCGTAGAATTTCAATTTATTGAAATCCAGTTCCGGAATATGTTTTTTTACTAAATAATTCAAAGGAACATCAACCAGTTCTTTTTTATTGCAATAATATTTTTTAAAAAGATTAATTTTATGCTTGTCAATTATATTGTCTACCTTTAATAATTTTTTATTATCAAATTGATTATAATAATCTATAATAAAAAATAAAAATTCATATTTTTCTTCTAAAGCTGTAACTAATTCATCAAAATAATTATCTTGATATGTAATTATACTAACAGTAGTACCTATACCAAATTCAGAGTTATTTAAACTAAAATATATTGTATTATTATTATTTTTAAATAAATATAATTTATCAGTATCAATATAATCTAAGCTAAAAAATTTATCATTTATTAATTCTTTTAATTTTTTAATATCTTTTTCAGTAAATTCATTAAATCTCTTAATCATTTTGTTTCCTCTTGAAAAGATATTATAACACAATATCAATATATTTCAATTACTATAATTACTCTTGAAATACTTTAATAGTACTTTTGCCAATTCAAAAAAATCCAACTCAAATTTATTGTCAACTATAAATGGCTTCAATTCATTTTTGTTTTTTTCAAAATATATTAACTCATCAATAATAAAATTTATCTTTCTATTAAAATCAAGTTTTAAAAATTTTTTATAATTTTCTCTATATTCTTTCTTTACTGTTACAGGAAAATATATTAAAACTTTTTGTTCTGTTAAATAATTATATAAGTTATTCTCCTTCTTATTAAATAATTTCTTCTTTGAAATGTATTGATTCCAATAATAGAATAAATATAAAAAAAATTTAAATTTTTCAATTAAAATTAATTTATTATATAAAGTTAAAAATTTATTATATTTTGACATATTCACCTTTATTGTTAACTTAATGTTATCAGTAATAATTGTTTATGTCAATGGTTTATTTTAAATTTCTTCCACTGTGATATAAATATTGAATAGCAATTCCAGTATAATTTTCAAAAAGATTTTTTGTAAATTTTTGAATATCCTTATAGTTATTCTCAATATTATATTTTTCTGATATTGTTTTTTTTACCCAGGTATCAATTGGAAAAACATCAAGTTTTCCAAAGCCAAACAATAAAATACATGAAGCAACTTTTAATCCGATTCCGTTTATTTTCATTAATTCCTTAAGTGCTTCTTCTGTATTTAAATCTGCTATTTTTTCTAAATAATTCAGGTCTTTTTTCAAAACAGCTATGGCTGACATAATATATTTTGTTCTATAGCCCAGACCAAGTTTATTCAATTCCTCTTCTTTGATATCATATAGGCTTTCTTTTTCCGGAAATAAATAATATTCCCTGTTTTTAAACTTTACCTTCTTTCCATAATTAAAGGATAGTTTTTCTATTATACCAGAAATTCTTTTAACATTGTTATTTTGAGATATTATATAGGAAATAAACATCTCATAAGGATTTTGATTTAATATTTTAAATCCCTTACATCTATTAATTATTTCCTTCATCACAGCATCCTTTTCAGATAGTATACTATTGATACTTTCATAATCTCTATTTAAATCAAAATATTCAGTTATTATTTTCTCCAAATTGCTTTCATCAGAAGATTCAACTGATAAATGTTCTTTTTCTTCAACTATATAGACTACTCTGTCATGAAGAATAACAATGAAGCCTTCTTCGTATCTTGAAACTCTAAAACATTGTCCGCTAAACAATACCGATTCTAAATCCAAATCTTTCTTTAAAATTCTTATCATGTTACAAACCCAATTTACTGTAATAATTGTTGCTTAATATTAAAGAAGACATACTGAATTTTTGATAAACCAGTTCATTAACAGATTCAACATAATTTTCATCAACAGTAACTCCTTCATATGCATTAAATTTCTTTGTAATTGAATTATATTTTCCCTTATCTGTTATCCAGCTTCTATCAGATAGAATTACCAGTCCATCACCAGGACTGAAAACATCTCTTCCCATTAGCAATCTTGAATCATAATCAATTCCAAACAAATTATAGACAGTAGGTAAAATATCTATACTGCTTGTATATTTATCAACAACTACTTTTTCAATTGCTGGATTATACATAATTAAAGAGGTTTTATATAAATCAAATTTATCATCTCTATTTATTATACTTTTTTCATTTATTTCCTTTGCAGTTAAGCCATATGGATAATGATCAGGACCCATTACTATTAGAGTGTCATCTAAAATACCTGCTTCTTCCAAATGGCGAAGTAATGCCTCCATGGCTTTATCTAGTTCCATGTTGCAGGCAATATATGCTTTTACAGCATCACTGTAAGGCAAGTCTTTAACTGAAGCCTTATTTCTGCTTGCCATATTATTTCCATAAAAATTATAGTTTAAATGACCGCTTACAGTCATATAATAAGTTGCAAAGTTTTTTGTTTCTGCATTAATATAATCATAGTAAGTGCCTTCAATCATCTCATAGTCACTGTTTGGCCAATGTTTACAATTCATTCTATCTTCCAAGCCATTTCCACAGCCCAGGTAATCAAATCCCATATTTGGATGAGATTTATCTCTGTCATAATAAGTGTAAGTGTGATTATGATAGGCATTAGTCTTATATCCAAGTTTATTGAACATGTTTCCAATCGCAAAAGGCATATCAATAAATGATGATCTATACATACTCCATACTCCTTCTTTTGGGATTAAAGAATTCATATTCATATATTCACCATCAGAAGTACTTACAGGAAATATAGGCTGATAATAATTGTTGAATACTATTCCATTAGTAGCCATTTTATATAAAGTCGGAGTTAAAGTTTCATCTATTGCAATAGAATCAAGACCCTCTGCAGTTATGAATATTAAGTTTTTTCCTTTGAATAAACCAGTATATTCATTTTTCTGAGTAGGTTCGACACTGTTAAAATATATATGCATGTTTTTAATCTTTTCATTTGATTCATTAGCAATTAAATTTACGAAATCTATATCAAGGGTATTGTAGAATATTTCAATGATTTCCTCTTCTTCTTCCTTCTGAGTATCATCATTTAACCATATTTTTTCCTCAAATCCGAAAATATATCTTTTTAAGTCCAGTCTTGACATGGTTAGAACTCCAACTTTATTAGCAGTCAATACTGGAGCATGCGTTTCATAATAAAGTCTGTTTAAAGAATATATGCCATCGGCTTCTTTTCTGATGAACAATAGTGAAGAAACATAAAACAAAAGCATTACTATTGTCAATATAATTATAAGTTTATGCTTCAATCTCTTAAATTCCAATACTTTCCTGCTAAAAATTACATATAAGATAAAAGGAATGAAATTAATGAATACTACATACCAAACTCTTAATATGACTGCTTTTATTGTGGAAGCAAATCCCAATACTTGTGCGGTTCCATTCTTGATGGAAAAAGCTGAAAGAAATGATTCGTAAAACTCAAAGTACACTATCTGTGCACAAAATAAGAAAGTTATAATAAATGTAAATATAATTCCTAATATGAAATTAACCTTTTTATTATATATATTGAATATTAAATAAAATAAAATAGACAGTGGAATGGAAAAAAATATGATATATAAAGTATTCAAGCTAAATAAATTGTGAAAAGCATATATTTTATATACAGACTCCAAATATATTATTATAAATATATACCAAAACACTGAACTTATTTTATTTTTCATATTATTATCCTCATCTAAAAAATATTATATCATTTAAATTTATGAAATTAAATATAATTATATTTAAAAAGAGCAAATAACTGCTCTTTCATTATCTTGGAACACTTGGTCCAATTTTTTTAGTTAAAGTTGCCGGAATTATTTCTCTTTGAACCGGTTGATGATATTCATTTGGTTGATCTGAAGAAATAATAACTGCTTCCTGTCTTAAACAATTCTTTATGTGATTATCCAAGCCGATTTTTCTTATTTCCGGGTTAATTATTTCCCAATTATCTAAAGCATTGGAACTTATCAGATCTAAAGATATTCTTCCATCCGGCCAATATATTTTTATAAGCCCTCTAGGATGACTGCAATATCCTAAATTTTGTTCAAAACCACTTTGACCAGCCATTCCAGGTATAACTATATATAATTTTTCATTCAATACTGCGGCTTCAAAATTGTGTAGATGTCCTTGTTCAATAATGTCAATATTTCTATATTCCTGACCTATTGATTCAAGCCAGTTGGCCATATTTCTGCAAGCAGATCCACCTGTTCCCTTTGAAGGAGTTCTGAAATTATGTGAGGATAATTTATTGTATCCATTTATTTCGCTGTAACAGTAAGAACCTTCCACAAGATCACCTTCACTATTTATAATGAATTCCGCATATTTAATATCTACATCAGAATCAGAAAAGTTTTTAAATTCCTCTAGTTGAGTTTTTAAAGCTTCTAAAGGTTTATATCCCCTTTGCAGCTTATCAGTATTTTTTTCATGATTACCATCCGCTATTAATATTAATTCAAGATACTTGATTGTATTCAAACGTCTTTTTATATGATTCTCATACGGTTTCAAACGTTCCGGTAATTTTATATCCTTATAGTTTACATCTTTTTTAATAGAGTAAACATAGCTATATTCTGTATCTTTTTTTTCTATTAAATCTTTTTCATATAAGTAGTCTACTATCATATTAGATGTCTTTTCATCTATATTTATATCTTTTTCATTTACTTCAAATAATTTTGGAGGAACTACTCCAAACGCATTAACAACCCAAGGTCTTTGCAATTTTAACACATCAACTGTTTGCTGAGTAACAGACTGTGCTCCTGTATGTCTGGATTCAACAGGGAATCTATCATAGTTCCATCCTTGCTGAATATCTCCCAAATATGATAAGACATCTGCACCATATTTATAAAAAGCCATATCATAATATTTTAAAGTGGTGGCAAGTCTTTCAGTAATTGAACCTGTCTGAATATCATTGACGTGCATCTCAACTCTTTTTGGCAAAGGCTGACCTATCTTCTGAACAAAATCCATCACTTCTCTTGGACGTCTCCAGTAAGGTGTTAATCTTAATATTCCATCCAAATCCCCAGAGACATGCCAAGAGCCTGGAAAATTCATTCTGTTTTGAGGCTGTGTAACACGTTTATGAACCGGATCACTTTTAACTCTTTTTCTTCCATCCAGCATATCTTTATCAAGATACATTAAATCATCTGTTAATTGAGGAGTATTTAATGCCAAATGACCATATCTTCCGCCAATAACATTTGCTCCCATATAACCCTGTCTGGAATCTAAAAGAACTTGAGGATTATCATGATTTTTAATTGCTCCATCTTGATAGTCTTTTATTCTTTTTAATATTCCCGCATCCGGATTTGCATATTGAGTTTCAGATGAAAAGTTTGGGTTGGCAATCATATCCACAGATATTCTGGTATTATTTTTATCAAAGTCAACAATCGTTTCATTTACTATATTAAAATTATCTGTATTTCTAAAGTATTGCTCTTCAATCAGAGGATTTCCAAATTCATCAACTAAATTTGTTAAATCTCCCAAAGGAGTTCCATATTTTATTGCACTAATATAACTGCATATTTCTCCAATTCTAGTTTTTTTATTTCCATTCTCATCATAGTAAACTGTAATATCTTTTCCTGAGCGAATTAAATATGGTATTAAATCTTCATAAATAATATTTTTAATCCAGTCATGCATTTCATCAGTGTCTTCTCTTTCAAGAAAGTTTTTATTTTTCTTTAATTCTTTATGAAAATAGGTATAGAATAGTTCTTCCCTTAAATTTTCATCTTCATCACCCATTTGATATACAACTTTTATTCCAGAAACATTTAAATCTTCAATTAATTGTTTTCCAGCTTTAAGTCTAGAATCTAAATCCGGAAAATTTGTATCTGTAAGATTTCGTCTTTTAGTTTGATATCTTTTATGTTCAGAATATATTAAACTTTGGAGAAATGCTACATCTACTTTATCAACTTTAGCCATATCTATAATTTTTTTCAAATCAGGATAACTTGTATATATATATCCAATATTAATTCCACCTATTGAGATAAAATTATAACCGTCAAGTTTTTCTAATTCTTGTAATTTTGATGATTGAGATAAATCTTTTATTTCTTTTCCAAAATCTACAGTTTCTCTACCAAAATTAGGATTAAATAGAGTTGAAGTACGCTGATAAATATAATTTCCAGAATCATCTTTTTTACCATGTTCTCTTTGTGTTTCAATAAAATATTGCGCATTATTTTTTAATAACGGATAAGCCTCTTTAAATCTTCTTAAATGCGGAATAAACGCTACTTCAATAGGAAATTTATGTTTATCTATATCTTTTGATATAATTTTTTCTGCATTTAAAATTTCTTCTAATCTTACTATATCTTTTGGGTCTGATATATCTAAATTTGGTAAAAATTTAATATTTCCAGTTCCATTTTTTGAAATTAAGTCAGAATAACCTTCATACACTTCATCATTATCTAGGATATGTGTTTTTTTATTTCTTTTAATATCTTTAACAAGATAATCTAAATGATTTGAAAAATTATCTTTTTCAGCAAAATAATTACACATATTAGTTGCTATAATTTCAAAATAATCATACATCTCTTTAGTTAAATTTGATTTAACTGCTGCAAGCAGTTGAGCTAAATGTGCTTCTTTATTATATTCCTTTGTTGAAACATATTTTTCAAGCTTTGCTAAAGTATATTTCTTATTTAGTATTTCTCTTATTTTCTCTTTATCATATTTTTCTAATATAATAGTTTCTATATTTTTTGGTTCTTCTTCTTTTTCTAAAGCTTTAGTATTTTCTTCCTCAGCTTTTGTGAATTCCTTTTCATATAATTTTGGATCAAAAGCTTTAAGTATTTCAATATCACTTAATTGAAAAACATTTATCAAATATTCTTCCTTAGATTCACAAGAAGATATGAGAAGAGTATTAAAAATAGCATTTTGAATATTATTATTGTTTTTATCAAAGAATAATAAGAAGGGTTTAGTTCTACTCTTACAATTATTCGCCATTAAACCAGCCAATGTGGCTGTTTCAAAAAAACCGCTGACTTGTCCAATAATTACAGGATAATCTGCTCCTTCAAATTTACCTGCTAATTCATTAACTGAATTTGCAAAATTATCTGATGAAGTCAATTTCATTTTACCTTTAATATCAAAATTAAAAGCTTCTTCATTGTTATACTTTTTAATAAATTGAATAATATTTTGTTCTTTTATTTTCTTTAATCTAGTTGCTTTACTTTCTTTTCTTATTTTACTTGATTTCATTTCTTTTGTTTTTAAATTTTTCATTGTATTACCTCTCTTAATATATATTTCTTTATATTAATCTTTGTTTCCAAAGTTATCTTGATATTAAAAAACCATTTATACATAAATGGCTTTAATAGACGCAAAAAAATTTACATTTAAAGTTTGAATTAATTCAATTCTTATATTTTTCATACTGCATCCCCCTAGAATAAACTTACTACTCTACAAATTCATTTTAGCATAATAAATTTTTTATTTCTAGAGAAATATTATATTTTTTTATAATTTTTTTCTAGATAACATCCAATCATTAAATTCAACAAAACAATTAGTATGTATTCTATTAGTTCTTTCATCATTCGTCATTTCTGACATTATTTTACTACTACATATTGGAATAAAAATTCTCCAAAGAACTGACCATTCATCAGGATTAATTATTTCACTGATTCTATTAGAAATAGTCCCTTCAGTTTTACCATAAAAATATCTGATATCAACTCCATCATAATAAGCTAGACATTCTGCAAAGTAAGCTTTTCTATTTTTTTCAGCTTCTAATAATTTTATTATTCCATTTAATCCAATAGTTTTTAAATTATAATTAACAAAGATGCCTGGCCAATTATTTAAACTTTCAATAAAGAATCCGCTATCTAAAACAATACAATCAGTTTTAACAAGATCATATGCCTGAAGTACTTTATACTTTGCTATCTCTTCAATTGATTCATTTCTCGGTTCAATTAATTCATTATTATAATGAATTAAATTTGCCTCACTTAAATATTTTTGTGCTGTTTTTACTTTTTTTGCATTTGTTGTTACAAAAACAATATTTTTCTTTTCTTCCATAAAAATTTCCTCCTGAGTTAAGAATAACACTCAAAGAGGAACTATAAATGTCACAATAGATTTTTAATAAATTATATTATAATAAATACTTTTATGATATAATTTTCATAACATATAGTATTTGAAAAATTTAAGAAAGGTGAAATATATATGGAAAATATATTTATTCAAAAATTATCTTCTGATTATTTAGATCTTTATGATAGTGATGAAATAAAATATTTTGAAGATACTTATAATTATTGTATAAATTATTTAAATAACTTCAATATTCTAGATATTGCGTCCTTTAGAAAAATATTAAATATGCTTGATGAGTTAATGACACAACAAATTATTGATGTTATCCCAAGTTTAAATACTCAAGAAATTTGTGCTTATGAAAAATTGTATAATGCAGTTATAAATGCATTAAATAAAGAAGTCAATGGTAAAAAAATTGGAGAAATATTAATTAGTGATTCTTTAGAAAATGGTAAAGTTTTTACAATTCCTGAATTAGCATATGATTGTGATTGTCAATATAAACAAATTGGCTTAAATAAGTTACCAAGATTTTCACATCTTTCAAATGGTTCTAATTTTTATGGAGCAACTGATCTTATTACACAAGATGTAATGATAAATGGTTATAGTAAAAGCGGTAGATATTCAATAAATAAAAATGTTGAAGAAGTTAAAGAAACTAATTTAGAATTATTAATAACAATAAGACATGAATTTCAACATGTAAAACAAGGAAAAGATTATTATAATTCTGAATTTGAAATTAATATTGCTAAATATTTATATGAATTTGAAAAATTTTTAAGAACTAAGTTTGCTAAAACTGGAATATATCATGCATTTCACGATTCTTTTTCTACTGAATATGAAGCTGATGTTGTCAGTTATGAAAAGACAATGGATGATTTAAAAGGAAGATATAAGAATAAGTTTTCAAACGAATTAATCGAAAAAATCCAAATAACTTATGAAAATAGAAAAAATAACTATAATCCAAAGTCTCTAGACGAATTAGTAAACTATGCATTATCAATGGTAGATTTTGATAAATTAAATGCTAATGAAAGAGTTGAGTTATTAAAAAAAACCGAAGAAATACAACAATTATGTTTTTTAGTAAAAAATGATTCTGAAAACAGTTTTACTAGATAAAATACTGCTTTTAAAAATATTTTTCATCTAATAATTTATATTCTAAAATTCTTTCTAATCTAAAATGTCTTATTTCACTTCTAAGCTCGCAAAATGCAGATACATACCAAGAATCTCCATACAAGAACATATCACATGGATGAATTATTCTCTCTTTTGTTTCGCCTGAAGCAGATAAAAAGTTTATTAATACTTTTTTCTTTTCTTTTATAGCTTTGTTTAAAATATTATATTTTTCTTTATCATTACTATTTTTTAATATTTCATTATTTGTTTTTTTCTTGCTGGATTTATATATTCCATTTACTTTATCAATTAAATTCAAATATTCAGAATTCAATTTAAATTTATCATTATCTTTTATTAATTCATAAGCATTTCTTAATAAATCTATATCATACTTACTAAAATTTCTGCTAGGAAGCATTCTATCTCTTTTAAATATATATCCACCATATTGACCTCTTATAGAATCAATATAGATACCTGCAATTTCAAGTTCATTTTTATATGTTCTAATCATTCTAGCAGATACTTCAAGTCTTTCAGACAATTCTTTTATTGAATATTTTTTGCCTGTAGATAGTAACTCCAGCATTGTTATTACATTTGATATTTTACTCATATATAACACCAAGTCAGTATTATATCATAAAAATAAAAAAACATAAATTAAATTTATGTTTTAATTATTATTTTGAACTTCCTGATACATTCCAAATGCAGCTGCAGTTGTTGTACGATCCATATCTTCATAAGCTGACTCTTCATAATCAACAACTATGTATTTTCCATCTTGAGTTACACTTTTTACTTCAGAATCACTTTCAAGACTTGCCTCGATAATAGTTACCATAGTTTTTGCAGTAGTTGCATCTCCATAGTCATATATCCATTTTAATGAAGTAGCTTTATCATCTTCACCAAAATTAACAACTATATAATAAACATCTTCTGCATTATAAACCAATCTATCTTCAGAAGAATATAATTTAATATCACTTTCTTCATTATTTTCATTTCCTTGATTAATTATTTCTTCAGTTTCTTTACTAGTACCTGAACAGCCTACTAAAACAAAACATAAGACAAATATCAATAAACTTAATAATATTTTTTTCAAATTTTTTCCTCCTACTTAATAATTTTAAATTTGTTAACAATTGGTAGTTCTTTAGCTTTTCCGTTACAAACATTAATAATTCCAATAACAGCCAATACAAAATATACTCCATTAAATATTGCCCATAATAAATTAGTCAACCACCATAAAGGCCATATTATTGCAGTTACAATAGATAAGGCTATATTAGCAATAATACCAATAATTAATAAATTCATTCCTTGAACAGCGTGATATTTTACCCATTTACTTTTCTTTTCTACAAAGTATGGTATCAATGGAATAATATAAGAAAGAATCGCCATTCCTTTATTATCTTCCATATCTTTTTTAGTAAAATCTTTTGTAGAATCTTTTACATCATTAAACATACCATTTACTTTTTCTTCAAAACTTTTATTTGACTTTTTTGCCATATTAAAAACTCCTTTCTCTTAATATTATTTTATGATTATATATTAATAAATAATATTAATACAACTCATATATTTATTATACTTTAGTTTTTTTAATTTTTAAATTAAAAAATATCAATCAGAACTATTTTACAATAGATTAAGAATTAAATATTAGCTTTTATTACTTAATATTTTATCTTTTGATTGAGCGCATATTTGCGCTTTAAGTAATTTTAAAGCGCATTTTATTTAAAATATGCGCTTTATCTTTTGATTGAGCGCATATTTGCGCTTTAAAAATTTATAACACTTCTCTATTGAATAGTTTCAATGAGTTTTGTAAAATAATATTTCTTATCTCTAATTTTACCTTGTTCAATTGTCAAAACTTTAGAATCTACTAATCTTTTTATATATCTCTTCGTTGTTGCAAAGTCAATTGTAATTTTTTTTGTCAATTCTTCATGAAGTTTAACACTTTTAAATATTGGTATTTTAAACAAAGCATCTACAACATAAATACTATTTTTAGTATTTAATATTTCATTAATCATAATTTTGTATTCTTCATGTAATGATTGCAATTTTCTAATTTTATTAATATTTCTACTTGACTGTGTTTCTACAGCATTTAAAAAGAAATCAATCCACTTCATCCATGGATTTAAATTATCACTACTATCAATTTCATTCAATCTATCATAATATTCATCACGATTTTCTTCAAAATATTCACTAATATATAAAACTGGTCTTTCAATTACTTTTTTATAATATAAGAATAAAGGTATTAACATTCTTCCAATTCTACCATTACCATCCTTAAATGGATGAATTTTTTCAAATTGAACATGAATTATTGCGGCTTGAATCAACGAAGATTGTTCTTCATAATTTGATATATAATTTTCTAAATTTTCTAAATTTTCAATCAATTTATCAGGAGAAACTGGTATGAATGTTGCTTCTTTAATTGTACTTCCAGGTTTTCCAATCCAATTTTGATCTTTTCTGACTTCTCCAGGATTCATATCTTTTCCCCTAGCTCCATTTAATAAAATTCTATGAATATTTCTAATCATCCATAAAGTAATTTTACCCTTTTCATTTAATTCCTTTTCTGCATAATCAATGGCTTTATTATAATTACTAATCTCTATAAAATCATCATATTTAGTTTTTATAGTTGTTTTGCCATCTTCTGCCTCAATTTCTAAAAATTCTGTCAAAGTTGCTTGCGTTCCTTCAATTTTAGAACTTAACACAGCCTCTTTTTTAGTAATAGGGTTTAAAAATAAATCCTTACTAATTGCGTTTTCTTCCAACATCCCATCAAATTTTGAGACGCTTGCATTTGCAGATAGTAATCTTTTTGCTATTAAATTATAGTTTATTTCAGTTTTAAAAGGTAAATCTCTAATCATAAATGGTTCCATATAAATTACTCCTAATACACAAAATTAATCATTACAGACATTTTATCATGATTTTGCGCTTAAAGCAATATACCTTTTTCTTCTTTTATTTCATTTATAATATATATATTTGTAAAATTTTTATGATAAACACATTTTCACAAACGTTTAACCTTATTTAAAGCGAAAAATCAAGCTTTCAATTGATCTAATAAATTTACATTTCTTTGTGTAACAATTTTTAATTTTTAAATAATATATACCTTATAATTATGTTCATATATGTTCATAATTCATTTTCTGTTGTTATTTCATATTCTTTTTCTCTTTCATCTGAATTGGAAATATCATTAAAACTATCAATTGAACATATAACAGCATCTAATTTATTTATTTTTCTAAATAAATATTGATACCCATTGCGTAACCTCCAATATTTCACATACTTTGATACATTTTATATGAAAAAAAGTTTACAATTTCTCATAAACTTTATTTTACTTTGGAGCAAGTAACCGGAATCGAACCGGCATCTTAGCCTTGGCAAGGCCACATTCTAACCGTTGAACTATACCTGCATAAAAATATAATAACAAGTTTTATTATATATTTCAATTAATTTCTAAAATATTTTAATGAAATAAAGCCTCCCATTACTAATAATAAGAAGCCAACTATTAATTGATATAAATCAATTTTATATCCAAATATACTTATTATAACTTCTATTACCGACGAAAATACTATACCTATAATGAAATAATACGTTTTAATTTCATATTTTTTCAATAAATATTCAATGACCTTAACTATTATAAATCCTCCTATTACCATGCCTAAACCAAATGGAATCATAATAACAATATTATTAAATAAATCATTAAATTTTATAATTTCACTAATTATTGATAATATAGGTTTATAGTACCCAATAGCCACTAAAAGAAAAGAGCCGCTTATTCCTGGAATTACAATAGTGGCAGCACTTAGAAATCCCACAAAGAATAATTTAATATTTTGAATAAGTCCGTTATCTAGAACTACTGTTGATGCACTACTTAATGTTGTCAATATTAAAATTGAAACTATTCCAAATGAAAGTAATAAAAAGTTTGAAATATTTAAAGTTCCTTTAACCTTTTTAAATAAACCTGGAAATCCTCCAAGTATTAATCCAAGAAATAATAAAATTGCTGCAACAGGAAACTTTTCAAACAGTTTATCCAGTAATAAAATTGAAAGAATTACAGAAATAAATATTCCAGATCCCAGAATAAATAAAAATTTTATATTTTCTTTAAAATTATCAAAAAAGTGACTAATAGCATTAATAAGCTTATCATAAATGCCAAAAGAGATAGCTAATACTCCTCCGCTTATTCCAGGTAAAATAAATGAAAGCCCTAAAACAACACCTTTTAAAAATAATAATAATTTTTCTTTCATAAAGTCTCCTAATTTATAATATTAATATATTTATTTACAAACTCCAGAATCCATATTATACATTTCTTTTATTTCTGAAAGACTATAAATCAGATTATCATTTTCTTCTGTTAATTCATTATAATCTATATTCATATAAATTATTAATTCATTATTTGTAGTTTTATATGAAATTATAACTCCTTTAATATCTGAATATTCAGTTAGATATTCTAAATAAGAATTTATGATTTCAGCCTTATCTGTTTCTGAAACATTGTCAAACAAATTTACTTTTTGAACCAAGTTAAGGCTATAAAGTCTGCCAGTTAAAAAATTATATGAAGAAATAAGTGAACTTTCAGTATAAGAATTATATACACCCTGATTATTTATATCTTCATCACTTAAATAATGATCTGAGCAAATTAGCTTTGATTTATGAGTAAATCCAAATACCAACATTATAATTACAAATAGTAAAATAAAAAATATCATAATAATTTTCTTTTTTTCTTTTATCATTTTATACTCCTTCTTCTCCATTAATTTTAACAAATAGTAAAAGTGAAAGCAATCCAAATAAGTAGCCAATAATTACATCTGACAAATAGTGTACATTTAAATATATTCTGGAAAATCCAATTAAAAGTACTAGTAATGATAAAATTATAATAAAAATACACCTAAAGTATTTATTTTTTATATATTTTTTAACAAAATATATTAATAAACCATAAAAAGCCATAGAACACATTGCATGTGAACTTGGAAGACTGTATCCACTTTCAGAGACCAATGTGAAATCCGGTCTTTCTCTTAAGTATATATGTTTCAATATAACATTTGTTAAATATACCAATAATAAGTTAAATGACGTAAATATTTTAATGTTTTTATTCTTAAGAACTAAAAACATTAAAATAGCCAAGGAAATCAAAAATTTATAGGATCCAAAAAAAGTAATAAACTTCATAAAGCCTGTCAAAAAATTACTTTGTAAATTTATATTAATAAATGCTAATATTTCATTATCAACAATTGTCAGTTCATTGATATATAAATTATTAATTATAAGGACTGTAAGAAATAATATGAATATAGCTATTATATAAACATACCCTTTTTTAATAATATCTGTAAAATAACTCATATACTCTCCTTATATATCCATATACTTTTTAAAATTGGGTAAATCTCCAGTCTTTATATTACTTATGCTCGGTTTAACTTGAAATATTCCTGAATATTCATTTCCCTCAATTATTAAAGGTCCTTTGTCTGAAATGGCAACATCCCAGCCTACATATCTTATTTCAGAAATGACTAAAGATACTTCCTTAACCAATTTAATTACTTCTTCATAACAAGGAATTTTAAATCCAATGAATTCTTTATTTGTCTGAGGATGATTATAAAAGATATTTCCTTCCTCATCAATAGCCGGGACAAAAACTTTTCCTTCTTCATCAACAAATGTATACATTCCTCCACTGGAGAAGTTGTCAACATTTCCATTGTTTCCTATTTTCAATATTGATTTTAAAATTACCACTTCATTATTATCCGTTAAAAATGTTATTATTCTTAAAGTATTTACACTTCCGTTATACAATTTACTCATCTCTTCATCTTGAGTAATAACTTCTTCAACTAATAATTTCTTATTTTTAACAAGCTTGTGGAACAGTTTCTCAGAATCAGTTTTCTTATTTATATCAATTATTTCAATACCTTTTCCACCTGACTCATTTATAGGTTTCACAATTATTTTGAATTTTCCTTCTATAAAAGCTTTAAAAGCTTTACAATTATTTTTATTTAGAACAATATAATCTCTCTTTAAATATTTTTTAAATATTTTATTAAATTCATCTTTATTGGAAAATTTATATCTGAAATCTTTATTATTATATTTTTTTACAATTTGATTATTTACACTACCTGTAACATATGTTTTTCTCTGTTTCATTGAAAGTAAATAAAATTCAAATTCATAATAATCCATATATCCACTGCCACAAACGATTGATGAAAGTATAATATCAAATAATATAAATATTAATGGTTTTTTTACTTTCTTTTGAACTTTACGCGCTATATTAATAATTCTATTTATGTCTATTCTTTTTAATCTTTTTAATATAAACTCAATATTTTTCATAGCATACACCTAAGTATATTTTATCATAATTATTATTTTTTTAAAGCTAGTTTTCTTATATCTGTACAAACAGCTGTTAAATTTTTTATTTCTTTACAAGTTCCATTGTTAAAAAGTATACTATACTCTTCATTATTATATCCAATGCAAAGATCATATTTTTCTAATAATTTTTCAAACAAACTATGAAATTTAACTAAAAAACTTTTTGGAAATAACTTCTTTAAATCTAAATATATTTTTTTAATATTCATTTCATTATTGTAAATATTTACTTCAAATGGATTTGATAAATCTATAACTAAATCAAATGGACAATTGTTTGATAATTCATTTAATATTTTATTTAAATCTTCAAGAGTTTTATAGCTTTCAAATTTCACACCACTAATATTTTTATTTGGAAATAGTTCATTAAACCTGAATGAGGAATATCTTTCGTCATTATCAATTAACTCTAAATTTACTCTTGGTATTCCAACAAAATATTTTGATATTTCAGTAGCGATATCAGTATTTAAAGAAGATATGAAACAATTATTATTCAACATTAATTTATTGGATCCTCCTATTACAAGAACATAATATTCTTTCTTAAATGGATTTTCAATATATCTACAATTTTCAGGATTAATTTTTTTCATTTCTTTAACTAGATCAATTTCTTCATCAGCTGGCTTGTTTCTTAATATCTCTTTTATATAACTATAAATTACCTCTATATTAACTCCTTCTATATGACCTTCTTCGTCATCTTCAAAGCTTTGTAAAAATTCACAAAAATATCTATTTCTATTTATATCATTATATAATGAACCATTTGACATATTATCATCAAGTATTCTTTTTCCACAAATAATGCAGTTTCTTTCCATACTAAATACATTTGGATAGTAATATCTTATTGAATGATCACAATTTTTTTGCATTTCAGATAGCTCATTATACTGATTAGATAAAAGTGTTCTTCTAGTTAATATCTCTTTTTTTAAAATCTCTATTTCTTCTTTTAACAATTCTATTTTAGGAAAGTCATGAGCTTTAATTTTTTGAATATCTAAATTTTTATTGTACTCATCTTTAAGTTTTATTAGATTTAAAATATCAGCTTTTTTCATTTTTTCTCCTTCTGTACATTTTCAATTCTTCTAAGTGCTTATTATCTGCAGCGTATTCTTCAAAAGTATCCAATATATGTTCATTATTGGATGCAATTGAATGTATAATTTTCATTATTTCCCTGTATGCCGTATTATCCACATCATTTAATAAGATATGTTCAAAATCAATCTTCTCTTGCTTTGAAAACCATTCACCACATAATGGACATACATATTGATATCCATCATCATAAATTATCTCATGTAAACAAGTTTTTCTAATCTCTTCATTTATTTTTAAAAGTTTTTCTTCTAAAGCTTTTCTTTCATTTTTTAACTTTTCACATTCAGACATCATTCTACATAAGGCATCTTTACTTTCAGCTTCTACAAATATGTTTCCATATTTTTCAATGAATTCTGTTAAGGTATTGTAATTATAAGTTATTTCATTTAAATATATATTATTTTTATATCTTTCAATTATTAAACTATTATTCATATAATTCTTCCTTTCACTTGTATCATACCAATATTTATGATATAAGTATAATATATATTGTTTATATCAATCATAAGGAGTGATTATGATGAATATTAATTTTGAATTATATAAAATTTTTAGTATAGTCGCTAAAAATAAAAATATTTCTAAAGCTGCTGTTGAACTGAATATAAGCCAGCCTGCTGTAACACAATCAATTAAGACACTTGAAGGAGAACTCGGAGGAATATTATTCATTAGAACTAAAAAAGGTGTTGTTTTAACCAGTGAAGGTGAAGAATTATATAAGTATATTCAGGAAGGAATGAATTATTTTATAAATGGAACTAACAAATTTTTAGCTTTAAAGAAATTAGATAGTGGTATTATAAAAATCGGAGCATCCACAGTAATTTCTGAAAATGTTTTAATAACATATTTGAAAAAATTTCATGAACAGTTTCCAAATGTGGAAATCAGTATTAAAAATGACTTGA
The DNA here is from genome assembly GCA_964555585.1 of uncultured Muribaculaceae bacterium. Classification (GTDB taxonomy): domain Bacteria; phylum Bacillota_I; class Bacilli_A; order RF39; family UBA660; genus CAZKSN01. The sequence goes on along the minus strand of CAZKSN010000012.1, from coordinate 2,803 downwards.
CAGATGATCTTATAAAAGATTTGAGAAACGGTAATGTTGATATTATATTGTTCTCAATTCCAAATAAAGAGATTAAAGATTTACAAATATACGAAATAAAGGAATTAAATGACATTTTTATTGGAAGTGAAAAATATTTATTTCTTAAAGATGCTAAGATCAATACTATTTTAAAGGAAAAAATAATTGTTCAGCAGTTTCCTTCAGTCAACAGAACAAACTTTGAAAATTTTATTAAAAGCAATGGTTTAAATTATAACCCTTCCATGGAAGTGGTAAGTCATAATTTATTAGTTAATTTTGTTAAAAATAATTTTGGTATTGGAATAGCAACTAAGGAATTTGTTAAAAAAGAACTGAATGAAAAGGAAATATATGAAATAACCACAAATATAAAAATGCCAAATAGAAAACTTGGCTATGCAATCATGAAAAATTCAATACCAAGTTATACAGTAAAAAAGTTTATTGATTTGCTAAAAAGCAAATAATTTATTTTACTTTTTCAAAAACGGTTTTATCAGCCTCTTCCGTTACTTCTATAGGATACTTCCCCGAAAAACATCCATTACATAATATGCACTTGTTTCTTTTTGTAATTTTCATAATTCCTTCCAAGCTTATATATTCTAGACTATCTACTTTAAATTTCTTACATAATTCTTTTGAATTAAATTTATCTGCGATTAATTCCTTTTTTGAAGGAATATCAGTTCCAAAGTAGCAAGGATACTTAAATGGAGGAGAACTTATTCTTAAATGGATTTCTTTTACTCCCGCACTTTTTAAAATACTAATAATTCTTTTTATTGTATTTCCTCTTACAATTGAATCATCAATCAAAACAATTCGCTTATCTCTTATATTGTGCTTTATTACATTTAATTTAATCATGAGACTTTCTTCTCTTTGAGACTGATTTGGCTCAATAAAAGTTCTGCCAACATATCTGTTTTTTATTAAACCCTCTCCATAAGGTATTCCGGAAGCTTCTGAGTATCCAATAGCAGATGAAATTCCCGAATCAGGCACTCCAATCACTAAATCTGCTTCCACAGGATGTTCAAACGACAATATTTTACCTGTTTCTTTTCTAGCTTCATATACACTGATTCCATCAATAATACTGTCTGGTCTCGCAAAATATATATACTCAAAAATACAAAGATTTGAATTTTTTTCTTTTTTGGTTTTAATGGATTTAATACCGTTTTTATCAATTGTTATTATTTCTCCCGGCAATACATCTCTTATAAATTCTGCATTTATTGTATCTAAAGCTACTGATTCAGAAGCTATAACATATGAATTGTCATTTTTACCAATGCAAAGCGGCCTTATTCCCCAAGGATCTCTAACTGCAATTAACTTTTCTGATTCCATAATAATTAATGAATAAGATCCAATTATTTTTTTCATAACTTCTTCTATAGCTTTTTCAACTGAACTACTTGAAATACATTCTTTAGCCAATAAATATGCTATTACTTCTGAATCTATGGTTGTTTGAAATATTGAACCTTCTTTTTCCAGTTCATTTCTAATTTCCAGCGCATTTATTAAATTACCATTATGAACTAGAGAAAGAGATCCATTAATATATTTCAGCACCAATGGTTGCGCATTCTCTCTAGTATTATTTCCGGTTGTTGAATATCTAACATGGCCAACAGCCATGTTTCCTTTTAAATGATTTAAAACTATTTCATTAAAAACCTCAGATACAAGTCCTAAATTCTTATGATAAATAATTGTGCCCTTATCATTAACTGCTATCCCACAACTTTCCTGCCCTCTATGCTGTAATGCGAGTAGACCATAATAAACCATTTTTGACGAATCATAATCATCATTATTATAAAAACCAAAAATACCACATTCTTCTTTTAATCCCTTTTTCATTTTTTTCCTTTCCTTTAAAATAAAAGAATAAAACATTATTTATGCTTTATTCTCTTTAAATAACTCTCTACACTTTCTATTTCAGGATAATCTCCAATAGAAATAGGACCGTTCATATCAAAAATTTCACTAATTTTTCCTGAAGCAATTAATTTTAAAATTGCATCTACAGAAATATTGTTTATTTTTTCTTTTTGTTCTTTTGAAATTAATTTTGGTCTTTTATTAATTAACTTATTAATAAAATTTACCTCTGGTGCTGATAAAATCCCTTTACTAATAAGCACTTTTATAAATGGATAACTAAAATCTGTATCTGAATTCAAATTTAAAATTTTACTGAAGAGATCAAAGAAAACTGAGTTGGCTAAATATTTTATAGTATATACTTCTATAAACTTCTGTAAATCTTCTTTTAATATATTGGCCTTGAATATAGAAAAATCCGGATTTTCCTTGGCATAAAGTTCTGAATATTTTTCTAAAAATTTTTCTTCCCCATCTATAGCTAAATCTTCAATATTTTCTAAACGATTTGAAGAAAAGACAACATAAGCAGTAGCATAAACTTGACTACTATTTATTTTTTGTTTAAAAAAGATATCATACACATGATGAATTTTATTTGTTTTAGCCACATCCAGCATTTCAAATAAAGAATTGATATTTTCACATTTAGATATTTTAATTTTATTATTTTCCATAAATGTCACCTTTAAGTCTATATATTAACATGAAATAAATAATTTTTCAAATAATATTTACTATTTATTTTTTATATTAGTTTATTATAACAAAAAAATTCAACTAGTTATAAGTTGAATTATCTTTAAGTCGAAAAGTTCGACATTCTTTGCTTAATGGAGGGCCCAGTCGGATTTGAACCAACGATCAGGGAGTT
>CAZKSN010000011.1:0-27273 GCA_964555585.1 uncultured Muribaculaceae bacterium | reverse complement strand
TAGCAGGGCTCACAGTGAAATATCAAAATCAAACATGTCTTCCGGAGGAGGCTTTGGAGGCGGATTCTCAGGAGGCGGAGGATTCTCTGGCGGAGGAGGCTCAGGAGGCGGAAGATTTTAAATAAAGAAGAATTACAGTTATAATTCTTTTTTTATATTGAAGAATAAACTATATTTTTAAATAGTTTAATGATATAATATATCAAGTGATTTTATATGAAACAAGAGAATATTAGAAATTTTTCTATAATAGCACATATTGATCATGGTAAAAGTACACTTGCTGACAGAATTCTTGAAAAATGTGGTGCTGTAACTGAAAGAGAAAAAAAAGCTCAGATACTGGATAGTATGGACTTAGAGCGTGAACGTGGAATTACTATTAAATTAAATGCTGTAGAGTTAAAATACAAGGATTATACACTTCATTTAATAGATACTCCTGGTCATGTGGATTTTTCATATGAAGTAAGTCGTAGTCTAGCTGCTTGTGAAGGAGCTATTTTAGTAGTGGATGCTACTCAGGGAATTGAAGCTCAAACTTTGGCAAATCTTCATTTAGCACTTGAAAATAATTTAAAAATTATACCAGTAATAAATAAAATAGATTTGCCAAATGCAAATGTAGATAAAGTTATAAATGAATTGGTAAATACAATTGGTTTTGATGAAGAGGAAATAATTTGCTGTAGTGCGAAAACAGGAGAAGGCATTGAAGATTTACTGGAAGCTGTAGTTGATAGAATTCCGGCTCCTAAGATAAGCAATAATTCTTTTAGAGCTCTAATATTTGACAGTTATTTTGATCCATACAAGGGAGTAATAATATTAATTCGTATAGTGGATGGCTCAATTAAGATAGGTGACAGGATAAAAATGCTATCCAGCAACCATATATATGAAGTTTTAGAAATAGGAAAGCATAATCCAAAAGAAATTAAAAAGGAACATTTAGTTTCCGGAGAAGTAGGTTTTTTATGTGCAGGAATTAAGAGTATAAGTGATATTACTGTTGGAGATACAATTTGCTTTGAAAAAGAAAAAACAGAAGCTTTACCTGGATATAAACCTATGAAACCAATGGTTTTTAGTGGATTGTATCCTATAGAGGGCAGTAAGTATGATAAGTTAAAAGAGGCTTTGGCAAAACTTAAATTGAATGATTCTGCATTAATATATGAACCTGAAACTTCCACTGCCTTGGGTTTTGGCTTTAGATGTGGATTTCTGGGACTTCTGCATATGGAAATTGTTCAGGAGCGAATTGAAAGAGAATTTAATATTGATTTAATAGCGACTTCTCCTTCAGTTATTTATGAAATCTTTCTTACTGATAAGACAACTGTATATATAGACAGTCCAAGTAAAATGCCGAATGCTATTAAAATAGAAAAAATAAGAGAACCCTATGTTAAGACAAGTATTTTTATTCCAAAGGAATATATTGGTTCTGTAATGGAATTATGTCAGGATAAAAGAGGGGAATATATTAATCTGGAATATATTGATGAAAAAAGAGTTAATATTCACTATGAATTGCCTTTATCAGAGATAGTATATGATTTTTTTGATAAATTAAAAAACTATACAAAAGGATATGCATCTTTAGATTATGAATTTATTGGTAACAAAGAGAGTAGACTGGTGAAAGTTGATATATTGATTAATGGAGAAATAGTTGATGCTTTAAGTGTAATTGTTCATAAAGATTTAGCATATAAAAGAGGGAAAGTAATAGTTGAAAATTTAAAAAATATAATTCCAAGACAAATGTTTCAAGTTCCAATTCAAGCTTCTATTGGATCAAAAGTTATAGCAAGGGAAGATATATCCGCTATGAAAAAAAATGTATTAGCTAAATGTTATGGTGGAGATGTAAGCAGAAAAAGAAAACTTCTTGAAAAGCAAAAAGAGGGTAAAAAGAAAATGAAACAGGTAGGTAGTGTTTCAATACCGCAAGAAGCATTCTTATCAATTTTAAAAATTAATAATGAATAATAAATGGACTTTTTCAAATTTATAATATATAATTTAGATAATAGGAAGGTTATAAATTATGAAAAAGTTTTTAATTTCTAATAAAAAATTATTTCAGTGTTTAACATGTTTTATAATATTTATAGCAGTAATTCTTATTTCAATAAATAATAAACATAATTATTCAATTTCTAAAGCAGATTTTTTAGAATCAAATGTTGTGGTGACGTACAGTCAGTTAACTTCAAAACTGAATACTTTTTACAATAATTTAAATAATCCGGAATTTTATTTTACAGAAACAAATAAATTCCTATGTACTGGAGAAAACATCACATGCGGTTCCAGTGGAACTTATAATAATATTGGACTTTTAAATATAGATGAATATACATCAGTAGGAGGTCTGTCTTCATATTTAGAAGCCCGAAATCCTTATTGGACAATGACAGAGGATGAAACTTCTGCATATTGCATAAATCCTAGCGGTCAGGAGTTAATTTTAAAGACGGGAACTTCTGGAATTAAACCGGCCTTATATACTAAAGGAACAATTAATGTTACTGGAAGTGGCACTGATTCTGATCCTTTTATATTTGTTACAGTAAAAGAAGCGTATGAGGATGAATCAGGTGTAAATCCACCTGAATTAGCCAGTAATATGATTCCGGTAAGATGGAATGGAAGTAAATGGGTTAAAGCTGATACATCTAAAAAGTGGTATGATTATGGTTCTCAACAGTGGGCTAATGCTGTTTTGGTAAAAGCAAGCGGTACAAAGACGAGACAATATTATAAGAGTACATTAGCAATTGGAAAAGAAGTGAATGAGGAGGATATACTTGCTTATTTTGTTTGGATACCAAGATATGCTTACAAGATAGCAACCTGCTATCACAATGGCTGCAGCGGAAGCGGAGGAGTAGTAAGTATTAAATTTTTAACTGGTGAAACAAATACTACACCTGATGAAACTGCAATTTATACTGATAACTCTTCAAATACTCACTTTGTTAAACATCCAGCATTTACTTTTGGAACTGAAGAGTTAACTGGAATATGGGTAGGTAAGTTTGAATTTACTGGAAGTATAGGAAATATAACTACAAAGCCTAGTATAAATAGTTTTACTCAATATAGTATTTCTTCATTCTTCAACTGGATTAGAAGTATGGAAAATACAGGGAATGTGTACGGTCTGATATCATCTGAAATAGATTCACATATAGTTAAAAATATTGAATGGGGAGCTGCAGCATATTTAACACAGTCAGCTTATGGAAAATATGGAAATACTTTATATTCTGGTGAAAATAAAGAGGTATGGAACAATACGAATAGTTCAACAATAACTGGATGTGCTGGAGCAGCTAAAAATGAAACGCAATCATCTACTTGTTTATATTTTTATAATTCTTCAAATGGTCAACAAGCAAGTACAACTGGAAATGTTTATGGAATATACGATATGAGTGGAGGAAGAGATGAATATGTAATGGGTTATTTAAGTGGGTATCCTGGATCTTCAGGTTTCTCTACAATGCCTGATTCAAAATATTATGATGAATATACTGCTTATAATAATTCAAAATATGGAGATGCAGTTTATGAAGTTTCTTTATCATCAAGTGGTTTAAATTCTTGGTATACTGAATCTTCTGATTTTATAACTTCATCAAGTCCTTGGTTTAGAAGAGGAGGAAATTCATCTTCTGGAGCTGGAGCAGGTATATTCTTTTATTCAAATTTAAATGGAGCTGGCTCTGGAATTTCATCCAGAATAGTTTTAGTCAATGAATAGAATCACTTATTGTAAATATATTTAAATTTGATATAATTAATATAGTGATAGTATATGAGAAGTGTGTATATCCATATTCCCTTTTGTAGTAGTATCTGCTCTTATTGTGACTTTTGTAAAGTTTTATATAACAGCAATTGGGCAGATAATTATTTAGATGCACTGGAAAAGGAAATAGCAGCTTTTTATGAAAATGAAGAGATTTTTTCAGTATATATTGGAGGAGGAACTCCATCAGTTTTAAGTATAAGTCAATTGAAAAGATTGTTTGATCTTATAAAAATATTTAATGTTACTAAAAAATATGAAATCACTTTTGAAATGAATATAAATGATATTACAGCTGAATTATTATTATTTTTAAGAAAAAACAATGTTAATAGATTAAGTATAGGAATAGAGAGCTTTAATAAATATAATTTAAAATTTTTAAACAGGAAACATAATAAGAAGGATATCGTAGAAGCTATAAAAAAAGTAAAGGAATACGGCTTTGAAAATTTTAATTTAGATTTGATTTATGCTTTACCAATAGAGTCTTATAAGGTCTTAAAAAATGATGTAAAGAGATTGATAAAATTAAATCCTACTCATATAAGTACATATTCACTGATAATTGAAAAAAACACCGCCTTAGAAATTAATAAAATAAAAAATATAAATGAAGATTTAGATTATAAAATGTATAACTATATATGTAAAAAATTAAAAAGAAAAGGCTATGTGCATTATGAAGTAAGTAATTTTGCCCTATATGGTTATGAAAGCATTCATAATTTGAATTATTGGAATAATAGAGAGTATTATGGTTTTGGATTGGGAGCTCATGGATATATTAATTCTGTTAGATATGAAAATACAAGAAGTTTAAATAAATATTTAAAAAGTGAATACAGAAGTAATGAGATATTACTATCTAAAAGAGCAGATATGGAAAATGAAATCATGCTTGGACTAAGAAAATTGGAAGGAATAAATATTCACGAATTCTATAAAAAGTATAATATTAACATTCAAGATGAATTTAATATTAAAGAGCCTGTTAAGAAAAAATTATTATTATTGAAAGATAATAATCTGATGGTTAATGAATTTAAAATATACTTATTGAATGAAATACTAAACATTATTTTTTCTTGATTTTTTCTCTATCTTTTTTCTTATAAATATTACTAGGAAAGTTATAAATATTACTGCTATTATTGGAATGCCTATAAAATATGGGAATTTATATCTCATAAAATCAAACTTTTCTGAAGCTAATGGAAATACTGTGGAAGATAAATAAATAATAATTAAACAAAAAATACTAATTGTTACATTTGTTTTTTTATCTGATTTTATTTTGAATAAATTTTTAAAGTACTGTTTTATGAAATAAATACCCATAATTGAACAGGTAATCATATTCAATAGCCAGTGAATTGACAGAAAATTCTCAACATTGTCCAGCATATTTCCAATAGCGACCTTTTTAATAACATAATATTCAGGATATCTGTACATAGTAAGCAGATTTACACCCAGTACAGAGAGAGTAAAAAAGAAGACTATGAACATTATGAAGGCTCCAAGTATAAATGAAAGAATAACAAATTTATTTAATTTTTTATTATTTATTATATTATCCTTGGGAATAATTAATAGAGTTAAAAATGGGGATAACTGATAAGTAATAAATTTAAAAGAACCTTCAAATAAAGGCTTTATTCCATGTGAAAAGAATGGCTTGAGGTTTTCAAAATCCACATATTGAAGTAAAGATGTCGTAATTGTTAAAATAATTAATATGTTCAGAATAAATATTACCTGTATTGTTCTTGCAGAAGTTTCTATTCCTTTAACAGCTGCATATAAACTTGGTATAATAAATAGCAGACACAGAAATATAGTAGGTGTTTCAGTTAAATACTTAGTGCTTGCAAAATCACTCATGGCCCATGTGATTATTATTACCTGAGCAAGTATTAAAAAAAATATAATAAAATTTATTATTTGACCGATAATATTTCCAAAAATCTTTTTATTTTTCTCTATAATATTTAATTCAGGTTTATAGGAAAAGAGCTTACAGAAAATTATTACTGGCAGTATCCCTAATATTATTGCAATAAATGGAATCACCCAATCATTTTCTCTACATATTTGTGCTATTATTGGAATTCCCATTCCAACAAACAATGAATTTGAAAGCATAATTCCAATTGTAAATATTTGAAATGCAGTTATTCTATTACTTTTTTTTATCATTGTAATTCTCCTTTAAAGTATTTAATGTTGAACCCTTTTTTGAAATTTTAATTTCAATTTCAACTCCATATTCTATATTTGGAAATATTTTATACCATTCTTTTCCATTTTTTTTCCAATATTTATTTTCATTTCTAAAAAGATATTCACCAAATCCTAAAATGTCTGAATTATAAGTTTTCTGTATCTTATTCATTGTTAAAGAGATATACTTATTCAATTCTTTTTTTGCTAGTTTTACAATTTTATCTATACCTTCTTTTTCCATAATGTTAATAGCGCAATTATTTTCAGAATTAGCTGCTTCAATATTTATTTTTATTTTTGCTTTAGGTATATTTTTTTTATTTAAACTAACTTCAATATCAGTTTTTGATTTTATTATCTCTATGCTTGCATAAGCATTTTCTTCACAGGGAAAGGAAAATACAGTTTCTTTAACATTACCAGATAAAAGATTATATCCAAAACTTTCTTCTTCATTTAATATCCCGAGATATTTATCCTCTTTGAATACCGCTAGTTTTGATATTTCAATATCTGCACTTGATACTGAAGATTTTGTATTTTCAGTTGTTTCTCCTTTTTCAACCTCGTTTCCTTTTATACTAATTGCAGGAACAACCGCTTCTAATCCTTCTTGAAATATCATGGATACGAATTTATCATAAGTTATTGAAGTAACAATAGCCTTGTATTTTGAATTTGATTCTATTATATCTTTAATATCAGATGATGTCACATTATTTAATGGAGTAATTATTTTTAATATTTCACTGGCTTTTTTATCATAAGAGACTAATATATCAAAGTCTTTTCTGGATTCAGGATCTCTGAAGAAAAAGTCTAAACTTTCAATTAAATAGTTTTCTGCTGTTTCTTTTCCAATTATGATTGCATCAATATGTCCAATATACACTTTTTTTGGAGCTGTTGTAATCATATTTCTTAAAATTTCATGAATTGTCTTTCCTGTATCTTCGTATATAATAATTGGACTTTCATCACTGGAACCTGCGGCTGTTACACTTGTTGAAGTTTTCTTGGCTTTGAATATTTGAACACTTACTTCAAACAATTTTGTTTCAGTGTTATAATCAATTCCCACAGCTCCCACTATGGACATATCATCCAATTCTCTATAATTCCAGCAACCTGTTAACAAGAAAACTAAAAGTATCAATATAAAAATTTTAATTTTCATTTTACTATCACTTTTCCTTTTTTTAAATTTTTTGATAAATAAGTTTTTCTTTTATAATATTTTTTCTTTCTATTCAATATTAAATCATCTCCTATATCTTCTGACAATAAAGGTGCATAGGGAGCTAAGTACGGTACTCCTAGATTTTCTATACTTGATAAATTTATTAATAATACCATGCCTGCTATAAATACTCCAATCAATCCGGCAACTGATGCAAACACCAGGAATATCAATCTCCACCATCTTACACCGTTAGTAACATCAATATAGGATAATATAAGTCCACTTATTGCAGTTATTGCAATTACAATTACCATGATGGGTGAGACGATTCCCGCATTAACAGCTGCTTCTCCTAAAACGAGAGCTCCAACTATTGATAATGAACTACCTATAATGTTCGGTGTTCTTGTATCTGTCTCCTTAATAATTTCAAATGTAATCAACATGATTATAGCTTCTGCTACAGAAGGAAAGGGGACTCCGTCTCTCTGAATAGCAAAATTTATCAATAACTTTGAAGGTATTGCCTCATGATTGTATGTGGTTATTGCTATGTAAATTGCAGGTACATATATTGTTATAAATAAAGCTAAATATCTTATAATTCTTGTGTAACTTGCATTTTTTGTTTTTTGATAATAATCTTCAGGACTATGAAACAGTTCAAAAAAAGTTATTGGTAGAACCATAACTAACTGTAAATTCTCAATCACTACTACAAATTTTCCTGAAAGTAAATGCATTGCTGCAAAGTCTGGTTTTTCTGTAGATATAAATGTTGGAAAAACATTTTTACAATTTTTAGATAGCTGTTCCATAATATTGTTTGTATCATAAATAGCATCAATACTTATTTCTTTAAATCTGTTTTTAATTATTTTTGCCAACTTACTGCTTGCTATTCCTTTTATATGTATAATTCCTACCTTAGTCTTACTATATTTTCCAATCTTTAATTCTTCTAAACATAATCTCTTGTCTTTTATTCTTTTTCTTATTAATCCTAAATTCAGTTGATAATTCTCTGTAAATGCATCTTTAGGACCTTTTAATGTCGCCTCTCTTTCAGCCGCTGCAATTGAACTGTTCAATATTGCTCTTGTTTCAATACTTAAACATTCTTTTTCACCATCTATAAAAATCAAGGTAAATCCACTAAACAGATTATAAAACATGTCTTTTATTTTACTTATTCTAATTATTTTATTTGCCGGAATGCTTTGCTCTAAATAACTTAAAATATCTTTAATATTCTTTTTATTTTGTAACTGAACTTCATGAAAAAATTCAAGAATAAAGTCATTTATAACATTTCTGTTTGTTAAAGATTCACTAAAAACTACATTTATATCATATTTATTAAAGTATACTTTTTTAAATATAATATCCGGATTGTTATTAGTCTCTTTATTTATATAATTTTTTATATTTTCAAAAGAAGTATCAATATATATCATAATTCTTCTCCTTATATATATTGTTAACTTTTTAAGAAAATTTAAACTAAAAAAAAACATATTGTTCATATGTTTTTAAAAATTTAATATTTTGGCGGAGTAGGAGAGATTTGAACTCTCGCGCCAGTTTCCCGACCTACACCCTTAGCAGGGGCGCCTCTTCAGCCTCTTGAGTACTACTCCGTAGGTATAATAATACAATATTTCAGATAGATTGTCAATCAATTAAAAGGCTCAAACACTAATACATCTCCAATATTTATATCATAATTTTTTATAGTATTAATTGGCAATTCAAAGGTTTTTCTGCAATCTTTTTTTGGCAGTATAATTCTTAAAGGTTTTAAATTGTTTTTCATATATATAACTTTATTATTTTCATCAGTCATGACCACATCTATATTTTGAAACATGAAAAAGGTATGAATGCCATTACAGTTATTGAAAAGCAAACAGTAATTAATTTTATTTTTTTTAAATGAAAATCCCAATAATCTGCTGTAAAAATTATCTGCCTTTTTTAACTTTATTTTCAATATTTTTCTCATATTTATCCCACTTATATAATAGCATAATTAATTGACAAAATAAAACTTTTAATATAGAATTATAATAGGGAAGTGACTGTAATGAATAAAAAAGGTCAAGCTTTAACTGAGTATATTATGATCATTGCTCTAATAAGTGTTATAATTGTTGCCTTGGTAAATTTTTTTGGTGGTTATTTAAAGGATGCATTTGCAAAAACCAGCTGTAATTTATCGGGTCAAGAATATATAGAAGGAGAAAAACCTGGTGAAGGTTATTGTAAGTAGGGTTGTATTAAATTGTTCTTATGTGTTAGTTCAAAATGAAAATTTCTCCCTATATAAAGTGTGAACAGATTATATAACTGAAGGGTATGATGATATATATGAATAAGAAAGGACAGGCTTTAATTGAATTTATACTGATTTTGCCAATATTTTTACTGATTCTGTTTGGAATTATAGACTTCGGTAGAATTTTATATAATATGAATGTTTTAGAAAATTTAAATAATGAAATTGAACTAATGTATAAAGATGGTAAAAATTATAATGAAATGCTTGATTTTGTACAAAGTCAAATTAAAACTGCAGATTTGAAAATTAGTGAAACTGAAAATATAGAAATTATTATAAATAATGATATAGAGTTAATTACTCCAGGACTGGGACTGATTATTGATAATCCATATACTGTAAATTCAAAGAGAATTCTTTATAAGTAGATTTCTAATTGAAATGATTCAGCTTAATATGTTATAATTTTAATAATAAGGAGAGTAGTATGAATAAGAAAAAATTAAATGGATTTACTTTTATAGAAATACTTTTAACTATAACTTTATTAAGTGCGATTACTTTAATAGTTGTTCCTGCTGCATATAATTATTTTGTTAAAAGTAAAACAGCTGTAATGAAAGTTCAGGAAAAGCATGTTTCTGATGCTACAAAGGTTTATATTGAAGATACCTGTTTGAATCCTATTTCTGAAGATACTGATTGTCTTATCAATTTTGAAAGAGATACAGATGGTTTTAAAGTATACAGTGATGTAATAGATGTTCAGACAATAATAGATGAAGGCTATATTTCTTCCATTGAATTAAATGATACCGGATGCAGTGGCTATATAGTAATTGAGGAAACTTCAAATGTAACTACTTATTTAAGATGTGGAACTGAATATATAACTACCGGATATGAAGGTGAAGAAGTTGAATTTTTATTCAGCGGAGCTGCTAAAACTTATACTATTCCTGAAGCCGGATATTATTTAATAACTGCTTCCGGAGCTCAGGGAAGTGGAACTGGTGGTAAGGGTGGAGAAGTATCTGGTAAGATTTATTTTGAAGAAGGAGAAATTATTACAATAAATGTTGGAGGTCAGAATGGATATAATGGAGGAGGCTCTGGAACTTACAGTGGTGGAGGAGCTACAACCATTACTTACAATAGTGCACTGCTTATGACTGCAGCCGGTGGCGGTGGCGGAAAAAATGGAACTGATGGCGGTTCAGGAACAGCGACTGGCGGTTCGTTCAGTGCTGGAACACTTGATACACCTGCAACTGGAAACGCCGGAAATAACGGAACAAACGGAGGCGGAGGCGGCTCTGGGAATAAATACAAGGATTGTGATTTAAGAGAAAATGTTTATAATTCCTGTGTTACTGGTAATAATACCTGTGTGGCTGGTTTTATAAATGATACCTGTTCAGTTTATAACAACTGTCAGAACTCTGCCTGTGGTTATGCGACATGTACTACCAGTGCTTGTGGATGTTCAGTGTATAACAGTTGTGCTAATGCTGCCTGTGGTTATCAGACATGTCAGAATTCTGCCTGTGGAACAACCTGTACATGTCCATCTGGATGGACATTATCAGGAACTTCATGTACAAAAGCAGCATCAACTCGTACGTTATATAGATGGTATTATAGAAGATGTTCTTGTACTTGTACTTATAGGATTATAGGAAGTGAAGGGCCTTGGGGACCATATTATTGTACAACTCGTACTAATTCAATAAGTAATGGTACTTATTATAATACTCCTTCTTGTGCTTCGGCTTGTGCTCAAAAAAATACAGGAACAGTAGGTAGCCCTTGTAATGCTTCAAAACATGTATCCGGATCTGGAACATGTACTAAAATATATACAGCATGGCAAACTAGTTCAACTCCTCCAAGCACATCTTATAATCCTACTTGGGTTGAAACAACTACTGAAACTTATTGTCCTTCTGGAACATTAAGTGGATCCACATGTTATTTAAGTGCGAGTTGCAGTTACAATACTTGTGCAACCAGTGCGTGTGGAAATTTAACATGCAGAACAAGTGCCTGTGGTTGTCAGACTTACAATAGTTGTCAAAACTCTGCCTGTGGCTATGCAACATGCAGAACAAGTGCCTGTGGCTGTCAGACTTATAATCAGGTTTATTCCTCATGTGCAACTGGTGAAAATACCTGTGAGGGAGCATATGAAAACGTATGTACTCAGATTTCTTCTGAAAAATACAATTCAGGAAATGGCGGAACTAGCTATGCAAGTGATTTATTATCTACAGTTACAACTAATACTGGATTTAGATCCGGAAATGGTATAGTAACAATAAAGTTTGTGGGTGATATTTAATGAAAAAAATATTTATATTATTAGTTTTAATATTTTCTTTATTTGGCTGTGGTAAAAAATTAACTGAAGAGCAGGAAAAGAAATTAAATAATATGCTTATGCAGGAAGCAAAGGAAATATTTGAAGTTGATGAATGGATAAATGGTGGAATTAAAGAAGGAACATATACTGTCACTCTCAGAGATATAAAGGAAAAAATGAATAAAGATATTTCAAAATATGTGAATCCAAATACTGATGAAATGTGTGATTTAGATAAAACTAAGATAGATTTTATTGTTTCCAAACAGAAAAAGGAAAATTTAACCGATTATAATATAGAAATTACTATTGCATGTGAATAGGTGATTTATGAATAAAAGGGGACAGTCATTAGTAATCTTTGTTATTTTATTACCTATATTTCTTTTTTGCTGTGCTCTTGTAATAGATGTAGGCATTATGGTTAAAGCCAGAATTAAGGGAAATAATCTGTTATCAACAGCAATAAAAAATGAATATGATATATCTGATTATTTTTCTTTGAATGACATTAAAGTTAAAAATATAAAATATACATTAAAAAACAAAAAAAACTGTGTTATAATTAATTATACAGTAGATAGTATTTTTGGAAGCATACTTGGATATAAGGAATATGAAATTAATGTGGAAAATTGTGAATAAAGAGGGTTAATATGAGTAAGAAGGGTAAAAGTATTTGTATATTTTCACCTAAGGGTGGAGTAGGAAAAACTATACTTGCAATGAATTTAGCAGGGATAGCGGCTTTAAAAGATAAAAAAACATTACTCATTGATTTGGATTTGTTCAATGGTGCTATTTCTATGTTGATAAATGAAAATATATCAAAAACCATTTATAATCTGTCTGATGATTTAAACAATAACAGATTTAACAGCTTATCGGAATATGTATATCATTATAATCAGAATATTGATATTTTGAGTTCACCTAAAGACCCAAGACAGGGAAATAAAATTGAGAGTAAATTCTTGGAAATGATTTTAAATAAATCAGAGTCTTTATATGATTTAATCATTATAGATACTTCAAATGCACTTGATGAAATGAATCTTATGACATTGGATACGGTGGATTTAATTTTATTTGTTATTACAGATGACATATTCAATATTAAAAATTTAAGAAATATTTTAAATATTTTTAAAGATAATGAAATTGATAATTATAAAATATTATTAAATGATTCTGTTGATTTTAAAAATCCCTTCTTTACTGATACAGATATAAAGAAAATACTTGATGAAAAAATTGATTATTATGTTTCAAAGGATTTTTATATGAAGAACATTACAAGTTATCTATATAACAATACGATTCCTGTTTTAGCAAACAATAATTTTAAAAGATATAAAAAAGAAGTAAGTAGTTTATATAAGATTATTATTGATGTTTTGAATGAAGGTGATATTAGTGAAGAAAAATAGTCTTTTAGATGTTTTTGAAGTGGAAAAGAAAAAAATATTACCTGTAATTGAAACTGATTATGAAGTTTTTAAGGATAAAGAATTACTTGACAAGTTAAGAACTAAAATAATTACTAATTTAATAGATAATGAAATTCCAAATAATGATTCCTTAAATGATTTCATTAATAATGAGATTGACAAAGCTTTAGAAGGATATGATTTATCTAACCTGGAAAGAAGTCATATTTATAATTTGATAAATAATGAAATAAATGGTTATGGACCATTAACAGAATTGTTAACTGACAAGAATATAACAGAAATAATGGTTAATGCTCCGGATCAGATATTTATTGAAATAGATGGTCAGCTGGTAAAAGATGATAGTGTTTCATTTATTAATGATGAGCATATAATTAGAACCATTCAGAGGTTGATTCAGCCTCTAGGTAGAACCATAGATGCATCAAATCCTATGGTTGATTCAAGATTGAAAGATGGATCAAGAATAAATGCAATAATTCCACCTCTTAGTCTAAACGGACCGGTTATTACAATAAGAAAGTTTAAGGAAGCTATTGACAATATTGATGAATTGCTGAGACTTGGAACAATGACACCATATATGGCCAGATTTTTAGAAGCATGTGTTCATTCAAAATTAAATATAATTATCTGTGGCGGTACCGGAAGCGGTAAAACAACTTTACTGAATATACTAAGCAGCTTCATTGATTCCAATGAAAGAGTAATTACTATTGAGGATGCGGCAGAACTGAAACTGGAGCAGGAACATGTTGTGTCATTGGAAACAAGAACCATGAATTATGATAATGCTGGAGAAGTCACAATAAGAGATTTAGTTAGAAATTCTCTACGTATGAGACCTGATAGAATCATAGTGGGAGAGGTTCGTGGTAAAGAAGCTTTTGATATGCTCCAGGCAATGAATACAGGTCATGATGGATCACTTTCCACTTTACATGCAAACAGTGCTATTGACTGTTTAAACAGACTTGAAACAATGGTTCTTTTAGCAGGGCTTGAAATACCAATTAAAGCAGTAAGAGAATATATATTAAACGCCATAGATATAGTAATAAATATTGAAAGAATGACAGATGGAAGAAGAAAAATTGTAAGTATAAGTGAATTGAAAGAAATTAAGAATGGAGAAATTATACTAAGTGATATATTTGTATTCAGACAGATAGGTTTAACTTCAAATGGAGAGGTTAATGGAGAATTTGTTAGATATGATTTTATTCCAAAAGTCTTAAAGAAAATCAAAAGTAAAAGTAAAGTTGATATAGATTATATCTTCAGGAATTAAGGTGATTTTATGAAAACAATTGAATTAATATTTGCTATATTTAAAGATTATATAATTTTCATAATATTTTTGATTATAGTATTTTTAATTTTACTTCAAGTTAAAAAGAATATTAATTTAAATAATAAATTTAAAAAATATACCATTAATTCTATTAATGAGAGTGAAAATTTATCTTTATTTGATTTAATAAACAATTACTTTAATAAACTAGTAAAATTATTTTCATTTATGTTAAAGCATATTAGAATATTTAATAAAAGTACTTCTAAATATGATAAATATATTGATTTTGAAGATTTAAATAATAAAGAGGGAATAGATTTTATATCTGAAAAATTCATATTAAGCATTGCTACTTTAATGCTGTACATTATTTCAATTTTATTTCAGGCTGGAAAAATCACATTTATAGGAGTCATAGTAAGCATATTGGTAGGTTACTTTATTTTAGATATTTTTATTCAAATAGAATATAGAAGAAAAAGAAGAAGAATAGAGGAAGATTTATTAAAAGCCATAGTAATTATGAATAATGCCTTTAAAAGCGGTAAAAGTACAATCCAAGCCATTGAAGTGGTGGGAAATGAACTGGACGGTCCTATAAGTAATGAATTTAAGAAAATATATTTAGATTTGTCTTACGGCTTATCCATGGAGACTGTATTTGATAGATTTTATAATCGTGTTAAATTGGAGGATGCAAAGTATATCACATCCAGTTTAACTGTACTTAATAAAACAGGTGGAAATATTGTTAAAGTATTTGCTTCCATAGAGAAAGATTTTATGAATAGAAAAAAATTAATAAACGAACTTAAGACAATGACTGCTTCAAATGTGTTTGTCTTTAAGATTTTGCTAGGCATGCCATTCTTCTTGTTTGCTGTTATCTTTATATTGAACAATGATTATTTCAATCCTCTGGTAAAGAATAATATAGGTATTTTCATTATTTTAATAATATTGTTTTTGTATGCATTATACATAATTATAATAAAAAATATACTAAGGATTGATATATAATGAAGGATTTTAATATTGCAGAAAGAATTTATACAAAAAAATATATTGATAAAATTAAATCAAAGTTTTTATTATTGGGTGTTTATAATAAAATAAATGCCAATAGTTTTATTATTGTTAGATTAATATTATGTATTGCTGTATTTACCTCTTTGTTATTATTTTCATCACTTTCTTATATTTATTCGCCAGTTATCACATTAATTCTATATTGGTCAATTGAGTATATTATTTTAGACATCAGAATTAGAAAGAGAGCGGCCAAGCTGGATTATGAGGCATTATTCTTTTTTGAAGTATTAACCTTATCTTTGGAAACTGGAAAGAATTTAAAGGGAGCATTGGATTTAACAAGTAATACAATTGACAGTGAACTTTCTACTGAATTTAAAAATGCATTGAAAGAAATGAAATTTGGAAAAACTTTAACAGAAGTTTTAAATGATCTTAAAAAAAGAATTCCAAGTGATGCAATCAACAATGTAATATTAAATATTGTACAATCAAATATATTTGGCAGTTCTATAATTGACACTTTATATAATCAGGTTGAATTTTTAAGAGATAGAAAGATTCTAGAAGTAAAAGCTATTATAAATAAAATGCCTGTAAAAATGAGTATAATTTCTGTATTATTTTTTATTCCAATTATATTACTATTAATTCTAGCGCCAATAATATTAAATTTATTATAATTATTTTTATTGAAATACATTAACATTATGTTATAATTAATATAATAGGAGTAATTTTTTATGAATGAGAAAAAAGGATTAACATTAATAGAACTTTTAGCAGTAATTGTAATAATTTCTTTATTAATTGCTATATCACTTCCAGTTGTTATGAATTTATTTGATAGAGCTTTAATAAATTCATTAGAATTACAGGCAAAAAGTTTAGTTAAAGCCGCTACACAAGGTTATTCAAAAGCTATCTTAAGTGGTACAACTCCTACTAGTACAATATATACTTATAGTAATAAAGTTAAAACATTAGAATCAGGTAATGTAGAATTGAACTATACTGGAGCTAATCCTTACAATGGTGAAATAGATATAAGAAGCAATGGTGAAATAGGTTTTGCATTGTATGATGGAGAGTACTGTGCAAAAAAATCCTTTATTTCTGAAACAATAACTATAAATTCAACTTCTTCTTCTAACTGTACTTTTACAGAATTGATAGATCAATCTGTATGTTTTGAATTTGATAGTGATACTGGAGCTATAACAGGTTATAGTGAAGATTCTGGTTGCTCAAAGGATATTGTAATACCTAGTCAAATTGGTGGAGTAGCGGTGACAACTATAGGTAATGATGCTCTTTCTTTTCAAGATTTTACCAGTGTGGAAATTCCAAATAGTGTTGAGCAAATTGGAGAAGATTCTTTCAGATACAATTTGTTAACTAATATTGTGATTCCATCTAGTGTTACTTCTATAGGTAGTTATGCTTTTCAAGATAATCAATTGACTGAGGTTATACTGGAAAATGGTGTTGAATCTATTGGATTCGGAGCTTTTTATAATAATCAAATCACATCTTTAACAATTCCAGAAAGTGTAACATATATAGGTTTTATTGCATTTAATAATAATCAATTGCCTGCAGAAGATGCATTTATTTATTATAGGGATTATGATGGTTCAATTAATACTACAAGAGTAATAAGTTATGGAGGAGCAGAAAGAAGCAATGTAGTTATTCCAAATGGAATTATTACATTAGATAATTATGTTTTTGCAGATAGTCAAATTGAAAGTGTCACTATTCCAAATACAGTTAAAAATATTTATTCAAGAGCTTTTAGAGGTAATTTATTAACTAACGTAACACTGCCAAATAATTTGGAATATATAGGAGTTGAAGCTTTTGCATATAACAATTTAAATACTATTAGTATTCCAAGTACTGTGACAAATATAGGTTATACTGCATTTAATGATAATCAATTGCCTGATAATCAAGCATTTATATATAAAAGAAATTCTAATGGAACATTAGATACAACAAATATTGTAAGTTATGGAGGAGAAAATAGATCTAATGTAGTTATACCAAGTGGAGTTATTACTATAGGTTATATGGCATTTTACAATTTATATATAGCCAATGTCACACTTCCGAGTTCTATTGATTATATAGAATCATCTGCATTTCAATATAATTCATTAACTAATTTAACCTTACCATTAGGAATTTTACAAATTAATAATTATGCTTTTGCAAATAATCAATTAACAAGTTTAGCTATTCCAAATAGTACATCATTTATTGGAAATCAAGCGTTTAAATATAATAGATTAATTCAGGGGAATGCAACGATTGATAATAGTAGTGGAAATGTAACTTTAGGAAGCAATGTATTTGATAATAATGGAGTAGATGGACAAATCACTATTACTCCAGTTTATTTAAGATAAGGAGATAATATGAAAAAAGGTTTTACCTTAATTGAAATTTTAGCTGTAATAGGAATTTTAGGATTATTAATAATACTGGCATTACCAACTGTAATGAATTTATATTATAATTCTGTAAGAAATACTTTTGAGTTAAATGCAAAAAATATATTAAAAGCCGCAGAAAATGCATATGATGTTGCCAAAATAAATAGAATTCAAAGACAGACAACAATTTATACTTATGAAGCTGGAGAAGAATCTGTTTCCGGAAATATGGAAATGAATTTTTCCGGATCTAAACCGGAAAATGGTGTTGTAACAATAAATAAGAATGGAACAGTTGCTTTTTATTTATATAATGGAAAATACTGTGCAACAAAATTATCTAACTCCAATGAAGTGATTATAGAAGAGAAATCATTTGAAGAGTGTATTGTCAGAGCGACTCCTGAATCATGTTTTATAACTGATTTATCTGAAGCTAACGAAGATATTCAGGAATGGTATTATGATTGGATTGAATCTCCTGAAGCTTCTGATGATGAGCTATTATATAATGGAATGATAAGACCTAGTGAACTTGAAAGTAATGAAGTTGTAATTTACTCTTATAATTATGCAGATTCCTCATGTCCAAGTGATATTATAATTCCAAGTATTATTAATGGAAAAACCGTTGTCGGAATTGGAGCTGAATTTGCGATAGCAGATCCTGATGAGTGGACTCCAATGGGTATTACATCTGTTGAAATTCCAAATACAGTAACTCATATTGGAAATTGTGCTTTTGATTCCAACTTATTAGAAAATCTATCAATATCTGAAAGTGTATTATATATAGGTGCTTATGCCTTTTATGGTAATTTATTAACTGAAATTACAATTCCAAACAATGTTTTATTACTGTCATGTGGAGCTTTTTCAGAAAATCAACTTGAAAGTATAGATATAGGAAGCGGTTTGACAGTTATTGATGAAGAAGTATTTTATGATAATTCATTAACTACTGTAACTATTCCTGATAATATAACAGAAATATATTGGGGAGCATTCAGATACAATCAGTTGTCCAGTATAGAAATTCCAAATAGTGTTACATATATTGATGGAAGAGCTTTCGGAAATAATTATATTCTACAGGGGAATGCCACTATAGATAATGAAGAATCTAATGTAACAATAGAATGGAATGCATTTGATAATAACGGTGCTGACGGACAGACACCAATAACGCCAGTATTCTTAAGATAAGATTTATATTTAATAAATATTCTTCTTTAAGTTATTAAGTTTAAATGATATAATTATTAAAGGTGAAGCATATGAAATTAACCAGAAGCGAATTAAGAGAAAAAATAATGATAATATTATATCAGATAGATTTTTATCAGAAAGAGGTTATTTCTTTTGATGTTAAAAATATTATAAAGGAGCATGTAGAAATTGACAATAATTTTGTCAATTCTATTGTTTTTGGAGTTCTAGAAAAGGAAAAAGAATTAGATGTTTTAATTGAAAAATATTTAAAGGGATGGAAGATAAATAGACTGGGGAAAACTGATAAGGCAATTTTAAGAATGAGTACTTATGAATTGATGTATTATGATACTCCAAAGATTGTCTGTATCAATGAGGCAGTTGAATTATCAAAAAAATATTCTGATGACAAGATAATGAAATTAATCAATGGAGTACTGGATAGTATTTTAAATAATGAGGTTAAAGATGAATGATAACTATATTACTATTTCAGAAATTAATAAATATATTAAGAAATTGTTAGATAATGATTCCTTCTTGGAAAATGTATATATTAAGGGTGAGATAAGTAATTTGAAATTACATACCAGAGGTCATCTGTATTTTAGCTTAAAGGATGAAAACAGTAAGATAAATGCAGTTATGTTTGGCTTTAACAACAGCAGACTTTTATTCACTCCTAAAGATGGAATGAATGTGCTTGTAAGAGGAAAGATCAGTCTTTATGAAGCTACTGGAAGTTATCAGATATATGTGGAAGAGATGCTTGAAGCGGGGGTAGGAAACTTATACATATTATTTGAACAGCTTAAACAGAAATTGAATGCTGAAGGTTTATTCAATATTGAACATAAAAGGAAAATTCCAAAAATACCTTCTAAAGTTGGAGTAATCACTGCTTCTACAGGGGCAGCAGTAAGAGATATTATCTCTACCATTAACAGAAGATTTCCAATGACTGAAATAATTTTATTTCCGACATTGGTGCAGGGTGATGCTGCCAAAGAAAATATTGTTAAAATGATAAATAAAGCCAATGAATTTGATTTAGATGTTATTATTCTAGGTAGAGGAGGGGGCTCTTTGGAAGATTTATGGGCTTTTAATGAGGAAATTGTTGCAAGAGCAATATTTGACAGTAAAATACCTATAATAAGTGCTGTAGGGCATGAAATTGATTTTACCATAAGTGATTTTGTGGCAGATCTAAGAGCACCGACACCTACAGGAGCAGCGGAATTGGCAGTTCCGGAAAAAAATGAAATATTCAGATATTTAGTAAATGCAGAATCAAGAGCATATCAGGCAATATCAAAGAAAATAACAAACTTTGAAGAAAGACTGGAAAGATATAAAAATAATTATATTCTGAATAATCCTATGAGTATTTATCAGATCAAAGAGGAAAAACTTGATAGATTAACTGAAAAGTTAAAAAACATGACTATGAATATTTTAAAAAATAATGTCAATATAATTGAAAATATCAGACTGAAATTATCACTTATCAATCCGGTAAACATATTAAATAAAGGCTACAGTATTATTCATAAAGAAGGCAAAATAGTGAAAACCAAAGATAATATATTGAAAGATGATAAAATCAAGATAACTTTAAGTGATGGTGAGACCAATATTAAGATAAAGGAAGTGTGTTAAAATGGAAAAAAAAGAAAGCTTTGAAAGTTCATTGAGAAAACTTGAAGAAATTGTTAAAGAATTGGAAAATGGGGAAATTGATTTAGATAAATCTATAGATAAATTTAAAGAAGCTACAAATTTGGTTAATTTTTGCAGTGATAAGCTTAAAAATGCAAATGAAACTGTGAATAAAATAATGAACGAAGATGGTTCATTAAGTGAATTTAAAAACAAGGAAGAGTAATTGTCATAAATTGCCAGTAAGAAATTATTGGCAATTTTAATTTCTATTAGATGGGTATACTAATAATGAGGTGTTCTTATGAAAAAATTCATAATAATTTTGACAATTATAATATGTTTTCCAATTAATATATTTGCTTATTCCGAATATTTAATACCAGGAGGAGAAAATATTGGAATTTCAATTAGTACAAAAGGTTTAATAGTAGTAGGCTTCTATAAGGTAGATGATAAATATATTGGAAAAGAAACCTTAAAAATAGGGGATGCTATTTTATCAATAGAAGGAAATGATGTTAATTCAATAAATGAAATGGCAGAAATAATTGATGATAACATAGCAAATGGAAAAATAGATATAGTAATTAAAAGAAATAACAAAGTATTAAATACAAAGCTTTCCTTGGTAAAGGATAATAATGTTTATAAAACAGGATTATATGTTAAAGAAAAAGTAAACGGAATAGGAACTTTAACATATATAGACCCTATTACAAAGGTATTCGGTGCTTTAGGACATGAAATTATATTGAGTGATACCAATGAAAGAGTAGAGGTGAAAAATGGCAATATCTTTGAAAGTGTGGTTAACAGTATAGACAGAAGTGTTAATGGAACTGTTGGAAGTAAAAATGCTACAATTATTTATGATAATGTTCTAGGTAATGTTACAAAGAATACTCCATATGGCTTATTTGGCAAATATCTAGGAAACTTACCAAATAAAAATAATATTGAAGTAGCTGAATTCAATGAAATTAAAAAGGGAAAGGCTCAAATATATACTATAATAAGTGAC
Source organism: uncultured Muribaculaceae bacterium (assembly GCA_964555585.1). Classification (GTDB taxonomy): domain Bacteria; phylum Bacillota_I; class Bacilli_A; order RF39; family UBA660; genus CAZKSN01. The sequence continues at coordinate 5,270 of CAZKSN010000011.1, read as the reverse complement.
AATAGAGTAAAAGTTTATGATATAAAGATTACTGATATTAAAAAAGAAAAAATTAAAACTTCAAAATCAATGAGTTTTGAGATTACGGATGAAACACTGTTAGAAGAAAGTGGAGGAATTGTTCAGGGAATGAGTGGAAGTCCAATTATTCAAAATAATAAAATTATAGGAGCAGTAACCCATGTGGTAATAGAAAATGTAAAAAAAGGTTATGCAATATTTATTAGAACAATGCTGGAAGAAGGTGAAAAATAAAAAAATAAGTAGAAATATCTACTTATTTTTTATTGATTATAGACAATTAATTGATGCTGACTCCTTGTACAGCTAACGTAGTATAAATATTTCTCATCTTCTTTATATTTATTATTTTTTTCAGTATAAACAATGGTTGCATCAAATTCCAATCCCTTGGACATATAAGAAGGTATTACTATTAGCCCTTTATTAAATCTTCTTGAATTACTGGAGATATGAGTCATATCAGGATAATCCTTCTTTAATAAATTGTATATTTTTTCACTTTCCTTATCATCCTTTGTGATTAATGCAACACTATTATTGTTTTTCATTAAGTTATTTATATCATTAATTAATAATTCTTTTAAATTACCAGTTTCAGTTCTGAATAATACCGGAATGTTATTATCTTTTCTAATGGCACTTACAAATTCCAAATTTAATATCTTGTTAGTGTGTTCAATTATTTCAGGACTTGATCTGTAAGTTTTTAATAACTCAATATATCTTGTATTGTTTTCAAATATTTCTTTTAAATCTCCTAAGGATTCATAATGATAATATGGATTTATGGTTTGATTCACATCACCAAGTATGGTAAAGTTGCTTTTTCTTAATATTTTCTTAATTAATATATACTGAAGCTTACTATAATCTTGTGCTTCATCAATTATTGTTTGTCTGATATCTATATTATACCAAAATCCATTTAATAATCCTTTCAAATAAACAAACAGACTGGTATCTTCATATTTAATTTCATCAGAAAATACATTATGATTTACTGTTTCTTTAAAATTATTTATAAATTCAATGCTTTTATAAAAGTTACAGTATATTGTTTTATAATCTTCCTTGATATTCAAAATATTATATAGCCATGATTTAATACTTCTTTTTTTGGATTTATTTCCTCTGCAGTTCTGTTCAGCTATTTTATCAGCTATTGCATCTATTCTTTCAAATAAAGGATAATTACTGTACTTCTCTTTAAGCATGCTGTTTAATTCTTCTTTTGAATACCAGATGTCATGATTAAATATATTATCTGTGAATCTGGTTTCATTTGTAATTCTTTCAGTGTATCTTTCCATTAATTTTATAATAGTATCGCTTTGCTTGAATTTTATCAGATCAATATTGCTTTCCTCGTATTTATAATATCTTTCAATAAATTTTGGAAATGACTCAATAGTTTTATATTCTGTAATATAGGTACTTAGAAAATCCTGGAAAGTTGTTTCTTTAGTATTTTCTTCTCCTAATTCAGGAAGAACATTTGAAATGTATTCTGAAAATACATTGTTTGGAGCAAATATCAGCACATCATTTGAAGATAGATTTTTAATTCTGTACAATAAAAATGCAATTCTATGAAGAGCTACAGATGTCTTTCCGCTTCCGGCTATACCTTGTACAATAAGAGTTTTATCTTTTAAGTTTCTAATAATTTCATTTTGTTCTTTTTGAATTGTATTGACAATATTCTTCATTTTTTCAGATGCCTTATTGGCAAGTACTTCCTGCAATATATCATCTTGAATATTAATACTGTTATCAAAAACTCTTTTTATTTTACCTTCTTCAATTTTGAATTGCCTTTTATTAAGTAATTTTCCTTTAATTATTCCTGAAGGAGCAGAGTATTCTGCATTTCCAATCTCATAGTCATAGAATAAGTTTGCAATTGGAGCTCTCCAGTCATAAATAATATTGTCTAATCCTTTTTGTAAATATGTAAGTCCAATATATATCTTTTGTTTAGTCTCTTCATCATCAAATGTTATTGAACCAAAATAAGGACTGCTTTGAATTTTATAGAGTAATTTATAATGTTTTCCTTTATCTAATAACATATTTATTTCAACATCATTATTAGACATAAATGATTTCATTTCTGTTGGATCTAAATTCTGCTTGTTATCCCAAAGAAATTTTTTGAATTCCTTCTGCTTTTCTTCTTTGTCGTATAACTCCTGACCTAATATGGATATTTGAGAATCTATTTCTTCAATAGTATCTTTAAGATGTCCTTTTTCTAAATTTAATTCATATTCACTTAAATTCATTAAACCTCCTAAATTAAAATGATTTCTGGATTAAATAAACAGTCATCTTGTTAAAAAGTTTATGCATAAAAAAAATTATAGCAAATTAAAATATATTTGTAAAGAAAAATATATTTTAATTTACTTTTTTAATACAGGATACCAATTATTAAACATTTCAATAGCTAATGTATTTCTATAATATTCATTTAATTTTTCATTTTTTATAACCACTGATATAAAATCTTCTTCTAAAACCATTTTTCTATCATTTAAATGTGCATTGCTGAAGGCTCTTCTAACAAATATTAAGGCAAAGTCATGATTGCTGACTTTTTTATTTATTCTGGGATAATCATAAGAAATATCGGTAATAAAACTTAAAATCTCTAATAATTTTATATAATCAAACCCTATATGTATTCTATGCTGTTTTTCTTGCAGATAAACTTCTTCAATTAAATCTGATAGTATTATTTCCTTATTTCTTTTAATGTCATTTTCTATTTTAGACTCAAGCAATTTATCATATTTTTCTTTACCTTCTTTACAGGTAAAGTATGTCAAAGCATTTATTAGATGCTCCTGCAGTTTTAATACTAATTCCTTACTGCGGTACTGTTCACTTTTTAACAATTTATTTAATTCTAATAACTTCTTAATTATTTTATCAAATATAATTTTTCTACTTTCTGATTTATCTACATTTAAATATTCATAAATATCAAAAATTTTATTATTGGATACATTTGACATACAGCACCTCTAAAAAACAATTTTATGATAACATATTATATAAAATAAATCAAAATATTTTGATATAATGTTTATGAGGTGATTAAAATGATAGGTGGAATAATTGGAGACTTTGCAGGCGGACCTTATGAATATAATGAATTCTTAAACAGAAATAAAGAAATTGACATTAAAAAGAGATTAGAAATATATAATCAGCCACTGATTACAAATGAAAGTACATATAGTGATGACACAATCTCCACTGTAGCAATTTTGGATGCAATCTTAAATTATGAAAAATATGAAACAAAACTAAAAGATTATGGGAAAAAATACGGATTAATTAAATTAAACAGAGATAATTATTTTGAATATATGTATCCTGAAAGATATTTAAAATGGTGTAATGGAGAAATTGAAGGAAACAGCAAGGGCAGTGGAGCAGCAATGAGAGTGTCTCCAGTTGGCTATCTTTTTAATACTCCAAGAGAAATAAGATATGAAGCTGAAAAAAGTGCTATTACTTCCCATAATTCTGTTGAAGGAATAGAGTCTGCAAGGATAGTTGCATTGGTTATATATTTTTTAAGAAAAGGAAAGACTAAAGAAGAAATCAAAATGATCATTGAAAGTTATTTTGGTTATTGTTTTAATAAGTCAGTTGAATATTTGCAAAGAAATAATAAATTTAACTTTAATGCGAGAGAAATTGTATTTGCTGCTTTAAATGTATTTTTTGATAAAACGTCAGATTGTTTTGTAAATTGTATTAGAAATGCAGTGTCTATTGGAGGCGATACTGATACAACAGCTAAAATAGTAGGTGACTTTGCAGAAGCCAAATATGGAGTTCCTCTATATTTAAGAAATCAAGTAATAGAAAGATTGCCGAAAGAATTTGTATACTTATTGAATCAGGGGCAAAAAAAAGTTTTAACTCTCAAATAAATATTGTATAATTTTTATGGAGGAATTATTATGGTAGAAATACATAAGGTATATAAGCATTTTAAAGGATTATTAGTATATATTGAGGATATAGCATATGATTCTGAAACTTTGGAAGCAGTTGTAATATATAGAGAATTGAAAAATAATAAATTATGGACAAGAACTTTATCTATGTTTGAGTCTTTAGTTGATAAGAAGAAATATCCTGATGTTGAACAGAAATATAGATTTGAATTAGTGAAAGAGTTGAGTGAATGAAAATACCAAAACATGTTGCAATTATTTTAGATGGAAATGGAAGATGGGCCACAAGCAGAGGATTGAAAAGAATCAAAGGCCATGAACAAGGTCATAAAACCTTGAAGAAGGTTGCTATTCATGCAATGAAGAGGGGAGTTAAGATTCTAAGTGTTTTTGCTTTTTCAACAGAGAACTTTAAAAGAAGTGAAGAGGAAGTAAATTATTTAATGAACTTATTTGTTTCTAAGTTTAAGTTGGAAATTCCATATTTTATGAAAAATAATATAAAAGTGATTTTTTCAGGTAGAAAAGAACCATTAAGAAATGATGTTATTAATTCTATGGAAAAAGTAAAGAAAGCCACTGAAAATAATACAAATTTTATATTTAATGTATGTTTAAACTATGGAGGTCAAGCTGAAATAGTTGATGCCGCGAAGTTAATAGTAAAAAAAGTATTAAATAAAGATTTAGATATTGATAAATTGGATGAAAGCAAATTTTATAGATATTTGTATAATGATTTGCCGCCAATTGACTTTTTAATAAGAACCAGTGGTGAAATCAGAATAAGTAATTTTATGTTATATCAGGTCAGCTATGCGGAAATGTATTTTCCTCAGACTCTATTTCCTGATTTTGATGAAAAAGAATTTGATAAAGCTTTAGAGGAATATGCAAACAGAGATAGAAGATTCGGAATAATAAAAAAACAATAATAACTATTGTTTTTTTAATTTGATAAGATTCCAATTATAACGCTTGAAAATAAACTCAACAACATTAAAATCATAAATGATAGTGCTGCTATTTCTCTTAATTTTTTTTTAGTTCTTGCTTTCATATAATAACCTCATTATAATTATATAACATTATTCATATTTTTAAAATAAGTAAATATAATTAAATATGAAAAAAATATTAAGAAATAAAAATATTTATTATTTATTATTATTCTTATTAGGAATTATATTTGGTTTAATTTTTATTTTTTTTGTGACTGATTTGGACAAGTATCTTATAAGAAGTGGATTAACTGAATATATTACTTCA
>CAZKSN010000010.1:0-33502 GCA_964555585.1 uncultured Muribaculaceae bacterium | reverse complement strand
ATTCATTTCTTAAATGATAATCATGTCTAATTCTTAAATCATAAATATTTTTTATCAACTCATTTATATTTATATTATCAATATTTAATTGATATAATGCATTCTTTGGATAATCATTACTGTCAATTATTTTTATTGCCAGATTATTTTCATAACTAAACACATACATCATATAATCCATATCTTCTATTGTGTAATATGCTGTAACATAATAACCGGAAGTACTATCAAAATTAATGTTATTTTTATTTTCAATTCTTTGATAGTCATCTTCTGAAAGATAGTTAAGCAGATTTTCTAAATTTAAATCATTTATATTTTTACTATTACATTTATCAATACATTCAGTTACAGTAATTTCTGCTATTTCAGCATTATCCTTAAATTCATTCAGCCAACTATTTCCAAGTACATATTCATTTTCACACAAGTTATTTAAATCATAATCTATTTTATAAGTATTGAATAACTTTCCTTCTTCTATATCAAAAGATTTAATAGTCACCTTATTTACTTCATCATAGAAATAACTTTCATCATAGCAGCTTTCTAGTGATTCAATATAAGAACTCATTTCACTTCTTATATCTTCTACACTTTTAATAGTAATAAAAGCAACAGTATTATTCCTGTCATTCAAATAAAAAGAATAATCCGCTATTTTTATTTTAGAATCAGCATTTATATAATAGTATTCCTTTAAAAATGTTTTATTTGATGAAAGAACAAATATAGGCACTAATATAATTATTAACATTATAATTTTCTTTTTCATATCCATCACTTATTATTATTTAATTTTTCACATAATTTTATGCTTTCTTCAAGCAATTCATCAATATTGTTTATTGGTTCCTTTTTACAATCATATCTGTAAAGCCAATCTAAATATTTTATTTTAGTAGCATCGTCAGGTCTTCCATAAATGATTTTTCCGGAATGAATCCAGTAGCCAAATTCCACATTAGTGGTGAATGCCATCATATCCGGGATAGTTCTTGGTATCCAGAACATAATAACTGTTGACTCAGTTAATGCCTCTCTTTCCCAGAGAGCTTGATCAATATAATCCTTCTTTTCTCTTTTAAAGCCCTCATACTCGGGAATATAGATCAAACCGTCAAATCCAAGCTTTTCTATCTTTTCTAAAGCCTCAATTCTCCAGGATATTATCTCTTTACTTCTAGGAGTTGGGCCTGCAAAAAAAATAGATTTTCTGCCTTTAACAACCTCCTGATCAGAATAATTCACTTCCATTAAAATACCTCCTTAAGCTTACTTATAGTAACATCGCACGCTTTTTTACTTATATCACAGTAAATTCCTTTTCTCTTAAGTTTTTTAGCAACGACTGCAGTTGTACCTCCACCTAAGAAAAAATCTGCCACTACATCTCCTTCATTACTGCTTAATTCTATTATTCTCTTTAATACAGCTTTGGGTTTGGGTGTATCATAAACCTTTGCTACCTCTCCTCTGTCATACTCATCAAGCATTTCATCTTCATTCCATAAGTTTCCCAATGGTTTTACATGAGAATATCTGAACGGAAGATTATTTATAACAACAATTTCATTATTATTCTTCAATTTTTCAAACTGAATCTCATTAATTAACCAGTGTTTATTTTGATTAGATAAATCTATCTTCTGACCATTCAATTCCAATAATTTAGCTTTACCCTCAATATATCCATTTTCAAATAAAGGCGCTATTCTCAGATGAGAATCCCTTATTTCATTAAATATAAAATTCCTATAATCTTTAACATAATAAAGTATTACATCTATTTGAGAATCAAAATTGTTATAGAAACTTCTATCCTTGCTGTGCTTTCTGTATATTCTATTTCTAAAGCAGCTGGTTCCGAATATTTCATCCAGGAGAATTCTCATGTATGAGTCAAGTCTCCAATTACAGTGAATATATATGCTTCCATTACTGGTAAGCACTCTTTTCATTTCTTCAAATCTTCCTCTGTACCATTCAACTGCCTGTTTAGGTGTTCCAAGAACATCAGTGTAGTCATCAAATACTTTTCCAGTGTTATATAAAATATCACAGTATATTAAATTGATGCTTTCAGATTCAAGATTTCTTAATAATTCTATATTGTCACAATTATATATTTCAATATCTTTTTCCTTATAATAAGTTTCCATAATATTCTCCCTATTATATAATAATTTCATTTTCCATTATTATAATAAAAATCTTTTAAATATTCTTTATCAGCTTTTGACAGGTCATGCCATCTTATATTCTGCAACGCTCCTTCTATAGCCATTAATCTATTTATACAGGCACTGGAATCAATTTTTTTTATTTTCAACCAAGCTTCTACACTACCGCAGTTAACTAAATCTTCATAAGTAAAAATACCTACTTCATTTAATTGTTTCTCTAATTCTTTGCCAATGTTTTTTAATTTAACAAGTTCTCCCATTTTTTTATCCTTTTCTTTTTTTATTTTATCATTTTTGAATATTTTAAACAAAAGAAATTTCTTTTATTATACAATACTTTTACTAAAATCATATAATATTTTAGGTGATTATTATGGCAATGCTGGCGTATACAACCAAGGAACTGGATTTAACAGCAAGACTTATGAGAGCTGAGGCACTAGGAGACGGGGATTTGGGAATGCTTATGGTGGGAAATGTTATTGTTAATAGAGCAATCTCAGATTGTTTGGATTTTAAGAATATCAGAACTATAACTCAGGTTATAAATCAGTCTCCAGGCGGATTTACGGGTGTCAACAGTTCATTGTTCTATAGTTCTTCAACAACTAAGGAAAAGGCACTTGCAGAACGTGTATTGAAGGGAGAATACTATCATCCTGCAACTAATGCATTATGGTTTTATGCTCCCGGAACTGGAGTAGAATGCAGAGCAACTTGGTTCAATCAAAGGAATTCTGGAAAGTATAAAAACCACTGTTTTTATATTCCTGATCCGGGAATATGTAAACAGTTACATTAATAAAAAAGTATGCTATAATATTCTTAATATTATAGGAGTGTTTTTTTTATGGAATGGTACAGTAAAAGAATTAAGGAAATATTTGAGGAATTAAAAACAAGCGAATTAGGTTTAACAACAGAAGAGGCAGATAAAAGAATTAAACAGAATGGCTATAATATAATTCCTAAGGGAAAAAAAGATACTTTATTAAAAATATTTTTGTCTCAATTTAAAAATCCTATAGTGTTTATACTTGCAGTTTCTATTATTCTGTCATATGTTATCGGTGAATTAATGGATGCTTTTTTTATAGCACTTGTGATATTGATGGATTTGGTATTTGGAACCTTTCAAGAATGGAAAGCAGGTAAAAGTTCTAAGGAATTGGAAAAATTAATTAAAGTTGAAGCAAAAGTAATCAGAAACAACGAAGTGGTTGTAATAAATTCTAAAGATTTAACAGTTGGTGACATCGTGCTATTAAAGTCTGGCGATAAAATATCTGCAGATATAAGACTTTTTGAAAGTGATAATTTAAGTGTTGATGAATCAACACTCACTGGTGAATCAATTGCGGCTTCTAAACACAATAAACTTATTGCAGAAGAAGTGCAGCTGATAGACAGAGATAACATGGTGTATGCAGGAACACACGTTGTTTCAGGCAGAGCTAAAGGTGTTGTGGTGGCAACTGCCACTGATACAGAAATAGGTAAGATAGCTAAAACTGTATTATTTAAAAAAGATACCAAATCCCCGTTAATAATAAGAATGGAAAAATTTACTAAGCAAATGGGTATCGTAATTACAATACTTGCATTAATAATTACAATAATTCTTTACTTTAGAGGGTATGCTCCTAGAGAGATATTCTTTCTGGTAGTTGCATTATCAGTTTCAGCCATACCTGAAGGACTTCCAGTTGTTTTGACACTTGCACTCTCAATAGCATCAAATAAAATGGCCAAAAAGAATGTGATAGTAAAAAAATTAAAAGCTGTTGAAAGTCTGGGCAGCTGCACAGTAATAGCAAGTGATAAAACCGGAACATTAACACTTAATCAGCAGACCGCTAAAAAGATAATACTTCCTAATCAGGATATCATTGATGTGGAAGGTATAGGATATAACGGTATTGGAAAAATAAAATACACTTCAGAAAATAAAGATCAGGTAAGGGAAATCACACTTATGGGTGTATTGAATAATGAGGCAGGACTTACCTATGGAAATAAATCCTGGGCTTCTTATGGAGATTCAATAGATGTGGCATTCCTCGCACTTGGTACTAAAGGAAATGTAATAGACACAAGTGATGAAATAGAAGTAATTAAGAAGATACCCTATGAATCAGTAAATAAATATTCAGCAGCCTTCTATAGATATGGAGGAGTTTTTTGCACCGCCAAAGGTTCTATAGAAAAGATACTTACTCTAACAAATAAAATGCTGGTAAATGGAGAAATAGTAAATATAAATAAAAAACTGCTCTTAGAACAGAATGAAATATTGGCAAATGAAGGATATAGAGTAATAGCTCTCTGTAAAAAAGAATTAAAATATAAGGATAAATACGATGAAATGGATTTAGAGAATTCAGTATTTCTTGGAATAGTGGCTTTTATAGATCCGATAAGAGAAGAGGCAATAGATTCCATAAAGAAAGCAAAAAACTCCGGAATAAAAGTAGTAATGATTACCGGTGATCATCCTCTAACTTCATTTGCAATTGCCAAAGAATTAAATTTAGTGCAGGATTTAAGTGAAGTGACAAGTGGAGAGGAACTTGAAAGATTACTTATTCAGGATGATAAAAATAATTTTGATAACTTTATAAAGAATATAAAAGTATTCTCAAGAGTAAGCCCTATGCAGAAGTTGGAGATAGTTGAATCATTTAAAAGACAAAATGAGTTTGTAGCAGTTACTGGAGATGGGGTAAATGATGCTCCGGCATTAAAGGCAGCTAACATCGGAATAGCCATGGGAAGCGGAACTGACGTTGCCAAGAATACAAGTACAATGATTATAACAGATGATAACTTTTCAACAATTATTTCAGGTATTGAAGAGGGAAGAATAGCTTACAACAATATAAGAAAGGTAATATATTACTTAATCTCAAACGGAGTGGCAGAAATATTATTCTTTATCTTATCAATTATATTTAATCTACCGGTACCTTTAATGGCAATACAGCTGCTGTGGTTAAATCTGGTAACTGATGGAATACAGGATATTGGACTTTCTTTTGAAAAAGGACATGGAAATGTAATGAATAGAAAACCCAGAAAAACAAATGAAAGAATATTCAATAAACTATTGATTCAGGAAACACTCATTTCAGGAATATCTATTGGACTTATAGTATATGTAATATGGTTTATCTTAATAAAGACGACAACTATAGACATACATCTTGCAAGAAGCTATATACTCGTATTGATGGTATTCATGCAGAACATTCACGTGTTTAACTGCAGAAGTGAAGAAACATCTGCATTTAAAGTAAAGCTTAAGGATAATAAGTTCATAATAGCAGCAATCCTGCTTACTCTGTTGCTTCAAACATACGCTATACATAATGAATTTATAAGCAATATGCTAAATATACAAGTAATGCCATATATAGATATACTGTTAATGTTTATACTTGCAATACCTATTCTGTTAATAATGGAATTATTCAAAAGACTAAGAAAAAGAAATATATAAAATATTTCTTTTTTAATTATTTAAAAATATATTTTTTCCACGTGTTCTTACTAATCTTTCAATTGAATCTTCTTCTACATTTCCTATTATTTGACTGTCTAAAAATTCATAGCTTCCGTCTCCGCCAAATAATAATTCCCCTTTAGCTGTTAAATATAGATTTTCATAAAAAGTGATCAAATCGTTCTCCATTGAATATAATCCTTCATGAGGTTTTAACTCCTTGCCGAAATCAGCATATCCTGATTTTATGATATCTTCCTCTTTAATAGTTTTATCAATTACTTTTAAACCTTCTGCAAGTAAACAATAGGAACTTTTTATTTTTTCACTGATTGGAGCATGATATACATCTGTTGATAATGCTATTGTTACATGACCATTTGTATTAGCTATTATAAATTCATCAATCAATTCTCTCATATTTGCCCATTCTTTTCTAATTCTACTTGCTTGTCTTATATTACTATATTTATTAAATTTATTAAATGCAACAACTAATTCTGGTATAAATATTTGTCCATTTGTAACCATGGAAAGATTCTTAACCGGAAGTTCTTCATCAATTATTTTATTTATTGTATAAATAATTATTTCAGGATACAAAGTTGGCTCTCCGCCGGTAAAGCAAATGTTATCAATAAAATGAAATTTATAATCTTTATTATTTAAATCAAATAAAGCATCAATATAATTTTTTTGAATATTAATATTTTGAGCATCTCCGCGCATGCAAATTCCACACTTAATATTACATCTTCTTGTTACTTCAATTGTTAAAAAATATATTGATAATTTAGTCATTAAAAAACAACCCCTTTTAATAGTGCATTATAATAACATTTTTATTTAAAAAAATCAAATAATGTTTATATAAAGAGATTGTCAACTATTATCAGCTGCTAGGAATTAATAACTTCTGACCTATACTTAAACTATTAGTAGTTAAATTATTAATAGTTTTTAATTGACTGACTGTTGTATTATATTTATTTGCAAGTGCATATAAAGTATCTCCGCTTTTTACAGTATATGTAGCATATTCAGTAGTTCCAGGTATTAATAATACCTGACCTATCTGAAGAAGATTGCTTGTTAAATTATTTGCTTTTTTAATGGCATCAACTGTTGTATCATATTTATTAGCAATACTGTACAAATTATCTCCACTTTGAACTACATAGTTAACTCCACCTACACCAGGAACTTCTTCCTTCTCTATTTCACCTGCAGGAATAATCAATTTCTGACCTATCTGAAGCAGATTACTTGTCAGATTATTTGCTTTTTTTATTGCATTCACTGTTGTATCAAACTTATTGGCTAAATCCCATAAATTATCTCCACTGACAACTGTATATTCAGTAGCGCCCGGTTCAATAATTTCTTTTTCCTTAGGAATCAGCAACTGCTGATTTATTTTTAAACTGGAACTAGTTAAATTATTAATGCTCATAAGAGTACTAACAGTGGTATCAAATTTATTGGCAATATCCCACAGGTTATCTCCACTCTTAACAACATATACTAAATAATCTTCAGGAACAGTTTCAGGCTCTGTAGTGACTTTCAATGTTTGACCTATTTGAAGAATATTGCTGGATAGATTGTTAATATCCTTTAACTCATTCACAGTTAAACCAAATTTGTTGGCAATAGTCCATAAGCTGTCACCTTTAACTACAGTGTAATATCCACTTCCTACCGGAGCCTTATATGGAATATCTTTATATTCCGCAACTGCACGTACAACTGCTTCAGCAAAATTCTCATAATTAGTTTTAAGTTGTTCCACATCATCTTTGGAACTGTCTAAAAAACCATATTCAACAATAATAGCTTCAGTATTAGGAGTATTTCTATGCATGAAATAATAATCTTTAATTGGATTGCTTGGAAGTCTCTGCTGGTAATATTTTCTAGTATTTTGTCCTTCTCTCTCCATTTCATCCAGTATCTTCTTGGAAAGAGTTGAATTGTTCCTAAGAGCATATATTACTTCAGCACCATCTCCACCTGAGGATAGAAAATGTGGAAGTAATAATTATTATTCCTGTTCAATAAAAACAATTAAGTCTTCTTCTTCATATTGAAATCCAATTCCTAATTTTTGTAACACTTGAATTTTTCTCATCGTATTTAAATTTGTTTCACAATAAAAGTTCTCAACAATTTCATTAGGAGCTCTAAGTTTTCTTTTTTCATTTGAAAATAATAAAGATTTTGAATTTCCAATAAAATCTTCAGTATTTATAATTACTTTGAATAAATCAGAATTATTTTTATACATCTTTTTTAAAATATAAATATAAATTTCAGACCAAGATGTAAAATAATTTGTTTCATTACATATAATTATCTTTGAAGGTTTTGTATTAGTAAAATCCATATCTAAATCTTGCGATAATAAATAATAACCTTCACCATATACAATTTCATTTGGAATAACATTGGGATATTTCCAAATATTTTGAGCCAACTCAAACATCCATTGACCTCTTTTTTTTATAGAATCTATATTCCATTTTTTTATTTCTTTTAAATTTTGATTTAAACATAAGCGACTAAAATCAATATGATTTTTCTTTTCTTCAAACAATTTATCAGACATTTCAGAATTATAAGCTGTTAGAGTTAAATTTCCAATTTTATTTTTATATTCTTCATGAACTTCTTCAACATTTTCAATATTCAAATAATTTTTCCATTCATCTGATAAATTTCTAGGCATAATGTGTTCAATTGTTAGATTATCTAGATTAATTATTTCTTTTTCTTGTAAATATTTTTCTAATTTAGAAATAATAAAAAACTTATGTTGAGATTTATACATATCTCTTTCAAGAAATTCTTTTTTAAAATCTTCGTTTTTTGGAAAATATGCATTTGTATTTATACTAACAAATTCTTTTGCTACTTTTTCATACGTATTTTCATAAAAAGAATCTTTATATTTATTTTTTAAATTATTATATAAAGAAGCCATAAAAGTTGAAAGTGAACCTCCTTGTACATTACATACTGTTCTTCTAACAATATAAGATTCAACTAATTTAATAATTTTTACTGTTTCATCTTGAGAAATAATCATTTTAGAATTGTCTATAAGAATTCCCAATAAAAAAGGAAAAGTTGTACTCATATTTAGAACAAGAAAATCATTTAAACAAATTGATAGTTCATCATCACCATCAGAAGAAAATATTAATTTTCTATAAACACTAACATTTTGCAATAATAATTTTAAAAATTCGTTTAAATTAGCTATATTTTTAGAATATTCTCTAAATGCTTGGTATACTTTTGTCTTACCACTTGCAATAACTAAGCTTTTTGATAATGAAAGATAATCTCTAAAATATGAAATTAAATTATCTCCAAGTAATTGTTCCATTTTAACCCAATAATTTGTATATAACTTTTCTTGTTCGTCTGGATTGCAATTCATTAATAAATAATTCCTAATTAAATCAACATCACTTAAATCAAGACCAGTAGAATTTAAGCTTTCAAATATTACTTGAGGATTATCATTTTGATTTAATACTACAGCAACTCCTTCTAATCTTTGTAAAGCGTTATAAAAAGATTCTATAGAACATTTCATTTCAGATATACTATCATAAAAAAATTTATAATTAATATAAATACTTGAACTTTTATCAATTTCTTCAATTTCATCATTCATTAAAAAATTAAAATTAATATCATCATTTTTATTAGGCTTTAGTTTCAATCTTAGTTTTTGATCTTTTGTAAAAACATTAAATAAATATCCCTCACTTATTTCTTTCATTAAATCTATGTAGGAATCTCCAAAACTACTAAGATAGTCATAAAGGGCTTTTAAAATAAGAGTTATTGAAGTTAATCTTTGTTGACCATCAATTAAAACATATTGATTAAATTGAGTATCAACTATTTTATTAAATTTATAAACAAATGATCCAATAAAATGTTTTTTAATATTAGATTCTGTTAAACAAATTATATCTTCAAATAACTTAGCACAATTTTTTATTTTCCAATTATAATTTCTTTGAAAAACTGGAATTAAAAATTGAGATTTCATCCCACTTATTACTTCTCCTAAAATTTCTTTTTCTTTAGCTTCCATTATAACTCCTTTAATTATTATAATTTTTTTGACATTATAACAAAATTATATCATAATTTATTGAAAATAATAATAAATAAGAATTATTCTATTTCTATCCACTTCTATTTTCTTAATAAAATAAAATAATAATTCTCTTGAAGGATTATCAATATTAACTAAGTTAAAAATAATGGATTTATAATCTATTGTATTATTTTCTTTTTTGTTGTTCAATTTTTGTTTTAATATATTTATTTCTTTTTGAACTTCACTTGATAATTTTATATATATATCTAATGAAATAATATTATTTAATCTATCATTATATAGTAAATCTGTTTTATAGTTTAATTCATTTATTTTATTTTGCATAGTTTGCTTTTCTTTTATTGTATTGTTATTACTTTTATTTAGTTTATCTATTATTTTATTAATATCTATTTCTTTATAATGTTTTTTGAATGTCTCTTTTACTTTATTTAGAACTGCTTCTTCAAATTTATTGTATGGTATGAAATGTGGACAACATAGTTTTAATCTTGGACTTCTTGAATATTTATTGCAGTTTAAGCTCCAGCTGTTTTGCCTTTTATTATAATGAACTCCTAAAGTTGAACCACATTCCTTGCAATAAATCAAATTTTCAAATAACAGCTTTTCTCTTCTTTTAATAGGTTTTCTTCTTCTATTTGGACTGTTCTGAATAATATTATACTCCTCTTTGGTTATCAATGGCTCATGAGTATTCTTCACTGTTATCCAATCTTTTTTATCTAATATAATTTTTTTCTTTGATTTATAATTTAATTTATTTTGAACATTTTGAACTAAGTCTCCTGTGTATACTCTATTATTTAGAATATGATTTACTGTACTGTTAGTCCATATATATACCTGTTTTCTTTTTTTATATGCTAAGGGTGTCTTAATACCTTCATTATTTAAAATAGCTGCTATATCTGTTAGACCTTTACCGGATAAAGCTAAGCTAAATATTCTCTTAACTGTTATAGAAGTTTCTGAATTCGGTATGAGATGATGTTTATTTGCCGGATCTTTCAGATAACCATATGGAGCTTCACTGCCTAAAAATAAACCTTTTCTTTTTTTATCTTTAAGTATTGCTCTTATTTTTTTTGAAGTATCTTTTGATGTCATATCATTAAACAGCGCTTTAAAAGGCGCTATGTCATTACTGGCATTATCCAGGAAAGTATCTATATTATCCAATATGGAAACATATCTGACTTTTTTCAATGGAAAATATTTTTCCAAATAATAGCCGCTTTGAATATAATCTCTTCCCAATCTTGAAAGATCTTTTGTAATTACTGCATTTATTACTCCATTCTCTATATCACTTAACATACGCTGAAAGGCAGGTCTGTCATCAAAGGTAGTGCCTGAATATCCATCATCCACATATTCTTTGATCAAATTAAAATTATTATCTTTTGTATAGTTTATTATAAGACTTCTTTGATTGATAATACTTTCACTTTCATTTTCTCTCTTATATTGTTTATTTTCATCTTCTTTGGAAAGCCTTAAATAAGAACCAAATCTATAATCATTCATCTATATTCAAGTTTTTTAATTTTATTAAAATATATTCTTCTAATAAATCATTTAAGATTTTTCCATTATCATCAAATATCTCTATTATTTTCATATAAAATCACCTTTATAATTAATTGTATTTTTAAATTATAAAAAAATGAAAAAAGAACACTTTTCAGTATTCTTTTTTAATTGTTATTTTCTAATATTAGGTTCTAATTTTAATCTTCTCAGTACATCATTATTATTTTCCGCTGCATCAATTATTTCCTTTATAACTTCAATGTCAGATTCATCAGAACAGAAATTATATCTATTGTTTAATGCATCATTAATGGATAAGACATTAGGAAAATAATCATTATTCTTACTTGGAGTAAGCTCCGCCAATGGAAATACAGATGAAAAGTGAGCTATATCAGGATAAGTAGCTTTAAAAAAGGAATCCATAATTTTAGGATTTGTAGCCAGGTAAGAATATAATTCATTTAATTTTTCTATTCCCATATCCTTTATCTTCCTGAACATAAAATATAGATTACCTGTATCAATCTTTTCAGCTGTTTCACGAACATATATTTCTTCTTCTGAATATCCTTTTGCGAGACCCCAGCTATGTGGAGAATTATTCCATATAAAAGCAATTGTAAAAGCTGTGATATCAGCCATTAAATTTTTATTGCTCATTAACTGATATAATTCTGTAGCCACTACATTACGAGTTTTATTTGGAAATATTACATCATATCCAATTATTTTATCTTTATTTTTTTCATCCAGCAAATACATTCTAAAAACCTCCCTTATTTGATAATTTTATTATACTACAATTATTTTAAAAGTATATATTTTAATAATTTTTATATTTTTTTACACAAATTTTACATTTTTTAAGAATTCTTGCGTAAAAAAATTTGTAAATTATATACAAAAAATCTATAATTTTATATATAAGGAAAGGGATTTATATGCTCAAAAAAGTAAGATTTATTATAGCTTTTATGTCATTATCAGTATGTCTATGCTTTATGAGCAGCACATATTCCAGATATATTGCATCCACTACAGGCAATGTAGATGCTTTATTTGCTAAATGGCAGATATTGGTTAATGAAAATGATATAACCAATAATTCCAGTTCTTCTATTGATATCGTTCCTATTATTGAAGAAAATGAATATGTTGCTGATGGTGTAATTGCACCTTCTTCTGAAGGTTACTTTGATGTTGTAATAAATCCCTCTAATGTTGATGTATCCTTTCAATACTCTATTACTTTGGATGTTGACAATGAAACCATGCTGGACTTAAACACTACTGGATATTCAATATATGATAGTACTTATGTTGAAGGAAATCCTTTAGAGGTTATTCCGATTGAAAATAATTTAATTAATAATATATTAATGTTTGATAATGAGACTCCTGATTTTGCATTTGGAGTATTTACTGTTAGAGTATACTTTGAATGGTATGAAGGAGAAAATGAAACAATGAATGATGAAGCAGATACTGAAGTAGGAAACACTGCTGCTGCTGAAAACACAGCTTTTTCAGTAAGTGCCAGTATTTCATTTGAACAAATAATTTCAGAAGAGTAATATAATTAAGTGGGTGATTTTATGAATGATATTGATTATATGAAAAGAGCTATTGAATTAGCAAGATTAGGAACTTTTCCTTATGGAGCAGTCGTAGTAAAAGATAATAAAATAATTGGAGAAGCAAGCAGTGGAAATGGAGAAGAATATGATCCCACTGCACATGCTGAAACATTGGCAATAAGAAGAGCCTGTAAAAAGATAGGTTCTTCTGATTTGACAGGAACAACTATCTATTCTTCCTGTGAACCATGTTTTCTATGTTTTGGTTCTATTTGGTGGTCTAATGTATCAAATATAGTATGTGGAGCAAGTATTAAGGATAGTAATATTATTTTAGATACTGATATAAATATAGATATTTATGAATTGAACTCTAAGACTGGAAATAAGATTAAAATTAAATCCGGATTATTAAAAGAAGAAGCTATAAAAGTAATGAAAGATTGGGAAGCAGATTATCTAACAAAAAAATTATAAAATATTTATTTAGGAGAATTTTATATGAAAATTAAAGTTTTAATTGAAGGTTATGCAAAAGAAGTGAATGGTGAAGAATTTGCAAGCTGTTCTACTACTTTGATTGATGATGGAGAGAATAAAATATTAATAGATCCTGGTATGAACAGACAATTATTAATAGAAAGATTAAAAAAAGAAAATTTAAATATCGGTGATATTAATATAATTTTACTTACGCATACTCATTTAGATCATAGTTTGTTAGTTGGGATGTTTGGTAATGCAGAAGTTTATGATAACGAATCTATCTATTCTATGAATAGCAAAATAAAAGAACATAATAATAGTATAGGTAAAAATATTGAAATCATTTCAACTCCAGGACATGATCAGTTTCATATGTCAATTTTAATTAAAAACACTAATAAGAATAATATAATAGTAGCTGGCGATGTATTCTGGTGGTGGGATAATGAAGTACAAAAAATAGATAAAAAAAGTTTATTATCAAAGATTGATCCTTATGTTAAAGATCAAAAAGCACTATTAAATAGTAGAAAAAAACTTTTAGAAATAGCTGATTATATCATTCCTGGACATGGAAAACCATTTTCAATAAAAGGAGAAAAATAATGTCTGTTAAAGTAACTTATTTTGTTCATGGAACAACTAATGATAATTTAGAAGGTAAATCAACTGGCTGGCTAATGGGTAAACCTGCAGAATTATCTGAAAAAGGTATAGAGCAAGGAATACTTCTTAAAAGTCAAATTAATATAAATGATTATGATTTAGTTTTTTCTTCAGATTTCAGTAGAGCTGTTGAGTCTGCAAAATTAACCTTTGAAAATAACAAAGAAATTATAATGGATGAAAGATTAAGAGAATGTAATTATGGTGATTTAAATGGTAAAGATAAATCATTGGTAATATACGAAGATCACATTGATATTCCTTTTCCTAATGGAGAATGTTTAAAAGATGTTGAAATTAGAGTAAGAGAATTTTGTAACTACTTGTTAGAAAACTATGATGGAAAACATATAGCTGTTGTAGCTCATAGAGCGCCTCAGTTTGCTTTTCAGGTAATTACAGAAGGAAAAACATGGAAGCAATCAATTGGTGAAGACTGGCGTAAAAATAAAGCTTGGCAACCCGGATGGATATATATTATTAAAAAAATATGATAAAAATTATCATATTTTTTTATTAGAATTTATCTACTATAATTACTGGTACTATATTACATGATATATTTTTTTGTTCTGGATATATCTTTGAATATATTGTATCTATTGAATTTATTGCAAACCCGTTTGTTGTATCATAATTTGTACTTGTCCAAAAACAGTTAGATGCTGTTAAATAATCAAATTTTTCATTTATATATTTATAATAACCACTAGATATAATTGCTTTATTTAACTCCGTAACTAATCTATTGTTATACGTTAAATTTCCAATTATTGAATCTGAGACTCCGCCTCTTATTAAAAGTGAATCTGTTATATCTCTTGATACTATGTTTAAGATGTCAGATACCTCCAATGCTCTTGAAGTAACTGTCCAGGTTGAAGTAAGAGAAGCCAGTGCTGATGAATAGTTTGTATATGTATCTGAAATATATATTGTATTTGGATTTGGAAGTAAAGTTACTGTTTCATCTCCCAGAGTATTATTTATATCTATTATATTAGTTTCTAAACATGTTGAACTTACTGTAGGACAAGTTGTATTGTTTACTACATCATAAAGTACAGAATCTCCAAGATTATAGTTAGGATCACTTGAAGAATCTTCTTCTTCTAAATATTGTTCTGCAGTTACTCTCAGTACTACTTGAATAGATGGTCTAATCTGATAATCGGGATTCTGTAGTAGTTGTGATTCCTCACTCTGTCTAAAATTATAAGCATCAGTTCCCCAAATACTGTCAAGTTCATCATCTAATGAATCAAGAGGCCAAGAAACAGATACCTCAAATGTACTTTGTCCAGTTTTTTCAAGTGCATATCTTTTTGATAAGCTGATATTTATATGAAATGGATAATCATGTGAAAGAATATCTTCAACTTGATCTGAAGTATAAATTACATCATCAACTATATATTCATCTTCCGGATCGTCCAATATTCTTGCTGATGAGATTGAATATCTTATTGTGGCATTTGAATCTCCCAGGTTGTTTATTGTCACCAATTCATCTACCGTCTCCATTCCCGGATATATATCATCCAAAGAGATTACTATATCATTTGATACCGTTTCTCCATCTTTCTTCAATTCAATATACCAGGCTTTTACTCCTATATCTGTAGATACTTTACTCAATCCACTATAGGCAAACCAGGCAAGTGTTACTGATATAAATGAAACTATTATGAAAACAACAGACATTAAATTCAATTTTAAGTAAAACTTAAATCTGCGTTTCATTTATATCACCTCGCCTCCAATTATTTTATTATTCTTTCTCTTCTTTTCTTTCTTTTAATTCTTTTCTTCTCTGTTCTTCTTTATGTAATAAAGCATTCACTATTTCAGAACCTATTATAAATATTAAAGGAATAATTATAAATAAATAAAATCCTATATTGGTACTTACTATTCTATAAATAAGTGATAATATTCTTGATCTGTATATTACTACTCCATATACCTGATCTTCTGACACTATGGGATCTTCAACCAAGTTTGCAGTTCCCTTAGCATGAAAGTAATATTTTCCATATTCATCTGTAACAACTCTTGTAACCTGGTGGGTTATTACCTTATCCTTAAAGTCTCCGCTTACACCCTGGTAGCTGATTACATCTCCTACTTTTATTGTTGACGGATTAACATCTTTGGAAATCAATACATCTCCAATACTGTAGACTGGTTCCATACTACCGGAAATTACTGTGAACATTCTATATTTATAGAATGAAATTTTATTGTTGCTGAATCTTTGCAGACATACCACTATTATAAAAGCCACCAATATAATAGTTACAAATATTTTAAAAACTGTTTTTGCCACCTTCATCCATTTCTTATTTAATAATTCCTTAATTTTTTTCATACATATTCACCTACAAACAATTCTGTATCCTTTCTAAATATTCATCCATTGCAGATTTAAATTTCTTTTTAATATCTTCGCTTCCAACTTCCATTTTATTCTTTTCACTCTTTATCTCATTGGAAATCATTTTCAGTATTTCTTCATCAGTTATATTGATTCCGTTACTCATTAATAATGAAATAAGTTTCTGAATCTGCTGTCTCACCATTATAACTGCATATTTATTTAATGTATCCCTTTGGATTTTCTTAGATGAATTTATTGAACTGAAAACAAAGTAATCTATTAAAAATGAATTATCAAGTATACCTCTTAGAACATCATCCCCGGAAGTATCTATAGCTGTTTTTGAATTTTCTATATCATCGTTATCATAAGACTGAAGATATACCCAGAGTTTCATTGCAATCTGAAAATTAGGATTCTTTAAAATCATATTAGTCTTCTTTATTGGAGGTATTACAAATGCGGCATGTGCTTTATCCAGTGATGTCATAAATTCACTTCTTTTCCAGCTCACTATATAATCTTTCAATCTGGAAACTCTTCTTTTCATATCCTCCAATTCTTTAGCAAAATCATTCTGATTATTTCCATTAGGTAATTCCTTGGAACTGATTTTCAGTTCTATATTTATTCTCTCATTACCTGTATTTGTAGAAGCTGCATATTCCAGATGCTTATCACTTTTAGCATCTACATTTTCTAATAAAGATTCCTTTTTCATGACAAATCTTATCAAGTTTGTTATAAGAGTATAGATAAACCTATTTTCATAAGTATTAAACGTTTCTTCACGACGGAGTATCAATATCTTTGATGGATGCACTTCATTAGTTTCTGGATCAATCTTTTCAATATAGTGCGTATGTTTGGATAAGTCTTTAACACTTTCTACACTTATTTTTCTTGCCTTCTCTATTTTAACAACATCTGATTCATTAATGAGAGTTAATTTAGGATTTCTTATTATGTTATCTATATATGGAAATGCAAATTCAAGTTCACTTACCCAGTCAAAAGAAATTGAATTACTTGCAAGTTCTGATTTGTAATACATCTCAGAATTCATCTTCTGCATAAATAATTCAGTCTGCTCATTAATTTTATCATCAATTTCAATGTTAAAAATTTTTGACAAGTTTCTTCACTCCTATACAGATTTCTTGATTCTTTCCAAATAATCAATACACTCTTTCATTACATTGTTACCAAATTCTTTATTTAGATATGTAATAAACGGATCAATTTCATCACGAATCAAAGTAATGTTCAACTGATCAAATTTTCTGAATATCTTTTTAGCTATAAAATAATCTATTCCATCCAATTCTTTACCGCCACTTGCCACATATACCGGCACGAATGTTCTTAACTGCTTCATAATACGGTTACCAAAAGCTATTCTGAAATGTTTAATAACATAGTCATCCATTACACCAATTTTATCTATATTCTTTTGAGATAACGCATAATCATCCATTGCTTTAATAAACAATGATTCAAGATAACTGGAATTGATATCTATTGCTTCCTGCTCTCTGCACTTAAATGGATCAATCTTTGTATTGATATCTATTGGCATTGCACGGTCATACACCTTATCAGTAACCATGAAGGTAGAGTCATCGTTGTTGATTGTTCCGATGTACCAAAGATTTACAGGAAGCTGCAGTTTACCGTTTTTAACTCTTTTTGGATCATCAGGCCAAGCATTTGTAACTAGCTCAATTATCCATTCATCTCTTGAAGGCATTTCAAGAATTGAAAGCATTTCCGCAAAATAATACTCAACACGCGCGATATTCATCTCATCAAGTATGATTGTATGCACATCATCATCATGACCGGATAAATAAAGTTCCGCCAGTACATCTGTTTCATTAAATTTTTTGGTAAATTCGTTAAAATATCCTAATAATTCGGTCTTATCTCTCCAAGACGGCTGGACTGAAGCAATACAGGAATCATGCTTACAAAATTTTCCCCATGCATAAGCAAGTGAAGTTTTACCTGTTCCAGATATACCCTGTAGTATTATCAACTTACCGCAGGCAAGTCCTCCAAAGAAGGCTCTTAATAATGATGCATCATAATATAAACGCAATTGACTTGCTGCAAAACATTTAAAATTATCTATAAGTTCTTCAAGACTAAATGTATTTGAATATTTTTTAGCTTTATAATCTTTATATAATTTATCAATTTTTTCAAGTTTAGGAAATCTTGCATTTTCATTTATTCCCTCTTCCGGCACTTCTTCTCCCTCAGCTGTTTTTTCCTCCGGCTTCTTTTCAAGATCTAAAGTATTCTTTTCATCAGGCTTTAAACCCAACTGAGATACTTTCATAGCCATTATCTCATCTTTTTCTTTCATTAATTTATGAACCTGATTATCCAGGTTTGCTATTTCATTTAGTAAGTCTTCCTGATTCAACTTACTTTTTCTAATTCTTATCAATTTTCTAACAGCAAAGAATATTAATAATATGATTAATCCAAGTATGATAACCAAAACTGCTATTGCAAGTACTACAAATACATATTCAGGTCCTTTGAAAGTATCCTTATAACTGTTAATAATTTCTCTGTAGTTTGTAAAATTAAACATTTTAACAACACCATCAATCAATCCTTGAATTATTAATACTATGCCATCAAAGAATATTGATATAAATTCATAAAAAAATCTAAAAAATTCATTCATACTTACTCACTCCCAAAATCTCCTACTTTAGAAATTATATCTTCATAAATGACATTATTCATTAAATCCTCAGGAATAATTGAACTCATTTTATTCTTTAAATTCTTATTTATAAAAATATAGTCCGCCACATAGATATAACTGCGTTCCTTAGCTTTAATGTTGATTTCCCTATCAAGTACAAGACCAAACCTGTATCCCATTTTTCTATGAGTTTTAATTATTTCCTTATTATTTAACAATTCTTCAAATGATACAAGTAGTATTACATTGTTTTTGACTATTTTGTCTTCAAGCATTTTCAGTATCTTTTCAAATTTCTTCTCTTTGACATATAAGCTTCCAGGAATATATAAAATATATTTATTATTAAAGTTTGATGAAATCATATCCTTTACTATTTGTAAAAGCAATAAGTTAAACAGTATAACCATCTTGTCTTCTGCAATTATTCCTTCAGTATATGTTTTATCTATTATATAATCACTGTATATCTTACTAAATGATATATTATGTTTAAGTTCTAAGCCATACATATCTTTTCTAGAATCCAGTTTCTGAATTATTAAGTCAAACATATTAGTTTCCAATTTCTTTAAAAAATATTCCAACATATCACTATATTTCTTTTTAATGTTTATGAATTCATTAAATAAATAATCTAAATTGCTATTAAATTTACTTGAATATTTCAATATTTCTTTTTTAATGGTTTCTGAATCATAATCTGCCTGATCTATTATGGAAATCAAGAAAAACATATTGGCATATTTAACAATCAGATCTTTATGCTTTTCATCTTTATTTATTAAATAGGTTGCATAATCTTTAATAATTCTTTTCATTAAAGTAGCTGAACTTTTAGAATTAATAAACTTTCCATCATAAAAATTATTATATTTGGCATCAATATAAGTTTCCATAAATTTACTTTTGATAGTTTTTTCATTTGGGAGCATTTTGATGTCTTCATTAAGTACATTGATAATTTCATTTATTGCTTCTGATTTAATAAAAACTGTTGTCTCAATGACATTTTTATTCTTTCTGGTACTTTTGTTTTTTAATAATTCCAAATTAACATTGGTTAATGAAACATCTGCTTCTTCTTTAACTTCTTCAACTACTTTTTGATCTTTCTTTATTTCTAAAGTCTCAGACTCTTCAGGAACAAACTTTTTATCCACATCAGTAGCATCAACTGAAACTACTCTGAATAAAGAAGTTTTTTCCAATTCCTCCTCTGTATATTTCTTATTATCATTCTGATTTAAGTTTTCTTTTAGATATTGTTCCAGATATTCTTTAGCTAATTTGGACTTATATTCCTCATTCATTCTGTTGATTCTTATTTTCTTTTTACGTTTAAACAATTCAATGAACTTTTTAAACATTTTTTTCAAGAATTTAAGTTTCTTATCTTCTTCAGTATTTTTATTAAACTTTTTAAATGCTATATTAAACAAGAATATTGTTACTATAAGAGTTATTAATACAGTTGGATTAAAAATTATTTTTCTTGCAACAGCAAAATTTGATAAGGTTTTAACAACTTTACCTATTACCTGATCATGATTAATTGGTTCATCATCAGAATTATTAGCATCTCCCCTGGTAATATACTTATCACTGTACACTTCAATAATTCTATGAGTTACATATTCATTCTTATATTTATAGGTTACTACATCATTTAATTCAACTCTATCAGTCAGTTTTACTACAATCCAATCTCCAGCTTCTATCGTGCCAGACATACTTCCTGTTTGAACTTCAAAGATTGAAAAGCCAAAAAAATCCACATACTCCTTTTTAAGTATTTTTGTTTGAATGCTGGTGTAAATTGATACTAGCAATACAATACCAAAAAAAACAAGTAAAATATTTAATATTAGATTTGTTATTTTTTCTATAAGATTTCTACCCTTTGACTTCATATTTCCTTAAACTCCTATTATTGATATTGTACTAGTGTATATAAATTTTATCATATTAATGGTACATTTACAACATCATAAAGCCTATTTTAATTTAAAAAAAATAATAAATATGTTATTATTAATAAGAGGATATATTATGAAAAATAAAAAAAGAAATTTAATAATTGCTCTTATAATAACTGGTATATTAATTATTTCCTTTTTATTTATATTATACGGACCTTTTGACTTCTTCAGAAATTTTTGGATTACTACTGCAATGAAGACCATGAATCACCAGTATTTAGCACATATTTTCTACAGTGAGGATACTATTGAAGAGGTAATGGCAAATAACTATATAATTGAAACAGATGAGGAAACAGACACTTCTCTGATAAATCAGAATACTAATGAAATTACTGAATATGCAGATATATATGAAAAGAGATTATTCACTAAAGATGAGGGTAATGACTTATATAAAGTCATTAAATTACAGGGAAGTGGCTATCAAGGCTTTTTAGTAGCGATTTATGATCCTTCTAAAATAGATTTAGTTGTAACCAGATACTTAGAGGATGAAGGAGAATATTTAACTACCCTGTCTGAAATATATAATGCCAGAGTGGCTATAAATGCAGGAGGATTTAAAGGAACAGGTGCCGGAGGAGAACCAAGCGGATCTATAATAGATGATGGGAAAATTGTTTATAACGGAACAAGAAGAGAAATAGAAGGTGGAGTTATTGGTTTTGACTATGACAACAACCTGATACTTACAAAAGAAAAAATTAAGACGGCTTTAACTAAATATAATTTAAGAGATGCTGTTGAATTCGGACCTTTCTTAATAGTAAATGAAAAACCTTCATTTATTAAAGGAAATGGTGGCTGGGGAATAGCTCCCAGAACTGCAATCGGTCAAAGAAGTGATGGAATTGTATTATTACTTATAATTGATGGAAGAAGACCTGGCTACAGTCTGGGAGCAGATATGGTGGAATTAACTACTATTATGACAAAATATAAAGCAATCAATGCTACAAACTTAGATGGCGGAGCTTCCACAGCATTGACTGTTGAAAAAGAACTGATTAATAAACCTGCCAGTTTCAGCAAGGCAGGTCAGAGAAGACTTCCAAATGCCTGGATAATTACAGATTAAAAAAAAACACATTTAATGTGTTTTTTATTCCTCATCTTTTCCGTATTTAATTTCTACTACCAAAGCATATATTTCATATATGAATATCAGGAAGCTTGGAACCAATATTATAAACAGAAATCCCCATTTGGATTCAAGTATTGATAACAATGTTCCATATTTTTCATATACCTTATCTGTAGAACCTATTACGAAGTCTATAGCGTAAGTTTCTCCATTCTCAAATGAAATGGCTTCATCCTGAACTGATACCTGATCAACTATTCCCAGTTCAATTGATACTTCACCTTTTTTGTTTACTTTATAAACAAATAATTCATCTCCAACGACAATTTTCTCTAATTCCTTGCTCTTAACTATAACAATATTTCCTTTGTCATAATTTTCATTAGATATATCATCATTGATTATTACTACAGTTTTATCATTAAATTGAGTCAATCCATAATCATTGTAATTTAATAGCAATATTGTAATTCCAATCGCAAAACTGAAAAATATAACTAATATAATTCCTATAAAAATTTTCTTAATAACACTTAATACTTTCTTCATACTATCCACCTATTCTTAATAATAACATAAAAGTAATTTCATGGCAATAAAATTGATTAAACTTAACATCCAGTTGTTTCTTCAATTGTAAAGTCTGAAATATCTAGTATATCCTCAAAATTTCTTTTATAAAATTTATATACCATACTGTTCTTAGCTCCCAGTATAAATTTTATCTCCTTAATATAATCATTTTCATCTGTAGAATATGTGCTAAAGTCACTTGAATTCCCGTCAATCAGTAATATTTCTGAATCCCATGAAACACCTATACATTTGGATTCATTATATGTATTTGATATGGTTATTGATTCATATGATGGCAAACTACTATGACTGGAAATTATTTGATCATCTTCATTAATTCTTTTATGTAATGTAAAGTTTCCACTTAAATTCTTTTGATATGGAGATTTGCTTGTCACATTAACACTTACCACTGCATCAGTTAGCTCATAATTCTCATCAGTTAACACAACATCAAAGTAATTATCATTGTCTGTCTTATCACTTGACCATTCATAACCTTCAAGTTCACAATCCTCTTTGGTGTATTCATTTACATTTATCCCATCAGTTGTCTTATTTTTACAGCTTTTAACATTCAACAGCACTCCATCTTGTGAACTAAGCTCTGTTCCATTTAAATGACATTCCGAATACTCTGAAGCATCACCAAGAATAACACAGGTAACTGTATATTCTATATTATAATCAGTTATAACATTTTCATTTAAATAGTTTCTAATACCAAAGTGAACACTGTCACCTTCCCATAAGTTATTAACATTATCTATGGATGTTGTTGCCAGGTTATCACTGGTAAAATAAAAACCTTGAGTTTTCAAATAATAGTCCCATATATTATTATAAATATACTTTGCAAATGCAAAATTATTTATGCTTAGAGAAATACATAATATTACAAATAAAATCAATAAAATATACTTTTTAAATCTTTTCATAAGTAACTCCTATTCATTTATTTTTTGCCAGCTTTTTATTTCAATATCTATATAATCCATTAAATTTGAAAAATTTGAACTATCATATTCACTTGAAAATTCCAATTTCAATCTATAGTTATCAATGCTTGTTTCTGAGAAACCTAATTCTTGAAGTTCTGTGCCACATACCAATTCATTACTTTCATTTCTTATATATGTTTCATCACATGTCATAACCAATTCTTCAGTTTCATCTACTATTTTATATAATTCTATATTTAATGGAATAAAGTGATATGTTCTTAATAAGATTACGTATTCAACAGTCACTTCACTTATATTTTCAGGATTACTATTATTTACTGAAAATGCATATTCTCTAATATCTCCAGGTTTTATTCCATTTAAAGCCAACTGAAATTCATCTAAACTTTCCGTATTGAAGATGAATTTTGCTATATTAACATTACTGTTGAATGAAGTATTTGAATTAAATACAGAGAATGTTAAACCATAACCTACTACTAAGAATGATAATATTATTAATGTTATTATAATTTTATATTTCATATCTCTTACCTCTATTTAACAATAAAATATTTTTCTATTGTCCCGATCCTTTTATCTTCATCAAACAATTCAAATACAAATTTATATCCATTATTTTCAAAATTGGCCGTTAACAAATTTAATTCAAAAGCATTGTATGAATACTCCGGCGCAGTGTAAGATACCGGTTCAGTTGTAACATAATAAACATTTTCTTCACACTCATTTAATGTATCACTTACATAATCAGCCAGATCAACAATAGTATAGTCCTGATTATAGGCGGTCAATTCATTTTTCTTATATAAAGAGACTCTTATATTTGGACTTTCAAACTCTCCATTTTCCAAAATACTGAATGGTACATTTACTGCCACTGCTTCCTTGTCAATCATTTGATTTTCCTCACTCATTATAACATTAAATCCATGCACTACAGACACATTGTTTTCTGAAACATTTAAAGGTATAGATAATTCAGTATCAGCTAATTCTTCATAATAATAACCATCATATGCTATATAATTAGTAATTTTAAAATAATACATTCCCTCTTCCAGATCAATGTTATTCTTATTTGTTATTACACTTAAAGTTTTTGATACATCATTAATACCGTTATTTAGATTTACTCTTACAGTATTATCATTGCCTGGATAATAGAAACTGTTGTCACCAACTTTAAACAATATATTCTTTAAATATTTCCTTTCAACTATAGTTCCTTCATCATCTACCAATTTAATTGAAATGCCTATTTTTTTACCCTCATGAGTAGTATCAATTATTTTATTTTCATTGATTGTTTTATATATAATTTTACTTGTTAAATTAATCTCTGTTAGAGAATTAGTGTTATAAAATATTTCAGTTCCAGAATAATCAGTTGTTAAACTTAATGTTGCTGCAGAACTTTGACTTTCTACTTCAGAATATACATTAAAAGTTTCTATTGAGTCATATAGTGTCGGTCTGACATTATCTCCATTAGAATCATGCAATTCCATGAATAATCTTACATTGGAATAATTTTCATTAAAATTCGTTTCTGACAAATCTAATATAACTGTATAATCTTCTGAGACTGTTCCAAGTACAAAATATGTACTTTCTGTGTATAGCTTATCTGTTTCTAATGTTCCAACCTCTTTAAAAAGAGTAAATGGATATGAAGCAACTTTTTCACATTCTAAATCTTCCGGAGCACAACTGTCATTGTAATTGAATATATCTTCTGAAGTAGAAATGACATATTCATAAACTTTATCATTTATATTATCTATAAGAGTTACTTTAGTATCTAATGGAAGCAATATGTTTGACATAAGATTATGTGTATAACCAGTCAATTCATCCATTTCATACTCAAAAGTTGAGTTGAATGTAACTGTAGATTTGTTAGTAATATTAAATTCATTACCTAAATAACTGGAGTTTCTGCCAATTATAAAATTTGATTGTGTATAACCATTTAATACAATCTTATCTGTATTAGCATAAATGGTATTATCTGCATTATCTTTTATCTGTGCATATATAATGTATTCTCCTACATTAATTAAACTAATCGCCTCATTATATGAACTCCAAGTGCTTAATGCATCCAATTCAGCTAAGTTTAACTCGTCAGCAGATATATAATAATTTGCTTCTGATATTCCTGAAAAGTTATCATCATAGGCAAGAGTAATGCTTTTACTTCTATCGGCATAAATATTATTTAAACTGTCTGTATATGTTGTATATTCATAATCATCAAAGCTGATACTTGCAGTTGGATCAGTTAAATCCAATATTAACATGTCTGTATTTAAATAAGATACTATATCTGAGTTATCAACAACTTTTATATAAACTACATAACTACCTTCAACAGATAAAGTAACAGAATTTTCATAAAGAGTCCAATTACTGATAAGTACTATTTCTGTTTCTGTTAATGCAGTATTACTGATATAATAATAAATCTCTTTAACTGTTAAAACTTCTTCAGCTTCAAAAGTAATATTTGAATCAAAGTAATAATTATCCAATTCATAAGCTGCTGAATTCCAAGAATATTCACCTATATTGATATTAACATAGGGATTTTCATATTTATTTGATACTGAAGTTGTTATAATATTACTATATCTATTAAAATTAGGAAGAATTACTATTAAAGCTGATAAGAAAATAAAGACAAGTATTAAGCACATAAAAAATCTATAATTAGATAATTTGTTAATATATTTTCTTATATTTAACATAATAACCATTCCTTTATTATTCATCATTTATATAATATAATTATAACATAATTCGACATTTTTTTATATAAAAAATAAAGAAAAAAATACTTTTATTTTTCAGTATTTTCCTCTTTTTTATTTTCCAATTTATTATACTTTTCAACCTGCACCATAAACCATATTTTTTCAACTGTAACATCACTCTCTTCAATGGTTTTTATTCTTAATATTAATTTTATTTTTTCTATTAGAGGATTAAGCTCATCAAAAGTAAGATTTTCTTCAAGTAAATTTATATTCTCTAATCTATATTTATTTACTATTATTCTGGCTAGATTTATTTCTTCAAATACCAATACTCCATTTACTATAATATTGGTAGGATTCATAGCGAACAAATCAAAACTGTCACTATACTTTATTATTTCATTATAATCATTTATACCAAATACTTTTTTAATAACCATTTTTTTAAAGTAATCAAAACTATAGTACAAATGAAATAACTCCGGAATTGTAATAGAGCTGTTCAATATTGAAAGCACTTTACTTTTAAAATATTCTTTATCATATTCACTGTATAAAACATATAAGTCTTTTGCCTTCTTAACAGACTCCATTTTTAGTCTTTTTAATACCTCAGTATTTTTTGATTTAAACAAGCTTATTCTTCCACTGAAAATTCTCTTATTCAATCTATCTAAAGCTGATTCTTTTTTAGAGATTTCACCTGCCATAGCTTTTAAATTTTTGTCAGAATTTTTATTATCACTGGATATTTGTTTTTCATATTCAATTTTAAATTCTCTTATAATAGGCGTAAATTTTATATAGTTATATAATTCTTCAACATTACTTTTTAATTTTTTTAAATTATCATAAAACTTAACCATAAAAATTTTATCATCTAATTTAGCTAAATCTATTACTAAAGAACTGAAAGCTGAAGTTCTTATTTTACTTTCTTCAAAATAATTATTAATTTCTATATTACCTGTTTTAGCTAATTCAATTATCTCAGGTATTCTCTCTTCATCTATACTATTCAGTTCTTCATAAGCAACTTTTAATTTTTCAATGCAATCTTCGTAATCCTGTATTTTATTCTTTATTTTAACTTCCTGCTGTAATTCTTGAACATAATTATTAAATTTTCTTTGATATTTCTTAATTAATTTTCTAAAATTCAACTCTATATGCTCAATTATTTCAGGATTTAACCAATATATCTTTTCAAATATTTCCAATACTTTATCATAGTTTCCTTCTTTATTATTTCTAACTTCTAAGAAAGAAGTCATGAATTCATAAACATAATAAGTATAATCAAATTCATCATTTGAAAGAGTTATTCCTACTAATTCAAACTTATCCAGAAACTGACTGATTATCTCATTTAAAGCATTAAAATCAGAATCTTTATAATTACTTATTTTATATATTAAATTATCAAAACCATGTTTTTCAAAGTATGTATTTGACGGATTGAGAATAAATCTTACATGCTCAAGATTTTCAATATACTTATTTATATTGTCCAAATTGGCATTAACTGTCTTCTTAACACTGAAAGATTTACTCTTGGTATCAATATATTTTTTAACACTTGCTTTATATTCATTATATTTATCAACGATATTATCTATATTTAAATTATATTTTTTAATGTCTGTTTTAGTATTTAAAGGTAAAGTTGTCAATAAAGTTTTCTTAGCCTCAATGTCTTCTTCAATAAAGTTTAAAAAATTACTCATTAGGTTCTTCCCCCTTTTCTTCCTGCACTATCTTTTTTTCATTTAAAAACAATAAAAAGTTGTTAACATTTTCATAAACTTTTATTAATTCACTTAAAGTAAGTGTAGACATATCAAAATTTACTTTACTCTCTGGTTTTTTCATATTTTTACTCCTTATTATTCATATCCTGCTAAATCTTTCAAGAAGTTTATAACTATAGCAATATCTGCTCCTTTTGGTTTAGTTTCCAGACTATCTAAATCCTGACCCTCAAGCCATACATAAATTCTTACCTTTGTAATTCCATTAGGAATCGGGAATAATGATTTTTTAAAATCAGTCATAGTATTCTGTAGTTTAAAGTGGGCTGTATCCAATGGGATATCTGATCCATTCTGTCCATTAGCAAGTTCTAAATATTCTCCTTCATCTATTACTGCATATGTCGGATAATATACTCCATCAACTAAATTTACTCCATATGCTAAAGCTCTTTCAATTGATTCTTCAGAGTGATTCCTACTGTTAGGCTCATATATTATAGATTTACAATCATTGTCGCATCCAATACTTTGAATTTCTTCTACAGACGCTTTATTTGAAACACTTCCCATTTTAAGAAATCCAAATCTAATAGAATTGATAGTTCCATCAGAATCATCTATAACATTTTCATTATTTATATAAACAGAAGTGCCATCATTTAAAAACAGATTATCACTTTTTGGAGATCCTGTCACATTTTTAAGAAATATGTCAAAAGAAATGAATATATTATATATACTAGATTCCTCTTCAGTTATTTTTATTGTATCTAACTTTCTTCTAGTATCTGTTTTAGATCTTTTCTTTATTTTGGAAGCTGCAAATATATCAAATGTATTATTATTCGGATTACTCACTCCATTTGATGATGCAGATATCAGTCCGGCTGAAGCCCATTGATTAGTATGACTTGGATATAATGTCTCTAAATCTTTTATCAAACTATCTTTTGATATCATTACTGAACTGGTAAATTCAACACCGTCCAATGATATAAAAAGTCCACTTTCATCTGAAACTATCATATTGAAAAATTCCACTTTAACATTCAATGATGCAAAGAACCATGCATAAGAAGAAAATATTAATAACACACCTGTAAAAAAAGTAATAAGCAATAATATATCGTATTTTCTACTTTTTTTAACTTCATTGCTTTTATTCTTTTTAAATAGTTTCAAGCCTCTCACCCCTTTGCAGATTATAAGTTACTTGCAAGGCACTCTTAATAATATAATTAAAGAGTAACCAACTACATGACTACTCTTTAATATATCTAACAAATATACGAATTAACATAACCACTAGTCAGTATTAATTATCAACTAATTATTGTTAATTATTCTGCAGTTACATTTACGGTTCTAACCTTTGTACCTACATTTCCAGCAGTATCTGTAGCTTTATACACTATTGTATAAGTTCCAATTACTGATGTATTAACAGTACCAGAAATCTCAACTGTTATAGGTCCTTCATCAACATTATCAGTTGCAGTTGCACCGGCTTCAGTATAAGTTCCTCCTACTACTACATTAGTTGGATTTAAACCTGTTAATGAAATTACAGGAGCTGTTAAGTCAGCTGCAGATGGTCCATCACCCTCATTAAGATCTGGTCCATTGTAATCAATATCATCTTCAGTATATCTTTCTTTAGTGAATCCGAATTTAACTGAAATCATTTTTCCTATTGAGGCAAAATCATAGTTGTCTATATCCTGTCCTTCTATATAAATATATACTCTTACTTTTGTAATACTGTTTGGAGCTAAAGTCATAAATGTTGGACGAGTAGTTCCAGTTAATAATTTCTCAGTATCAGTAAAATAATTATAAGCTGTCAGTAATGGAGCTGAAGCAGCATATCCATTGTATGCAGATCCATCATATATATCAACATTATCTGATGAAGCAATATCATCAGTTACTGCATAAGTAGGATAAGCAAACCCATCAATAACTTGACCACAGTCTCCAGTGTATGAAGCTGTTTTAGTTACATCTACTCCTGTTCTATTTAAACATGAAGTATCATACCAGCTTATGGCATTATTAACATGTTCTTTATCATTTGGCTCCCAAATTTGAGCTGTTCTACATATTCCTCTAACATCATCATCTGAAGTACAAGAGATTCCTGTAATTGTATCCACATCAGTTTCAGTACCAGCAACACGTCCTATTTGAGCAAATGCTACTCTTACTGAATTTTCAATACCAGTATTTGCAACTCCACTTTCAGCAACAGTAACTTCAGAATCAACTGTTAAATATATAGCTTCTTCATCCAATACATTTAAAGCATCTAAATATTGAGTTCCTGAAAAGTTTTTAATAAACAAATCAAACACTACATATCCATTCTGTTCAGAATTTCCGCTTTCATAGTTATGAACACGGCTGGCCATTAATCTATAACCTCCGGCAGTAGTTGTTAAACTGGCTTTTTCAAACAGTTTCATTCTTGAAGCCGTACTATCCATAGCTCCTACAGATGAAACCGGAAACAATCCCGTTCCAGCCCAGTTATTTGTATTTTCATCATATGACGCTGTATCATAAGTAAGTTTTGATATAGCAACTGTAGTATCCCAGTTTTCACCATCCAATGATAACAACAAACTGTCAGTAGATGCAATTTCAACATCAAAACTTGAAACGTTAACAGTTCTCATACCAATAAACCATGCATAGGTTGATGTTGCTATTGCTATTGCTGTTAAAGTTGTTACAATTATCAGACGTCTTATTCTTTTAATATTTTTATTGTTTTGTTTTGTCATAAACACATTTTTCCTTTCTTATGTGTTTTTGTTTTCTGTTTAGGCATTTAAACACTCTCCCTTTTTTTTCAACACGTACACATAATGATATCGTTCTCTATCATATATACATTCATATTGTATCATAACTGTCATAGTTGTCAACAAAATTTAAATATTTTGTCGAAAAATGTTTTATGATTTAAAAAGAAAAAAAGAGTAACTATATAAGTTACTCTTAATCAATTTTTATATTAAATACTAATATGCATTAGCCAATTAATTTTTAAATTTCATCTGGTGTCAAAGGTGGTCCATCATAATCAATATCATCTTCAGTATATCTTTCTTTAGTGAACCCAAATTGAACAGAAATTTTCTTACCTATTGAAGCGAAATCGTAATTATCTATATCCTGACCTTCTATGTATATATATACTCTTACTTTTGTAATACTGTTTGGAGCTAAAGTCATAAATGTTGGACGAGTAGTTCCAGTCATTAATTTCATAGTATCGGTAAAGAAAGGATAAGCAACTAATTCTGTAGTTGATTCATAAGTATTATATTCTTCACCATCATACACATCCACATTATCACTAGAAGCGATATCTTCACCTACAACATATGTTGGATAAGCAGTACCATTAGCGATAGTTCCACATTCTCCATTATATGAAGAATCTAATGTAACATCTTCATTTACTCTAGCTACACAAGATGTATCATACCAGCTTATAGCTGCTTCTACATGAGCCTTATCATTTGGTTCCCAAATTTGAGCTGTTCTACATATTCCGGTTACAGCACCTAATACAGAAGGGTTACCATTTCCATCATCATTACATCCAATACCTGTGATTGTAGCTGCAGTTGTTGTAGTTCCGGCAACACGTCCTATTTGAGCAAAAGCTACTCTTACTGAATTTTCAATACCGGTATTTGCAACTCCATCAGCTGCAATAGTAACTGCTGAATCAGTTGTTAAATATATTGCTTCTTCATCCAATTCATTCAATTTAGTTATATATTGTGTTCCTGAAAAGTTTTTAATGAATAGATCAAATACAACATATCCATCTTGTTCAGTTGCTAATTCTTCATAATTTTTAACCCTACTGGCCATTAATCTATAACCACCAGGTGTAGTTGTTAAACTAGCTTTTTCATATAGCATCATTCTTGAAGCTGCAACATCCATTTCACCTATTGATGAAACCGGAAATAATCCATCTCCTCCCCAACGATTTGTGTGTCCAGAATAAGATACTGTATTTAATGTATCTTCTGATATTGCTACTGTAGAACTCCAAGTTGCACCATCCAATGATAATAACAAACTGTCAGTGGATGCAATTTCAACATCAAAGCTTGAAACGTTAACAGTTCTCATACCAATAAACCATGCATAGGTTGATACTGATAATGAAACTGCAAGCAAAGTACATATAATTACAAGATTTCTAATTTTCTTTGCACGAGTTCTCTTTTGTTTTGGCATAAACATATTCCTCCTTTTTAGTTTTCAACAAACTCTGAATTAAAAGCCATATGAATTTTAATTTCACCACCCAAAATATTATCAGTACATTCTGGGTCATTACCTTCCAACCATATTACCACTGTATACTTATCAATATCACCGGGAGCAAAGTTTTCAACATGCTCTAAATTAACGAGTGTATCTGATTTGAAAGCAACTGTTTCTTTTTCTGGTTTTCCATTACTAGCCAGTTTAGCATAAGTAATGTTTTCTCCATTCTTATAAACTCTAATTCTAATAGCTTCATCGACATTTTTTATAGCACTATCAATTATCATTTCAGACCAGTAGTCAGATACATATTTTCCTTGATTTTCAATATAGAATGTATACGCAACATAATTTTCTCCATTATGTGAACCATTATGATCGTTAAGATCGTTTGGTAGCCACTTGTAAGAAATATTATCAATATACTCAAGGGTTTTTGCAAATAACTCTGATCTAAACACCTTATAATCCGGATTGTCATAAATTATTATGTTTCTTTCCAGATATAAGTTTTTATCAAGTGTTACTGAAAAATTGCCGCTATTATAAACAATACTAGCTACAACATATAAAATAAGTAAAGATAATACTAATATGAGTAAAACTAATTTGGCTATTTTCACAATTTTATTCTTGCGTTTTACCTTACTAGCACTTAAAGAATATTTGTTATTCATTTCTTACCTATGCCCTTTTTACACGTGATTTCTAAGTACGTTCATAAGTACATCTCGATAAAACTCTCTATCTTAATATACAATCTAATTTTATCACAGATAGAATACATGTCAATAAATTTTTAAATATTTTGTCGAAAAAATATAAATGGAAATATTAAGTGTCCGCACATTTCATTACCGTAACAATGTAGT
>CAZKSN010000009.1:10564-38247 GCA_964555585.1 uncultured Muribaculaceae bacterium | reverse complement strand
TAGGCATGCCGCCAGCGTTAATCCTGAGCCAGGATCAAACTCTCAATAAAAAACAATGTCTTTATTGTAAAGAATTGATTTTTTAATCCTAGCTACGAAACTCTCATTTTACTTAGTTTTCAAAGATCATTTCATGCTATAATTCTTCAGTTGCCATAATAATATACCAAATAGAAAATAATATGTCAACAACTTTTTTTGCTTTTTTTGACATTTTTTTGTCAAATAAGTGTTTTTTTGGTGAAAACTACTATAAAAATCGACTTTTTCATTAAAATAAGTCAATTTTATATATTATTTTATGCAGGCATTCAATTTTTATGAATCAAATTTGAATAAATCATATAATACTTATTTATTGTTTCTTCATTAAATGGATTTACACTTGCTTTTTTCATATTGATTAAAGATGTTAGTTCATCTTTTATAATAATATTAATCTCCATAGGATAATTCATAAGCTTTTTATGATAGTTATATTCATTTCTATCCAGTATCTTAAAAGCTCCATCTGAGAACACTCTTAAATCCAGATCATAATCAATATATTTTACAATCCTGTTGTCAATTATAAAAGGGCTGGCTATATTACAATAATAAAATATTCCCTGTTTCTTAAGCTGCGCTATTATATTAAACCATCTTTTAAAATAGAAAAACATTATTGCCGGCTCCTTAGTATGCCATTTTCTTCCATCACTTTTTGTAACTAATACTTTATCATTACCCAATACTATATAGTCATTTGTTATATCAAGAATAGTTGCCTTATCCCAAGTCTTATAAATTAATCCATTGTGTTTATAACAATGAATTGCAAGTGTGTCTCCTACTTTTATGTTCATAGACACCTCTTTCATGCTACTATTATATCATTATTTCAATATTAAAAAAAGGTTTTGCAGCTCATTTGTCGTAAAACCTTACTTCAATTCTTCTATTGCTTTATCCAATTGCTCATCATTTCCAGTTGTATTGTTTACAACTATATCCGGAGTTATTCCGGTTTTATTTATTGAGTTTCCTCTAGGACTCAACCAATAGGCAGTTGTATATTTTACTAATGCACCTGAACTTAATTCTTCAACTTCCTGAACAGTACCTTTTCCAAAACTTTTCACTCCTATTATAGAAGCTCCATAACTTTCCTTTAAGGCTAAAGCCAACACTTCTGAAGCTGAAGCACTGCTTCCATTTATTAAAACGGCAATCTTATAGTTTCTTTCCTCTTTATCCTTTGACT
Source organism: uncultured Muribaculaceae bacterium (assembly GCA_964555585.1). Taxonomy (GTDB): domain Bacteria; phylum Bacillota_I; class Bacilli_A; order RF39; family UBA660; genus CAZKSN01. The sequence continues at coordinate 37,004 of CAZKSN010000009.1, read as the reverse complement.
TATATATTACAGGATCGCTATCTTTCTTTTGCAGCTGATACACAGGAGTTTCAGATTTAATAAATAAATCTGCTATTTCATATGCCGCACTTAAATATCCGCCGGAATTATTTCTTAAATCTATTATTAAAGATTTAATATTATCTTTTTCCAATTCCTTTAATCCAGAGTTAAACTGATCAAAGGCAGTCAGTGAAAAACTTGATAATTTAACATATCCGATATTATCATTATATATTTTAGTGCTCACAATCGGCATAGATATATTTGCAAGTCCAATTTCCAAAGAATTTTTCTTTTTATTTCTTTCATATTCTATTGTTACTGATGCATTTTCAGAATTCTTTATTAAGCCTACAACATAATTTACATCTTTTCCAGTTACATCCTCTTCATTTACTTTGTAAATAACATCTCCAGCCTTTAAACCGGCATAATAGGCAGGAGTGTCATCAAACACTTCAACTATTTCAACATTCTTATCATTATTATTTTTTACAACTATACCAATTCCATAATACTCTCCATTAAGAATACTCTGAACATTATCAATTGAATCAGAATCATAATAGACAGAATAATCATCACCCAGGTAGTTAAACATTGCATTTATAGCCGCTTCAATAAGCGCTTCTTTATCCACTTCCTGAACATAGCTGTTAACAATATTACTGTATACTTCATTAAATTCACTCAATTCTCCATCTTTTGATGTATTATTGGATTCACCTTTGATATCTAAATTTCTATATATAATAATACCACTGCTTATACTTACTATAATACCGGTTACTATTACAATAGCTATTACTTCTATTAAACTGAAAGAAACATTTTTACCCTTACTAAATAACTTGATCTTCTTCATAAATATTCTCCTATATTGTCTATTAAATATAATATCATATTTTTATTTTTTATAAAAGACAATAAATAAAAAAGCACATCTAAATGTGCCTTTATTATCTTCTAACCAATTTTGGTGCTTCATAACCTATATTTTCATAATCAGCCCAAATTAGATTAGCTCCCAATGATTTTGCCTCTTTTTCTTTTTCCTTATTGGTTATATAGTAAAATAACAATGGTTTGTCAATACTTGTATAATGTTTTAAACTGTCAGGATAATACTCTATATCATATGTTATAAAGTCATATCTATCAGCTTCTATATTAGATATTAATTTTTTTTCATTTGAATTATTTTTCCTACTGGTAATAGGTCCAATAAGACCAATGAATGTTTTTGAATCAACTTTTTTATATAATTTACATATATTAGGTACAAAGCTTTGAATAGCATATTCTCCCTTATAACCTGATAGTATACTGCTTACAGCAGAAACTAATAATTTCATTCTCCAAACATCCAAAGGAAATTTTAATTCTATTAATAATGGAACTCTTCCATTTATTGCATCTAATAATTTTGGAAATGTTGCTATTTTGCATTCACTATTTAAATATTTAATAGTATCTATATCATATTGAGTTATTTTTGAATAAAACTTATTTATCCCGGCAATTCTTTTTAAAGATTGATCATGAAGCAATATTACATTTCCCTCTCTTGTAAGTTTTACATCAAATTCTATAGGATAACCCTTTTCTGCAGCCAAAACACATGATTCTAAAGTATTTTCAGGTATTTCAGGTGTTTGTATTCCTCTGTGTGCAACAGAACATACTCTCAACCAGTGATCATCTGGAATTCTATTCATAGTATATCTCCTTTTTTATTGAATGATATTATATCATAAATTAATAAAAAAATAAACATAATGATATGTTTATCTATTTTCAACTAACGTTAATATTCTTTTTGCTATTAATTCTTTTTCTTCCTGCTCTGCAGTTATTTGCATTTCAGAATTTCTTTTATTACTTTTATATTCCTGAAACAAATATGCAGCTTTTGCATTTAAAGAATCTTGTTTCTCTTTTATTTCAGTTAAATAATTTTGTAATTTTTTGCACATCTCAATTTTACTTTGACTGCAATATTCTTCAATCTCTTCTAAATTTGATTGAGTTGGCTTAATGTGAAATCTATCTTCTATACGTAGTTCCACTTTGACCAGCTGTTCCTTCATTTTAGTTTTTTCAGCATAATGATAATCTATATAATAGCCTAAAAACTGCATATCTGTTAAAATTTCTTCATAAACATTTGGATGAACCATAATAGGTTTTTTAACTGGGATATTATCAGGATTTAAATCGCTTAATCTATTTTGAAAGTCAATACAGGCTTTTTCATGCTTTTCAAACCATTTATTATCTCTTACTTTTTTAACTATTACCATTTCATGTAAACAGTATGCCTTGTTTATATCATCAAAATATTTTTGAATTTCAAGTGGTAATTTAGGATTCAATTTTGTAACAACCATTAGTCTGGTATGAAATAGATTTCTTAAATCATTGGATACTTTCATTGTTCCACCTCTTAAATGCATATTATAAATATATATTATTATTTTGTCAAATAATAAAAAAATAAACATATTTCTATGTTTATTAATTATTTATACTAATTCCAATCTTACGATTAAAGCATCGTCTCCGATTCTTTCTTTAATCTTGATTATTCTTGTATATCCGCCATTTCTTTCCTTATATTTAACTGACAATTCATCAAATAATTTTTTTACTAGATCCTTGTCATTATTTAAGAAAGCCAATGCTTTTCTTCTTGAGATTAAATCTCCTTTTTTAGAATAAGTAATCATTTTATCTACAAACTTGGAAGCCTCTTTAGCTCTTTCCTGTGTAGTTTCTACATAGCCAAATTCAATAACTGATTTAGTTAATCCTGCTAATATACTTCTTCTAATTCTAGTCTCTCTATTTAATTTTCTATATAATGCCACGACTTATCACCTAATCCTCTTCTCGAAATTTAAGACCCATTTCTTTAATTTTATCAATAACTTCTTTTAAAGATTTCTTTCCTAAATTTCTTATTTTTATCATTTCATTTTCACTCATATTTGTTAAATCCTGTAAAGTATGCAATCCGGCTCTCTTTAAACAATTATAAGCTCTAACTGAAAGATCTAATTCTTCAACTGGAGTTTCTAAAGTTTTTGCTATTGGATCAGATTCTTTATCAACCAATAATCCTGTCATATCAGAAATTTCATTTATTCTAGTTAATACTTCAAAATGTTCAATTAATATTCTACTCGCTAAAGCCACTGCCTCTTCTGGAGAAATTGAACCGTTAGTCCAAACATATATAATTAATTTATCATAATTTTCACTTTGTCCAACACGCGCTGTTTCATATTCATAATTAGTTCTTTCAATCGGACTATAAAGTGAATCAACTGGAATAACTCCAATTTCACTCTTATATTTCTTTCCATTTTCTTTAGCATCCACATACCCTCTACCATTTGAGATAGTAATAGTCATATCTAAAGAACCGCCTTTTGAAACAGTTGCTATTACTAATTCAGGATTTATAATTTCTACATCTGAATTTTTTTCTATATCCTTAGCTTTTACAACTCCTTCTTTATCAGTTCTTAAATACAATGTCTGATCCTGATCACTGAAGTTTTTAACTACTAAACTTTTTAAATTCTGAATTATTTCAGTTACATCTTCAACAATTCCATCTATTTTTTGAAATTCATGTAATGCTCCTTCAATTTTAACGGCTGATACTGCACTTCCTGGTAAACTTGAAAGCATTACTCTTCTTAAAGCATTTCCCAAAGTAGATCCAAAACCTCTTTCTAAAGGTTCTATAACAAATTTTCCATAAAAATTATTTTCTATATATTCAACAACTTTATAATCTGGTTTTTCAAATCTTAACATTTTTAATTTCTCCTTTCTTACATACGCCTTTTCTTAGGTGGTCTGCATCCATTGTGTGGGATAGGAGTTTCATCATTTATAGCAGTGATTTCCAATCCAGCAGTTTGTAATGATCTAATAGCAGTTTCTCTTCCTTGACCAATTCCTACAACGAATACTTCAACTTTTCTCATGCCGTTTTCATATGCCTTTTTACCTGCAGCCTCTGCTGACATTCCTGCAGCATATGGAGTTTTCTTTTTACTTCCCTTAAAGCCTATACTTCCTGCTGAAGCCCAACTTGTAGCATTTCCATCTTTATCAGTAACAGTAACAATTGTGTTATTATAAGATGCTTTTATATGTACTTGACCTTCAGTAATATCTTTCTTAATTTTTCTTTTTCTTCTATTATATGCCATTTCTTAATCCCTCCTATTTCTTCTTATTTGCTATAACTTTTCCTTTACCCTTACGAGTTTTAGCATTCCTACTTGTTCTTTGTCCTCTTACTGGAAGACCTTTTTTATGTCTGATACCTTGATAAGAATTAATTTCCATTTTAGTTTTAATATTCATCTCAACTTCTCTTTTTAAATCTCCAACTAAAACATACTTATCAACTTCTGTTCTTAGACGATTGATTTCATCGAGAGATAATTTTTCAACCCTGATACCTTCACTAACTTTTGCATCTTTACATATTTTTTCTGCTCTACTTGATCCGATTCCAAAAATATATGTAAGCGCAACCACTATTCTTTTTTCTTTTGGTAAATCAATATTCTTTATACGTGCCATAATACCTCCTATTAACCTTGCACTTGTTTGTGTTTAGGATTACTACAGATAACCCTAACTTTCCCTTTTCTTTTTACAACCTTGCATTTATCGCAAATTGGTTTTACTGATGGTCTTACTTTCATTTTCTTCCCTCCATTATTTTCTATAAATTATACGCCCACGTGTTAAATCACATATTGGTAACTCAACGAGCACTCTATCACCTGGATAAATGCGAATCAGGTTCATTCGTATTTTCCCAGAAACGTAAGCGCCTATAATATGCCCGTTATCCAATTTTACCTTGTAGTCTCTACCAGGTAAAACTTCTGTTACAATTCCTTCAAGTTCAATGTAGCCTTCTTTAGCCATATTTTATCTCTCTCCTGTTAACATCTCGTAACCATCTTTTGTTACAAGTACTGTATCTTCAAAATGTGCTACCGGACTTCCATCTTGTGTTGAAATTGTCCAGTTATTTTCCAATAGCCACAATTTTGATCCTTTTAAACTAAACATCGGTTCAATAGCAATTGTCATTCCTGCTTTAAGTGTAATTTCTTCACTTTCCATGTTAGAATAATTTGGAATATATGGATCCTCATGTAGATTTCTACCAACACCATGTCCAGTTAATTCTTTAAATACTCCATAATTATTTTCTTTTGCAACATTTTCAATTGCCTTGCACACTTCGTTTAGCTTAATGCCATCTTTTATCACTTCTATTCCTTTTTTAAGTGATCTTCTTGTATTATCAAGCAAGTCCTTAACTTCTTTATTAACACTGCCTACAACATAACTTCTTGCCGCATCAGTGTGAAGTCCTTTATAAATTACTCCAATATCTATTGATATGATATCACCGGTTTTAAGAATTCTGGAACCTGGAATACCATGAACAATCTCATCATTAATACTGGTACATATATTGGCAGGATATCCTTCATATTTATAGAATGAAGGTTTACAATCTTTGCTTATTATATAATTGTAGGCCAACTCATCAAGTTCTTTTGTAGAAATTCCTGCTTTTATAGCTTCAGCCACTATTTTATGAGTTTCATTATTTATCTTTCCGGAATATCTCATAAGTTCCAATTCTTTTTCAGTTCTAATCATTATCATTAAATAATTTCTCCTCAAGATTTTTAAATGAATCATCAGGATTACCTGCAGTATCAACTTCAACTAACTTTCCTAAACTTCTATAGTGTTCAACTACAGCCATTGTTTCATTGTTGAAAGTATCAAAACCTTTTTTTAATGATTCCTCATTATCATCATTTCTTTTCTCCAATTCAATATTACATATATCACATTTACCTTCAACCTTAGGTTTCATTTCTTCAGAATATATATTGTAAGCCTTCTTGCACGCTGGACAAGTAAGTCTGCCTAAAGTTCTTTCAAGAGCTATTTCATAAGGTACTCTTATATAAACAGCAGCATCTATATATAAATCTAATTCTTCAAGAATTCTATTTAATAAATCAACCTGTTCAACTTTTCTTGGAAAACCATCAATAATGAATCCTTCATTTGCATCTGGCTGCATTAATCTTTTTTTTAACAAGGGACCTATTACATCATCTCCTACAAGTATTCTTTCAGCTTGCAGTTTTCTTATATGCTTTCCCATCTCAGTTTCAGGGTCAACATCTCTTAATAATTGACCGGCTGAGATAGTTATATATCCATATTTTTCTTTCAATTTTGCTGCTAAGGTTCCCTTTCCTGCAGCCGGGGGTGATATAAATATTAAATTCATCTTACCTCCTATGATAGTTTCTGCTTGCAACAGAACTTTCCAACTGCTTATATGTTTCCAGCAATACACCTACAACAATTAATATTCCAGTTCCACCGACAACAACTATACTTGGTAAACTGGTAAATGATTTAAATACAATTGGAAGTGCAGCTATCACAGCTATGAATATTGCGCCTAAAAATGTAATTCTACCCAACACCTGAGATATATAGGTTTTTGTTTCACTTCCAGGTCTTATTCCAGGAATATATCCTCCATTATTATTTAAATTTTTTGAAAGATTCTCTGGATTAACCGCTACTATAAGTGTATAAAAATAAGTAAAGAATATAATAAATACTATATATAATGCAAAACCTAAGGGAGCACTGGTTGTGAAATTATTCTTTATAAAAGCAACAGTATTTTCATTCTTGATAATATAAGTTAGAATGTTAGGTATGGACATTAATGCTGAAGCAAATATAACCGGCATTACATTGGCAGAATTTATCTTTAAAGGCAGATATGTCTGTTTGCCTCCATAAGAAGATACTGATCTATTTGAATATTGAATAGGTATCCTTCTTTCTGCTTCCTGTACAAATATAACTCCAACTACTATACCTAAGTATAACAATACAAACAATGCAAATGATGTAACTCCTATAAACAGATTTGATGCATCAGGTATGAATGAATTATATGCTTCAATAAACATTGCAGGCAGTGTATTCACAATACCGGCCATAATTATCAAAGATACTCCATTTCCAATTCCTTTCTGAGTAATTTGATCTCCCAGCCAAAGTAAGAAAGCAGTACCTGCTGTCAATATGGTGGCTATTTTCAAATACTCTATCGGTGAAGATGCAGTCTGTATAAATGTAGAAGTGTATATGAATGCTTGAATGAATGCAAATGCAATTCCTAAATATCTGGTAATTTTATTAATTTTTCTTCTACCTTCTTCTCCCATTTCTTTCAATTCTTTAAAATAATGAATTGGAAGAATGTCCATTTGCAATATCTGTATTAATATTGATGCACTTATGTATGGCATTACTCCCAAGGCAAATATTGAAAATTGCTTTAAGCCTCCACCAGACATTGCATTCAGTAATTCAAGAAAACCTAAGTCTCCTACAATCTTATTCATTCCAGGAACAGTAATTGCATTTCCTAAAGAGAAAACCAATAAAGCTCCTAATGTGAATAAAACTCTTACTTTTAGATCTTTATTTGTTGGCTTAAATAGTTGCTTTAATACGGCAATCATTAAATTACCTCCGTTTTCCCGCCTGACTGTTCAATTTTATTTATTGCTGAATTTGTAAAAATATTTGCTTTTACAATCAATTTTCTTTCTAAAGTACCATTTCCTAATACTTTTAATCCAGTTAATTCCTTTTTAATAATTTTTTCACTCTTCAATAATTCTGGAGTCACAACAGTATCATCCTTGAATCTATTTAAATCTCCAACATTAATTACTGAATATCTTTTTGTAAATCTTTTATTATTGAAACCTCTTCTAGGTATTGTCTTAAATAATGGAGTTTGTCCTCCTTCAAACCAAGAATGCAATGTTGCTCCTGAACGAGCTTTTTGTCCTTTTTCACCACGACCAGATGTTTTTCCATGTCCGCTTCCCGGACCTCTACCAACTACTTTTCTGGTTTTAGTTGAATTTGGGTTTCTTTTCAATTCGTTTAATTTCATTATTCAACAATCTCCTTTTTACCACGAAGTTCTAATAAATGAGATGCTTTCTTTTGTTTCTTCAAAGCATCTATTGTAGCTCTTGCAGTATTAATTTGTGTACTACTTCCTAATGATTTAGATACTGCATCTTTTACTCCAGCAAGTTCTAAAATAATACGAACTGGTCCTCCAGCAATATTTCCTCTACCAGGCTTAGCAGGTTTAATTAATATTTTAGCAGCACCACAAACTCCCAATATGTCATGTGATATTGTTCTATCATCAACTAATTCAATATTAATTATATTTTTTTCTGCCGCTTTAATAGCTTTACTTACTGCATCTGGAATTTCACTGGCTTTTCCAGTTCCAATTCCAACTTTTCCTTTTTTGTCTCCAACAGCTACAGTAGCAGAAAATCTATAGTTACGTCCACCTTTGTTAACTTTAGTAACGCGATTAATTGAAATAATTTTATCAATATACTTTTTCTCTGTATCTCTTTTATTATTCATTTATTTTCCTCCTTAGAATTCCAAACCATTTTTACGGGCAGCTTCTGCTAAGGCTTTAACTTTCCCATGATATAAATATCCGCCTCTATCAAAAACTACTGTTTTAATCTTTAACTTTTTAGCTCTGTCAGCCAATTCTGCTCCAATTGAAGCCGCAGTTTCAAGATTATTACTTTTTAATTTCATATCTAAAGAAGATGCGCTTACCAAAGTGGTTCCAGTCTCATCATCAATTATTTGAGCAAAAATATTACTATTGCTTCTAAAAACACATAGTCTTGGAGTATCTTTAGTACCTTTAATAATACATCTTACTCTTTTATGTCTTTTATTTCTTGCAACATTTCTAGATTCTTTCTTTATCATATTTTAACCTCCTTAAGCAGCTTTCTTTCCTTCTTTACGATGAATAAATTCATCTTTATATTTAATTCCTTTTCCTTTATAAGGTTCAGGTTTCTTAACATCTCTTATAATAGCTGCAAATTCTGAAACTGCTTGTTTATCAGAACCATAAACTATTAATTCTGTTTGAGATGGCAATTCAACTTTTAAATTAGCTGGAATTTCTAATTTAACCGGATGGGAATAACCAGCATTGATTACAACTGTGTTTCCACTTAAGCTAAACTTATAACCAACACCATTTATCTCTATTTCTTTCTTGAACCCTTCGCTAACTCCTATAATCATATTATTAATTAGGGCATTAGTGGTTCCATGTAATTGCTTTGAAGTTTTCAAGTCATTCTTTCTAGTTACCAATACTTTATTGTCTTCTATTTTTACTTCAACTGCATTTTTAAAAGTAAATGATAATGTTCCTTTACTTCCAGAAACTGTAACAGTATTTTTATCAATAGCTACACTAACACCATTTGGTATTATTAATTCTCTTTTGCCAATACGACTCATATTATCACCTTACCATATGTATGCCAGAACTTCTCCACCTAAACTTTTACTTCTAGCTTCCTTATCAGTCATTAAACCTTCAGAAGTAGAAATAATTGCTATTCCAAGTCCATTAAGTACTTTAGGCATTTCAGTTGCTTTAGCATATACACGTAATCCTGGTTTACTAATTCTCTTTAATCCAGAAATTACTCTTTCTTTATTTTTTGAATACTTTAAATTCAGAATAATATTTTCTCCCACATTGTTTTTTTCAACATTGTAACCTTCAATATATCCTTCTTTTGTTAAAATTTCAGCTATTCTTTTAATTAATTTAGATGCTGGCATTTCAACTTTTTTATACTTCATAGCAATTGCATTACGAATTCTTGTAAGCATATCAGCTATTGTATCGTTTACCATAAATGGCCTCCCTTCATTTCTTACCAACTAGATTTTTTAACACCAGGTATTTGTCCTTTATAAGCTAATTCTCTGAAACAAATACGACATAGTCCAAATTTCTTTAGCACACCATGTGGTCTTCCACATCTTTCACATCTTGTATAGTTTCTAACTTTTAATTTAGATCCTCTTTTTTGACTTACAACTTTACTTTTCTTTGCCATATTTTCCTCCTATTACTTTCTAAAAGGTAACCCGAATTGTGTTAATAATTCAAGTGCTTCTTCATTTGTTTTAGCAGTTGTTACTATTACTACATCTAATCCTCTAGTTTTAATAACATTATCATATTCAACTTCAGGAAATACTAACTGTTCTTTAATTCCAATAGTGTAATTTCCTCTTCCATCAAAACTTCCTTTAGAAATTCCTCTAAAATCTCTTACACGAGGAAAAGCTATTTTAATTAACTTTTCTAAGAAAATATACATTTGATTTCCTCTTAAAGTTACTTTGCAGCCTATTTTGCTACCTTCTCTAAGCTTAAATCCTGCTATAGATTTCTTAGCTTTGGTAACAACTGGCTTTTGACCGGCAATAGCTTCTAATTCCTTAACTGCTGCCTCCAAAAATTTCTCATCATGTGCTCCGTCTCCAACTCCCATATTTAAAACAATCTTTTCTAATTTTGGAACTTGCATATTTGAAGTATAATGAAATTTTTCTTTTAAATTCGGAACTATTTCTTTTAAATATAATTCTTTTAATGTTTCCATACTTTCACCTACTTTTTACTTTCCTTTTTAGTAGCAGTTTTCTTCTTAGCTGTTTTTTCTTTCTTTTCTTCTTTTTTATCTACTAATTTAACATTAGAAATATGTATAGGAGCTTCCATATCAAGTATTCCACCAGTTTCATTTTTAGCATTAGGCTTAACATGTTTTTTAACAACATTTACACCTTCAATAATAACTCTGCCTTCTTTTCTTAAAACTGCTCCAACTTTTCCTTCTTTTCCTTTGTTTTCTCCAGTAATAACTCTTACTGTATCTCCAATTTTTAATTTCATATTAACCTCCTATAACACTTCTGGTGCAAGTGAAACAATCTTCATATAGTTTTTATCACGAAGTTCACGAGCAACAGGTCCTAAAACACGAGTTCCGATAGGACTATTATCATCTTTGATTAATACACAAGCGTTATCTTCAAATTTAATATGACTTCCATCAGCTCTTTTTACACCTTGAACTGTTCTTACAACAACAGCTTTTACTACTTTTCCCTTTGGCACTGGAGAATTGGGAATTGCTTTCTTAACAGTTCCTACAACAACATCTCCAATATTTCCGCTTCTAACAAAACTTCCACCTAAAACTCTAATTACTAATAATTCACGAGCTCCAGAATTGTCAGCTACTTTTAAACGGCTTTCTGGTTGTATCATAATTAGTCCTCCTTATAATATTACGGCTTTTTCTATAACACTTTCTAAAACATATCTTTTTGTTTTAGAAAGAGGTCTTGAAGCTACTACTTTAACAGTATCTCCAACTTTAGCCTCATTTTTTTCATCATGTACTTTATATTTTTTAGTATATTTAACTCTTTTTTTATAAATAGGATGTTTTCTATATGTTGTAACAGAAATAGTAATGGTTTTATCACATACATCACTTACAACTTTTCCAATTAATTCTTGTTTAACTTTTTCCATTATATCCTCCTATTTAACACTTTCTTTTAATTCACGTTCTCTTATAACTGTCTTAATTCTTGCTACTGAATGTCTTAATTCTTTAATTCTATGAGGTTTTTCTATATTTCCAGTAGCTGACGCAAATCTTAAATTAAATAATTCACTTTTTAATTCATCTAACTTTGTACTTAATTCTTCAGTGGTTAGCTTTCTAATTTCTTCTATACTCATAATTAAGCCTCCTCACCTTTTTTAACAAATTTTGTTTTTATAGGAAGTTTATGTCCAGCTAAACGAAACGCTTCTTTAGCAATCTCTTCTGTAACATCTCCCATTTCAAACATAATTTTTCCAGCTTTTACAACTGCAACCCATTCTTCAACATTACCTTTACCACTACCCATACGAACTTCGGCAGGTTTTTTAGTTTTAGCTAAATGTGGGAAAATATTAGTCCAAATTTTTCCTCTTTTATTCTTTTTCATTTCTCTTGTCATTGCAATACGAGCTGCTTCTATCTGTCTTGCAGTAATATAAGCACCTTGTTTTGCCATTAGACCATAATCGCCAAAATGTAATACTGTATTACCTTTTGCTTTTCCCTCATAACTTACACGCTGAGGTTTACGATACTTTGTTCTCTTTGGTATTAACATCTTCTATACCTCCCTTTTTAGCTTTAACAGGTAATATTTCTCCTTTATAGATCCATACTTTTACTCCCACTTTTCCACAGGTTGTCTGAGCTGCTCTACTTGCATAGTCTATATCAGCTCTTAATGTATGTAAAGGAACTGTTCCTTCTTTATAGCCTTCACTTCTTGCAATATCAGCTCCACCTAAACGGCCGGATAATAAAGTTTTAACACCTTTAGCTCCAGCTTTCATAGTATTTTTTATAGCTCTTTTTTGAGCCACTCTAAAAGATACTCTGTTTTCAAGTTGAGTTGCAATATTCTCTGCTACCAAGCTTGCATTTAAATCAGGCTGTTTAATTTCAACAATAGAAATATAAATAACCTCTCCTGTTAATTTCTGTAAATATTTTTTACGTCTTTCAATATCAGCTCCGCCACGTCCGATAATCATACCAGGCTTTGCTGTATTGATAATTACGTTTGTACGTTTTTTATTTCTTTCAATAACGACATTGGAAACTGCACAATTCTTAAGTTCCTTGTCTAAATATTCTCTTATTTTAATATCTAAGTTTAAATATTTAGCAAAATCCTTACTAGGTGCATACCATTTGCTTTCCCAGTCTTTATTGATACCTATTCTAAGTCCCACCGGACTTACTTTTTGTCCCATAAATTAGTCCTCCTTAATCATTCCGAGATCGCCAACTTTAACATATACATGACTTGTTCTTTTAAACATTGGACTTACTCTACCATGAGAATTAAACTTTGTTCTTTTAAGAGTTCTTCCTTCATTTATATATGCTTCTTTTACATATAACTTTTCTTCCTGTAATCCAAGATTGTTTACTGCATTAGCGATAGCAGAATTTAATACTTTCTGAATTAGGCGACTACCTTTTGAATTTGTAAGTGCGAGAATAGCTTTTGCTTCACTAGCACTTTTTCCTCTAATTAAATCTAGAGTCATTCTAGCTTTTCTTGGTGCCATCATTGCACCTTTATGTATACTATATGCTTCCATCTAAGCTACCTCCTTAATTTTTATTACCGGCATGACCAGTAAATTTACGTGTTTGAGAAAATTCACCTAATTTATGTCCTACCATATCTTCAGTTACATATACTGGTACGTGTTCACGACCATTATGAACTGCAAATGTGTGTCCTACAAAATCTGGATATATAGTTGATTCGCGTGACCAGGTTTTTATTATTTCTTTTTTTCCAGATGTATTCATTGCTCTTACCTTTTTTAATAATCTATTAAAAACGTAAGGTCCTTTTTTTATACTTCTTGACATACTCTCGATTCCTTTCCTTATTTCTTCTTACGACTTACTATTAATTTTTCAGAAGCCTTTTTTCTTTTTCTTGTCTTATATCCTAAAGTTGGTTTACCCCAAGGAGTAACAGGTCCTTTTCTTCCAATAGGAGCTTTACCTTCTCCTCCACCATGTGGGTGATCATTAGGGTTCATAACACTACCACGAACTGTAGGTCTTATTCCCATGTGACGTTTACGTCCAGCTTTTCCTAAACTAACTAATTCATAGTCAATGTTTCCAACTGTTCCAATAGTCGCTCTACAGGTTCCTAATATTTTTCTTGTTTCACCACTTTTTAGTCTTACAAGAACATATTTATCTTCCTTACCTAATATTTGAGCACTTGTTCCAGCACTTCTAATAATTGAACCACCCTTACCAGGACTCAATTCTATATTATGAATTAATGTACCTTCAGGTATGTTCTTAAGTGGCACTGCATTACCAGTTTTGATATCTGCATTTTCTCCACTTTCAATCATATCTCCAACTTTTAAATTAAGAGGAGCTATAATATATCTTTTCTCACCATCAGCATAAGTGATAAGTGCAATATTAGCACTTCTGTTCGGATCATATTCTATTGAAGTGACTTTTCCTTTAATACCATCTTTATTTCTTTTGAAGTCAATTAAACGATATTTTCTTCTAGATCCTCCACCTATATGTCTAACGGTTATTTTACCTTGATTATTTCTTCCACCGGTTTTTCCAAGTTTAACTAGCAATTTTTTTTCAGGTGTTCCTTTAGTAATTTCTTCATTTACCAAAGTAGTCATATGTCTAGTTCCGCTGGTAACTGGTTTAAATTTTCTTATTGCCATTTTTTCCTCCTAATTATAACTCTATTTTAGAGCCTTCCATTAGTTTAACCATAGCTTTCTTATAGTTTTTAGTTCTTCCTGTATATTTTCCCACTCTTTTTTTCTTACTTTTAGTAATTAAAGTGGTAACTTTGTCAACCTTAACATTAAACTTTTTTTCAATTACTTGTTTAATCTGTGTCTTATTTGCACTTTTCAACACTTTAAATACATACACATTGTTTGCACTCAGTGCTTGTGATTTTTCTGTTATAACTGGTGCTAAAATTATATCAAAATTCATTATTTAAGCACCTCCTCTAATTTTTTTACACTTGATTCATCAATAATTAAATTTTCATTTAAAACTATATCTAAAACATTAATTCCGTCAGTAGTTAATTTTGTAATATTTCTATTATTACGAACTGCCAACTCTAAATTACTATTTTCATCATTAGTTATAATTAAAGATTTATTATTGATTTTTAAACTATTAAGAATTTCAATTAAATCCTTAGTCTTATTACTCTTTATATTTAAATCTTCCAGAACAAATAAATTTTTATTCTTAAATTTATCAGTTAAAGCAGATTTTAAAGCTAATCTTCTAACTTTTTTATTTAATTTTTTTCCATAGTCTCTTGGTTTAGGTCCAAATACAATACCTCCACCAGGCCATTGTGGACTTCTTTTTGATCCCTGACGTGCATTTCCGGTTCCCTTTTGTCTCCATGGCTTACGTCCGGTTCCACTTACTTCAGCTCTAGTCTTAGTGCTTGCAGTACCTTGTCTTAAAGAAGCTCTTTGTAAAATAATAGCTTCCGCTAATACTGGTTCATTAATTTCAATGTTCCAAATATTATCATTTAAATTTAAATCTTTAACTTTTTCACCTTTAAGATTTAATACATTAATCTTTGCCATTATTCTGCCTCCTTTACTTCTTTCTCTGAAGCTTCAGCATTTTCTACAACTTCTTCAGTAGTATTTACTGTTTCTTCTGAAGTATCAACATTTTCAGTTACTAATTCTTCAGATTTAACTTCTTCTGAAGGTGATGAAACTTCTTCAAGTTCTTCATAAGAAATTAATTCTACTGCTTCTTTAGAGTCTTTATTTTTAATTGAAGATTTAATTAGAACAAAAGAATTTTTTGGTCCAGGAATATTTCCACTTACCAAAATAAAATTATTTTCTTCATTAATTTCAATTACTTCTAAATTCTGTATAGTAACTTGATCACTACCCATTCTTCCAGGTAATGGTTTACCTTTTAAAACACGCATTGGTCTCATTGGTCCTAAAGATCCAACTCTTCTATGATAAGTTGATCCATGAGTTTCAGGTCCACGAGATATTCCGTGTCTTTTAATTGATCCAGCAAAACCTTTTCCTTTTGAAGTACCAGTTACATCAACAATTTCTCCTGGTTTAAAAATATTAACATCAATTACTTGACCTACTTCATAACTAGAAACATCTAACCCTCTAATTTCTTTTAAGAAGCGCTTAGGTTCAGAATTTGATTTTTTATAATGTCCCATTTCAGGACGATTTGATGCTTTTTCTTTTTTATTAAAAGCACCTAATTGAATAGCATTATAACCATCTTTTTCAACTGTTTTAATTTGAGTAACAATATTTTTTTGAGCTTCAACAACAGTTACAGGTATAAGCTTTCCGTCAGTTGTAAAAACTTGTGTCATTCCAACTTTACGGCCTAAGATTCCTTTCATATATTTTTCCTCCTATGATTTTATTTCGATATCTACACCACTAGGTAAATCTAAATGAGTTAATCCCTCAATAGTTTCCTTATTTGGATTTTCAATATCAATTAGTCTTTTGTGTGTACGAATTTCAAATTGTTCACGAGCGTCTTTATATTTGTGAACAGCTCTTAAAACCGTAATTTTATCAATTTCAGTTGGTAATGGAACAGGTCCACTTACAACTCCACCAGTTCTTTTAACAGTCTCAACAATTTTTCCAGCAGCTTGATCTAATATTCTATGATCATAAGCTTTAAGTCTTATACGCACTTTGTTTTTTGACATATTATCTCCTCCTTCGCCTATTTATAATAGACTTCGCTCCTCACGAATTACCTGAATACCATTAAATCTTAACAACTTAACCTGGTGTATCAGCAACCTCGCGTCTCACAGCAGTCACATTAATAAATTATATGATAAAACAATAAAAAAAGCAAGTGTTTTTTTTAATACTTGCATATTTATTTTAAAGTTGGATAATTTCCAGCATTAATTTGCCAGATTGTAGAAGTATCCCATAGATTTAAACCTGATAAACTTAAATTTTGTAAATTAGTTGGACTTGTTAAAGTACCTGTTGTTAATTCTGAACCAATCGATATTGTTAATGTTGCCTCATTACTTCTATAACTATTTGTTATTGTTGAACCTCCATAATTTCGACCTATAAATAATCCTGAAGAAATAGAAGAATCTCCACCAGTTCCTGTAATATTTCCTGCAGCAAAACTATTGATAATATTTGTGTCAGCTAAATAACCTATTAAACCTCCTGCATAATATGTTGCTGTAATATTTGCAGTACTATAACAGTTTTCAATGTTAGGTTTTGTAGTTGAAGTACCATCAGACCAACCTATCAAACCTCCTACTGCATATGATCCACTACTTGTTATATTTCCAGTTACATAACTATTTTTTATTGAAGTATAATAATTTCTTCCAATAAAACCACCAATATATGTTCCTGTCCCTGTTATATTTACATTTTCTAAGCCTAATTTTTCAATACTCTTTGTACTTCCTCCTATTGCACTTCCAAATAATCCTATATCACTTCCTGTTCTATTTATATATAAATTTTTTATTACATGATTATTTCCAATTAAAGTGCCATTAAAAGATGAAGCGCTTGATCCAACTGGTATCCAGCCATATCCTGTAGTTAATGCTGTTTTATTTACAGGATTTCGATAACTACTATCACTATTAAAATCTAAGTCATTCATCAATATATAATCTCCTGCTAAATCTTTTCTCATTAAATATAAATCTTCTATCTTTGTTATTTCGTAAACAGCTTCATTTATTCCTTCTTCAGTTTTACCAAAAGTAGGATAATTTGTACTTGTCACATCCCAAATATCGCTTGTATCCCAATTTAATACAGAACTTACAAAAACACTTAATTTTAATTCATTTGGATTTGAAAAAGTACCTGTAGTAGTTTCTGAGCCGTTTGCAATTGTAATATTTGCTTCATTACTTTTATAACTGTTTGTTACAGTAGCACCCGAATATAATCTTCCTATTAATAAACCTGAATAGATTGAAGAGTCTCCACCAACAGAAGTAATATCTCCAGTTCCAAAACAATTATTTAAGTCAGTGTAGGTAATATATCCTGCCACTCCTCCAGCGTAATAGTCTGCAGCAACATCAGTTGTACTATAGCTGTTTTCTATAGTAGTTTTTGTGGTTGAATTTCCTGAAACCCAACCTGCAATTCCTCCAGCTGCATAATTCGTTGAATTAATTGAACCAGTAGCATAACAATTTTTTATAGTTGTAAAACCTAATCTTCCAACTATTCCTCCGGTATACGTTCCACCTGTTATATTTACATTTTCTAAACCTAATTGTTCAATATTTTTAGTATTATTTCCATTAACACGTCCAAACAGTCCAACATTAGAAATATTTCTATTTATGTACAAATTTTTAATAACATGCCCATTTCCGTTAAAAGAACCCGTAAAAT
Organism: uncultured Muribaculaceae bacterium; assembly: GCA_964555585.1. Taxonomy (GTDB): domain Bacteria; phylum Bacillota_I; class Bacilli_A; order RF39; family UBA660; genus CAZKSN01. The sequence continues at coordinate 18,907 of CAZKSN010000009.1, read as the reverse complement.
AAACACTATCATTGCCTACAGGAATCCAACCATAACCACTTGTTAATGATACTTTATTATTGGAATTATTATAACTATCAACACTATTAAAATCCAAATCATTCATTAATGTGTAATTTCCTGCTAAATCTTTTCTCATCGAATATAAATCTTCTATTGTAGATATTTCATAAACAGGATTAGTGTTTACACCATATGTTCCTCCTAATTTTGGATAACTATTTGATGAAACATCCCAAATTCCAACAATATCCCAATTTAAAATATTATTAATGAAAACTTCAGATTTTAATTCATCAGGATTTGAAAATGAACCAGACGTAGTTTCATTACCAATAGTTTTTGTCAAAGTTGCTTTATCACTTTTATAACTATTAGTAATAGTTACACCTGAGCTAGTTCTTCCAATTAGTAAACCTGAATAAATTGAAGAATCTCCACCAGTAGAAGTAATATCTCCTGTAGCATATACATTTGTAACATTTGTATAATAAGTGTAACCTACTGCACCTCCAGCATAATATAAAGCAGTTACGTTAACAGTACTATAACAATTTTCAATATTAGGTTTAACACTTGAACTCCCAAAACTATAGCCAGTTATTCCTCCGCCAGAACTCGAAGAAGCTATTAAAACTCCTGTAACATAACTGTTCTTTATACTAGTATATCTATTTTGACCAACAATTCCTCCAACACTACTAGATCCAGAAATATTAATATTTTCTAAACCAATATTTTCAATAATCTTTGAACTATTACCATTCGTATATCCAAATAAACCAACATATGAAGATGTTCTATTAATAAATAAATGATTTATTACATAATTATTACCATTAAAACTCCCAGTAAAAGCTGTACTACTTGTTCCTATTGGTTCCCATCCAGTTCCAGTTGTATAAACTGTTTTGTTTAATATATCTTGATAATTATCTTCATTATTAAAATCCAAATCGTTCATCAAAATATAGTTTCCACTTAAATCATTTCTTATATCATTCAAATCTTCAAGAGTATATATTCCTGTATATCCTTCTGGCACTTCAGTTAAATGATTATTTGCACTCGTTAAAGCTACAACTGTCACATCTGAACATGTACTTTCATCACCCGCCTGTAAAGTATCTTTATTTCCACAAGCATAAAGCCCTGCCCATTTTTCTTTTCCTTCTACATATATATTTGCTTTATTATTTTCATCTAATGTAACCACTAATTCTTCAATATATTTATTACTTAAATGAAGTTTTTCATATAAATTTTCTTCTGTCACTTCTTCTGGATTAAAATTACTGTCTGCTATCTGTTTTTGTTCTATTGCTTTCAATATTAATCCTGCATCAACCTTAAAAGCATTAACACTTGCAGTATGCATCACTTTACCTATTTTTATAACTGCAAAAACTGCTAATATTGATATTATTACTATTACAATTAATAATTCTATTAATGTGAATCCCTTATCTTTATATTTCTTCATATTTTTTACCCTACTATTATAAATATAACAAAAATAAAAAGACATGTAAATGTCTTCTTTTTTTAAAATTTTAAAGTATATCTTACTTTTTAATTTCTACTCCTCCAAATATAACATTATAATTTATTAATAATTCATGTTCATATTTATCATAAGTTTCTGCTTTATTAGTACATCCTCCAAAAATAGGAACTCCTTTTGCAATAACTCTAATATTCTCTGGTACTATTATTTCTACTCCTCCAAAAATACTTGTTATATTTATTTGTGCAGTTTTTTTATCAAAAACAACTTTTCTTAAATCAAGTTTAACTCCTCCAAATATTGTGAATATCTCACTACCTTTATATTTTTTATCTTCTAGTTTATCTTCAACACCAGAAAATATAGCATGATATTTTTTTTCTTCTCCATCTATTGCAACAAATTTACTGTAATTAATAAATAAGCTTAAACCTATTCCAAAAATTACTAATGGAGCAAAAATTATTCCAATGATATTTACTGTTATAATTCCAAATGCTTTTAGCAAAAATAAAATGCCTATCGCAGTAATTATACTACAAAAAAAATCATATCCTTTTTTTTCAAACATTCCTAAAATTCCAACTATAATTAATGCAATTGGCCAAATATAACTCCATATATTTTCAATTGAAACAATATCAAGATTAGAAAGTAAAAGTAAAACTGCTATAACCATTATTATTAATCCAACTACTTTTTTTGTCATTTTAACAACTCCTCTATATAAATTATATTTTAAAATTAAATATAAATCAATTATTTATCATCTGATTCATCATATTCATCAAATATATTTCCAACAATTTCCTCTACCAAATCTTCAAGTGTAACTAAACCAACTACTTTTTTATTACTTTTTACAATTGCCATTGCTTCATTTTTATCCTGCATTTCTTTAAACACATCATCAATTTTATTTTCTAATTTTGTGAAAAAAGGTTTTCTCAATAATTTTTTTATATCAGTTACTTCTTCATCCTTAGAATAATTTAATATTATTTCTTTAACATTCAATATTCCAACAATATTATCCTTTGTTTTTGAATAAACAGGTAATCTTGTATATTTACATTCTTTTATAGTTTCATATATATCTTTAAATGAGTCATTAACATTAATTATAATCATATCTTTTTTTGGAGTCATTATTTCTTCTATCGTTGTATCATTAAATTCAAATACATTAAATATAAATTTAGTTTCTCTTTCTTCAATCAAACCTTTATTCAAACTTTCATTTATTAAAAGTTTTATATCTTCTTCTGTAAGCATATCTACTTTTTCTTCTTTTATTTTTAATAATCTTGTCACTATGTTTGTAGACTTTGTTAAAATAAATATAAATGGAGACGCAATTTTAGATATTATTGTAATTGAATTAATAAATAAATACGCTATTTTATAAGGACTTTTCATTGCAATTTTTTTTGGAACTAATTCTCCAAAAACTAGAGTAAAATATGAAAGAATAATTGTAACTAAAATAACCATTATTGTTTTTAATAAACTATAAGAAATATTTAATGAAGAAAAATTAATTGCTATTTTATCAGCAAAGTTATCCGCTGCAAAAGCACTTGCTAAAAATCCAGCTAATGTAATTCCAATTTGAATAGTTGCTAAAAAGGTACTTGGGTTTTCAAGTAAGTGTAAAATTTTTTTTGCTTTTTTATCTCCTTTTTTAGCTTTAAATTTCACTTTTGTTTTATTTAATGAAATTAGTGCTATCTCAGAAGCAGAGAAAAAAGCGTTTATTAATATTAAAATAATAAGTAATAATACTTGTAGCATAATAAATCTATTCTTCCTTTATTATTAATGATTCTCCATTCATTTCTTTTGGTTTTTTTATTTCATACATATCGATAAGCGTAGGTACTACATCTTTAAGACTTCCTTCATTTTTTAATTTATATTTATTGTTACAAATTATAAATGGAACTTGACTTGTAGTATGATTAGTTAAAATATTTCCTTCATTATCTAACATATATTCAGCATTTCCATGATCAGCTGTAATAACTAATTCATAAAAATGTTCTTTAGTTTTTTCATATATCTTTCCTACACAAAAATCACATATTTCAATTGCATCTATAGCTGCTTGTAAATTTCCAGTATGTCCAATCATATCAGGGTTTGCAAAATTTACTAATATAAAATCATAATCATCTTCAAGTGCTTTAATCGCTTCTTCAGTTACAACTCCAACACTCATTTCAGGTTTTAAATCATATGTTGCAACTTGAGGACTAGGTACTAATTTTTTATAATAATTTGGACTAACAATATCTTTTTCACCATCAAAGAAATATGTAACATGTCTATATTTTTCTGTTTCAGCTATTCTTGCCTGTTTATAATCTAAACTAACAAGATATTCCCCAAAAGTATTTTTAATTTCTTCCGTTTCAAAAGCATAAGGTACGTTTTTATGTATTTTATATATTGAAGAAAAATTAATATTTTTTAATTGAGCAGTTTTAAATTCTTTAAAATTTTCTTCAGTAAAAGCATCTATAAGTTGCTTCATTCTTTCAGGTCTAAAATTAATAAACATTACACTATCATTATTTTTTATATATGTTTCTTTTTTTATTATACTTGGATTAATAAATTCATCTGATATTCCATTTTTATAATGAGCATCTATACAATTACTATAATTAATAAATTCATTTCCTATTCCATAAACCATTGCATTGTAAGCTTTTCTTGTTCTTTCCCATCTATTATCTCTATCCATAGAATAATATCTTCCTGATATAGTGGAAATAACACCAATATTTAATTTTTGAATTTTTCCTATAAAGTCATCAATATATTTCTTTGCACTTTTTGGAAGAGTATCTCTTCCATCAGTTATTATATGAAAACATATATTTTTAACTTTTTTTACTCTTGCTAAAGCAATGACAGCATAAAAATGATTTATGCTTGAATGAACTCCTCCATCAGATAATAAACCAATTAAATGAAGAGTACTATTATTTTCATTAACATGATTAATAGCATCAAGCAAAACTTGATTTTCAAAAAATTCTTTATTCTTAATTTTTTCATTTATTAAAGTTAATGATTGAAGTGTTTTTCTACCACTACCTATTGTTAAATGTCCTACTTCACTATTACCAATTTGATCTTTTGGCAATCCAACTGCTTCACCACTTGCATCTATTTTTGTCCAAGGAAAATCTACCATTAATTTATCTAATATAGGTTTATTAGCAAGTTTGACAGCATTTCCTTTTTCTTCTTCTCTTAATCCAAACCCATCGAGTATCAATAAAACTATTTTTTTCATAAGTCACCTATGATATATTCTATCATATTTTTTTCAAAATTAAAATAAAAACTATTTAAAAGTTGGATAAGCTCCACTATTTATTTTCAGTATCATTGATATTTCCCATGAAGATAATTCAGCAAATATAGATTATAAGTCAGTTATAATTAAGTATCTTCTGTATATGAATCTATAACTAAAGGATATTGCATTACTTATAAGCATTTATAATTTTTTTAATGCACTTTTAGCATTTCTAATCTTAATTTATCAGCTATAGTTACAATAAATTCAGAATTAGTTGGTTTTGCTTTATCAATATCAACACTATGACCAAATATTTCTTCCATTAAGTCCCAATCTCCTCTATTCCAACTTACTTCTATTGCATGTCTAATAGCTCTTTCTACTCTAGACATAGATGTATCAAATCTTTTTGCTATTTCAGGATATAATTCTTTTGTTATACCTCCTATTAATGAAGGATTTTCATACACTAATGATATTGATTCTCTTATATATTGATAACCTTTAATATGAGAAGGTATTCCAAGCTCATGAAGGATTTTTGTAATAGAAATTTGTATTTTATTTCCATGTAAATTAAATATTGAGCCTTTAGATTTATTATTTGATACTTCCAAAATCTTTTTTTCTAGCTCTACTAAATCAAATGGCTTTAAAATAAAATATTTTACACCATATTCACTTACATTTCTTATAGTTTCTTGTTCATTATAAGAAGTAATAACAATTATATTTTTATATATATTATCATTTTTAAGTTTTTCTAATACATAGATTCCATCTTTTTTTGGCATAATTAGATCTAATAATATTAAATCATATTCATCTTTGTTTTGAGAAATAATTTCTAAAGCTTCCTCTCCATCATAAGCTTCTTTAATAATTTCAATTTCCTTATGATTACTAAAATATTCCTTAATCATATCAACCATACCCTTATTATCATCTACTACTAGAACTTTAATTTTCATTTATTATCCTTTCTTATTAATAAAATAATTATAGTATACTTATACTATAATTATCTAGAGTATGAAATGTAATCATTTGTCTTAAATTGTTAATTTTTATACTAAATTGTCGAATACTTTTTTTAATCAAGTATTTCAAGAGTTTTAAACTTTTTACCTTCTAAATATTTAAGAGTTGCTCCTCCACCTGTAGATACATGATAAAAATTATATCCAAACTTATTAGCAGCACTTCCAGTGTCTCCTCCACCAATTACCGTTTTAATATTATTATCATTTAAAAATTTTAAAATTTCATTAGTTCCAACAGCATATCTTTCATCTTCAAATCTACCAAGAGGCCCATTCCAAATTACAAGTGAACTTTTTATTATTATACTTTCAAATAATTTAATTGTTTCAGGACCTGCATCAAACCCTTCTTCATCATCATCTAATTCAGTTATCTTTTTAATTCCATTTTTTGTAATTACATCTATTGGAAGAATGATCTTTTCAGGATATTTTTCCATCAATTCTTTAGCATAATCTATTTTTGAATAGTCAACTAAACATACACCAGTATTATATCCTTTAGCTTTTAAAAAAGTATAAGACATAAGTCCACTTACTAGTATATGGTCAGAACTTTCTATTAAATTAGAAATTACTGCTAATTTATCACTTACTTTTGCTCCACCCATTATTACATCTTTTCTACTTTTTATTATTTCATCTAATATTTTTAATTCTTTTTCAATTAAAAATCCAGCACAACCAGGAATATGAGAAGGTATTCCATATGTTGAAGCATGATTTCTATGAGCACTTCCAAATGCATCAAGCACAAATAAATCTCCTAAAGAAGCCCAATATTTTGATAATTCTTCATCACATCCACTTTCTAAATTATTTGGGATATCCTCATATCTAGTATTTTCAAGCAATACTATTTCTCCTTCATTTAAACTATTAATTGCATTTTCAACTTCATTTCCTCTTGTATTAGGAACAAACTTAACTTCTTTATCTAATAATTCTGATAAACGTACTGCTACTGGAGCTAATGTGTTTTTAATTTTATCTTCCTCAGTTTTAATCTTTCCTAAATGAGATAAAAGAATAATCTTAGCACCTTTTTCTATTAAATATCTTATAGTTTGTAAACTTTCTTTAATTCTATTATCATCATCTATTATTCCATTTTGTATAGGAACGTTAAAATCTACCCTAACAATAACTTTTTTACCTTTAAATTCAAAATCTTTTAATATTTTCATTTTTCCTCCATAGATTTAATTATAATATATAATATATAAAATTCAATTAAAAAGCAACTCTACAGTTGCTTATTTACATTATATTTCTAATTTTCTACTATCTCCTACTTCTAATAAATAAATATCATTTAATAAACTTTGAAATTCTGGCATTTCAGATGTCTTATGTAAAATAGCAGTTTTAATTTTATTTAATAAAGATACTAATTCTTCCAAAGAATAACTTAATTTTTCTATATCCAAATTTAAATTATCTAATTCAATTTCTATATTTTTATGTTGTTTTAATTCTAATTGATTAGTATTTAATAATTCTTTTAAATTATTAAGATTTTCACTTATTTTTTCATTTATATTTGGATTATTTTCTAACAATTCTTTTAATACTTTATCATAGTTGCGTTTTAAGACAACAAATAATAAATTACCTGAAATTCCAAAAATTATAGAAATAATTGAAATTCCAATACCAATATATGGAAAAATTAATCCTAATACAAAAAATAAAGATAAGAATGAAGAAAGTATAATTGAAGCCGTATTAAAAGATTTTTTATTACTTTTACAATATTCTATATTATTATATATTTCAATTAATTCTTTGTAAGTTTTATTTAATTCTTCTATTTCAGAAGAATTTTTATCTAATCTCTCTTTGCTATCACTATATACATTTAATAAATTACTATTTTTAATTTGTAACATTTCTAATTTTTTTTGCTTATCTAATACTTTTTTTTCTAATTCTTCAATTTTATTCATAACTTCCCCCTCCAAATGAATTATATTATATTTTGAGTTTTTTTAATTGTCAATGACTAAGTAAAAAGTAATCTTTTCAGATTACTTTTATTTATCTTATATTAAATGGAGTATCTTCTAATGTACTATCTATATTAGGTCTAATCTCTCCAAATTGATTTTTATCAGTTATATTAATATCTTTAAATACTGTACTTACAGTTTTTAAAATTCTTTCTTCTTGTTTTGCCATTGATTCTTTTAAAGAATTTATGCCACTTAAGATTGACGCTAAAGCTGCATTTACTTCATCTAATTTATCATCTGTTATTTCAAGTTTATTTCTCATACCATTAATTTCATTAAAAGAAGCATTTACTTGTTCAGTTAAAGCATCAATTGATTTTGAAGTGTCTATTGCACTTCTACGTAAACTATCTAAATCAAAAGAAGTTGGTTTTATATGAGAATTAGGATTAAGTTGACTATAATCATCTGCAGTTCTCATTTCTCTCATACTACCTTTAATTGCTGATATTGATTCTTTTG
>CAZKSN010000009.1:0-10554 GCA_964555585.1 uncultured Muribaculaceae bacterium | reverse complement strand
TTATAACAATCTGAAAACATTCCAAAATCTTCATCTTTTGCAGTTGATTGATATCTTTTTTGAATTTCAGAAAGTTCTTCTTCTTTAGATTGAATTTGACTTTGTATTTCTTGCTGAGCACTTTCTAATTCATTCAATTCACTAGTTTGACCTGTTTTTGTTTCTTCTAAACCAGTTTTTTCATTTTCATAATTATCAGTTTTTGCATGAAGATAATTTAAATCAGTTGTATTTTCTCTATATTCATCTAATTCTTGACTTATTCTAACCATCTTCCATAAAGTAGATATAGAAACTGTTTTTTTCATATTTGCATAAATATCAGAATTTCTATCAGCTATTGAAACAGATTTACCCGATAACATAGCTTTAACTTTTGAAGTACGAAAATTTATATACGAAGATACTCCAGCTTTAATATTTGTTCCTGCATTTTCTAAAGATGTTTTTGAAGCTTCTTGTCTAGTCAATGTTTCTGTAAGTCTTTTATTACGCTCTTCTAATTTTTTTGCTTCTTCTCTAAGTCTTTTCTCTTCATCTAATGCTGATAAATTTCTAGTTAATGTTTCATGAGCTTCTTCTTTAGATAATTCAGAGCTTTTTTCAAGATTTCTGTAATCACTTAAAGAATCTTTAACTGCTTGTTCAGTTCTTTGAATATCTTGAATATTTACTTCCTTCTTACTATTTATTTCTACTATCATTTCTGCTAATTTTTTTTGCTTGTTTTTTGTACTTTCAATAGCATTTTTAACAATAGCTTCAGGTAAACTTTTTATAGCATTATAAAGTGCTTGGGCTTTTTCCCCAATTACAGTTCCGAATGGTTTATTCATATAATCACTCCCTATTCTCTACTAGAGATTTCCAACTTCATTTTCTAATTTTGAAATAACTTCATCAACAATTCTACGATCTTCTTCAGTTTCAAGCATAGACAATGTCGGACCATTTTCTCCTTCTTTTAAAATTGCAGAATATAAAGTAACTTTTTCATTATTTTCATCTGCTATAGAATTATAAATAATATAATTTTTATTATTTAATTCATTTTGAAAAGAACAAATGATTCTACATTCTAATTTATTACCTTGAGCATCATTAACTATTATTGTTTCACCTTTATTCATTTATTAAAGCACCTCTTTCTATTTTACATATTAACATAAATTACCAAATATTTCAAATTTTTTTTAAATATTTGATAAATACCTTACAACTCTTATCATCTGAGCTGTATAACCTACTTCATTATCATACCAAGCTACTACTTTTACTAATTGATCTTCTTCAGTATCAATAACATTAGTTAATAAACCATCAACCAAAGCTCCTGTAGTATCTCCAATTATATCAGAGCTTACAATTGGTACTTCAGTATATTTTATTGTTTCATTTTGATTGCTTTTATACATATTATTTATCATTTCTTTAGTAACTCTTGTATTAAGTGAAATACTTACATCTAATAAAGAACCATCACCAACAGGTACTCTGTATGCATTTCCATCTAATAAACCATTTAATTCAGGAATTATCTTTCCAATTTGAGAAGCAGCTCCTGAAGAAGTAGGAATTATATTTAATGAAGCAGCTCTTCCCCTTCTACTTTCAATTCCTTTTTTATGAGGAATATCTAAAGTTTCTTGATCATTTGTCATCGCATGAACAGTAAGCATATATCCTTTTTTTACTCCAAAATTTTTATTTAATAAACCAATTACTGGAGCAAGACAATTTGTAGTACAGCTTGCACATGAAATAATTTTATCTTCAGAATTTAATATATTATGATTTACATTAAATACTACTGTCTTTGTATCATCTTTTGCAGGAGCAGATATAATTACTTTCTTAGCACCTGCATTTATATGTGACATACATTTTTCAGAAGAAGTAAATACTCCAGTACATTCTAATACAACATCTATTCCTAATTCATCCCATGGAAGATTGTTTGGATCCATTTCACTATATACTTTTATTGATTTATTTCCAACAATTATATTAGTCCCATCATCACTTACATCTTCATTTGGTCTTCCATGAACAGAATCATATTTATACAAATAAGCAAGTTGATGTGCATCAGTTAAATCATTAATTGCAACTACTTCCATATCACTTTCCTTATTTATAAGTCTTAAGGCAGTTCTACCTATTCTTCCAAATCCATTAATAGCTATTTTAATCATATTTCCTCCTATTCAAAATAACTTTTTCCAATAAATTCTCTTAATACACTAGTATCAGGTATATTATCATCAGGAATACTAAAGAAGCATTTTAAAAAATTTATAAGTCTTATTGCCTCACTATAATTTTCTGATAATGTATCTACAGAATACAGTAAAGGTTCAGCATATACTCTGAGAGCATTAACTTCATATATTAAAGCCGTATTAATAACTGCATCTGCTTCATTTTGATAAGGAAATACATATTTTTCTTCACTTTTTCTCATATTTTTCCATCTTGTTAATGTAGCCTCTGCGTCATATCCTCTATGTGAATAATCTCTTACTAATCTTCTTAATAATCTAACATCTGTTGTAGAAACATGATTATGTCTATCTAAAGCAATTGGTGTAAATGGACTAACATATATTTTAAATTTATTCTTTCTTTCAATACATCTTGTAAGTTCTTCATTTAGTGTATGCAATCCTTCAATAATTATTATGTCATTATCTTTTAGTTGTACAGGAGCCTTTTTAAATTCTTTTTCTCCAGTAATAAAATTATATGTAGGCATTATAACTTTTTCTTTTTTCAATAATCTTTTCAAATGATCATTAAATAAATCTAAGTCTATAGCCTCAATTTTCTCATAATCATAATTTCCATATTCATCTTTTGGACTATCTACTCTTTCACAATAATAATCATCTGTAGATATCAAAAAAGGATTAAAGCCTTTTGTTTTTAAATATAAGCCTACTTTCTTAGAAGAAGTTGTTTTACCTGAACTAGAAGGTCCTCCTATAAGAACTAATTTTATATTTCTATTAGAAGTAATTCTTTTTACAATATCACTTATCATATTATTTTGCATTATTTCATTTATCTGAATATAATCTTTAATGTTACCTTTAGAAATTAACTTATTTACATCTGATACATAGGTAATATTTAACCTATCTAATTTTTCTGAATATTCTTTAAATACATTAAGAATACTTTTCATATGAGTATATGGAGGTATTTCATTAGTAGCAGATTTAGGATATTGAAGCATAATACCATTTGGACTAACATAAGTTAAATCAAAATATTTTAATATTCCAGTAGATGCAGGTAAGTAATAATAAAAATAATTATAATAATTTAAAAATTGATAAATGGATACATATGCATTACTTATCTGTTTATAATTTTCTACTTTTTCCGTTTCTTTATTATTTTCAAAATATTCCATAGCGCTTCTTCTTGAAGTACTTACTCTATCAAAAGGAATATCTTTATTTACATATTCTAACATTTTATTTTTTATTTTATTTACAACAGTCTGATTTAATTTCTTTTTAGTATTAATTTCACTATAAATACCTTTATCTAAAGAATGTTTTAATCTTAAATCAACATTTTTGCCAAATATTTCTTTAATAGCTACAATATACACATATTTTAACCCATTTTGGTATATTTTCGAACCAATTCTATCAGAATATCTAATTAATCCAAGTTCACAATCTTTTTTAAGTACCAAACTTAATTCAACAACATCACTGTCTAAAGTAGCAGCTATAACATCTTCATAACCTTCACGTTGTTTTAAAAGTTCAGAAATAGTAATTCCTTCTCTAACTGTAAATTTATCAGATTCCAATTTAACTTCTATATTTTCCTTCATGGGTCACCCTCTATTCTAAATACAATTTTATCAAAAAAAAGATATTTTGTGAATAATATTATTATAAGAGTGTAAATATAATAATGAGGTGAATATGACTTTAATACCCACTGTAATAGAAAAAACAAATAATGGAGAAAGAGTATATGATTTATATTCTAGATTATTAAAAGATAGAATTATTTTTATTGATGGTGAAATTACTGATGAAACTGCTAATATAATAGTTGGACAATTACTATATTTAAGTTCAAAGAGCAAAGATGATATTAATATGTATATTAATAGTGCTGGTGGAAGTGTAACTGCAGGATTTGCTATATATGATACTATGAATTTCATAGACTGTGATGTTTCAACTATATGCATAGGTATTTGTGCTTCAATGGCTGCATTCCTTCTTTCAAGTGGAACTAAAGGAAAAAGAATAGCTCTTAAAAATTCAGAAGTAATGATACATCAACCTTTAGGTGGAGCACATGGCCAAGCAACAGAAATACAAATTGCTGCAGAAAGAATAATAAAAATAAAACAAAAGCTAGCAAGCTTACTTGCAAAAAACACAGGAAAAACTATTAAACAAATTGAAAAAGATGTTGAAAGAGATTATTTTATGGATTCAAAAGAAGCATTAGAATATGGAATAATAGATAAAATACTTTGATTTTAATTATTAAATATGGTAAAATAATTGCATTTTTATAGGAGCATTATATGAATGATAATATTTTACCTATATTTACAAATTTATGTAATAAAAATAGTTTATTAAATGAAATGGATTTTCATAATTTTTTATATACTGCAATAGAGCTAAATGATTTAACAGATTATTGTAATAATATAACTTCAAAAAGTGGAGAATTTTCAATGGAATTCATTCCATATGAAAAAAAGTTGAATATTAATTATGAAGATACCTTATTAACAGCAAAGTTTTTTATATATAATTATTTTAAAAATAAAAATATATTAAATATTAGATTGATAAATTTTTTTCTAATTAAAATGTTGCTTCACGAATATTTTCATATAGTTCAAGAAAAATATATATATTTCTTTAAATTCACCAACATAAATGAAGCAAATCACTTACTTTTATATATTTCTGATAAAATTCAATCACTTGATTATAATTTTTATGATTTAAATCATGATATTTTTTTTACAGAATATCATTCAAATATAAATGCATTTTATACATTAATAAAATTATTAGAAAAAGCAAACATTGAACAAGATGAAAACTTAAAAATTTTAAATTTATATGTGTTAAATTTTATAAAAAATGTGTATACAAATAAGATTTACCCTTTAAAATCATTTTATAATTTAATTATGAAATCAAAGAACAGATTTTTTGATGAAACTTATTTAAAAATTTTAAATGATTTAATGAATATTTTATCATATGAAAATGATATAGATAATATATTATGGGGAAGAAAAATAGAAATCAGTACAATAAAAAGGATTAATAATCTAAAACTAAAAAAAGAAAATACTACCAATATATTTGATGCTATTTTCTCTAATTAATTTTGTTAACAATTTGTTTTATTTTTCTAAATCTATGATTTAAACCACTTTTAGTAATATTATTACCTGTTTCACTACTTATTATAGTTGCAAGTTCAAATAAAGATACTTCAGGATACTTTTCTCTATAAATACATACTTCTTTTATTTTATTATCTAATAAATCAAAGTCTTTAATGCTTTTTAATTTTTCAATTAATTTAATTTGTTCTAAAGAACTATTATAAGATTTATCAATATTTGCTTGTTCACAATTGTTCCAGCGATTATTCATATTCTTTAAATCTCTATATATTCTTATATCTTCAAAATAATAAAGAGAATTATCTGCGTGTATCATTTTAATAAAATCACTTATTTTTTCAGCTTCTTTTATATAAACCATGTAATTTTTTTCTCTTTTTATAAGTTTACTATTAAAGTTCAATTCATTTAATAAATCATTTATAAATTTTGCAGTTATATTTTTATGTATCATAAATTCAGCATGATATCTAGATGTTTTTGGATCATTAATACTTCCACATACTAAGAAAACACCTCTTAAATAAGCTTGTTTTTCTTCTAAACTATCATAAATAAAAGACTCAGGAATAAATAATCTTTTTTTATTATCATTTATAATAGATAAATCTTTTAGTATTAAATCTTTTTTTTCTTTTATAACTAAAGATACTATATTCTTTTTTCTTAAATTAAAATAATTACTTTTTATCATATTAATTTCTATATGATAAATATTTTTTATTAATTTATATATTCTTCTTGCTATACTTATGTTTTCAAAAGTCATAGAAAAAGAATTCTTATCTATAACAGTATTCAAATTTATTATTGCAGATAATTCAGATATAATTTCAGAATCTGAATATTCTATATTACTAATTTCATTTTTTATATCTGTAGTGAATGACATAATATCTCCTTATAAAAAACTTCTTAACAAATAATATAACACAGTTAAGAAGTTGTTTCAATTAATAAAATCTGCTAAACCAATAGTAATATCCTTTTGGTGGGAAATATATATAATTTCTTGGATCTTGATATGATAAACTTCCATATTGACCTTCAGCTATACCAAAATGCAAATGAGCTCCTGTACTACATTGATCATAACCACCATATTTTGTTGAAGTTGATCTTCCCCCAACATAACCAATTACTGTATTAGTGCTTACTATATCACCAACTGATACATTAAATCTTAATAAATGCATATATATTGAGGTATAAGTTACACCTTTAATATTATGTTCAATATAAAGAGCATTTCCACCACAACTTGCTTTTACAAGCCTTGCTTTAACAACACCTGCTGCAGATGCATAAATTGGAGTACCTTCAGCATTTCCTGCTATATCAACAGCTCTATGATAAGAAGGTCTCTTAGTAACAGGATCTGTTCTAGGACCAAAATTACTAGATATTCTTCCATATCCTAAAGGTCTTGTAAAGCCAATTGAATATGGAATAGAAATACAATCCCTAGTATCTTGATTTAATCCACAACCAGCATCTTCATAATATTTAATTGATTCTTCTTGAGCTTTTATTTGATCAACCAGATCAACTTGAATTTCATCTAAATCATCCAAAGTTGCATTAATATTGTATAATTTTTTATTTAAAGTCTCTATTAAATCTTCAAGTTCTTCTTTTTTATCATTTAATTCAATTTGTAATGCTTTATTTTCTTCAATCAAATTATTCATTTCACTAATTAATTCATCATTATGTTTCGTAAGTTGTTGAACAATTGCACTTCTATAAATAAACTCTGTTATTGTAGAAGCACCAAATATATATTCAAGATAAGTATTTCCGTTATTAGATTTTTGAAGAAAATTCATTAAGTTATCTATTTCTTCTTCTTTTTCTTTTATTTCTATATTTAATTCTTCAATTTTTACTCTTGATTCTTCAATTTTATTTTCACATTCATCTATTTCATTTGTTGCAGAAATTATTCCTTTATTTGTAGTAATTTTTTCTTTTTCAGCATTTTCTTTATTTTTATCTTCTTCCGCTTTCTTAACTTTTAATTCTGCTAATTCATCATATAAATCTTGTAATGTCTTTGCTTCAATTTTATTTGGAAATATGAACAATAATACAGTAAATATCAAAAGAAAGAAAATAACAAACTTTTTCATATCTTTAAATATCTCCTTACAGCTCTATAACTACCAAAAGCGCCTACAAATATACCTATTGATAAAACTAAAATAATAATATCAAAAATTACTAATTCAGGTTTTACTAACTTTATTATGTCTGTGAATACAATTCCTCCAAATTTATTATAAATATAAATATATCCATAACAGCATACAAATATTGGAACAATTGAACCTATTATACCTAATAATAAACCTTCAAAAAAATAAGGGGTTTTAATGTAAAAGTTTGATGCTCCTACTAATCTCATAATTTCTATTTGTCTTTTTCTATTTGAAATTGTAACTTTAATTGTATTACTTATTAAAAATGCAGTTACAACAATTAATCCAATAACTATGAAATAAGTTGCTTTTTTGACATTATCAAAAATACTTACAAGTTCTTCAACCATTCCTTCGCCATATTTTACTAAATCAACATTATTCATTTTTTCAATAGTATCAGCTGTCTCACCTATTTTCAATACATCTTTTACTTTTATTAAAAATGTATCTTGTAAAGGATTGGTTTCTTCTGTCCACTCAGACATTATGCTTTTAAATACTTCTTCTCTACTTTCCATTTCAAGTTTTATATCATTTTTAGATTCAAATTCAATATTTTCTATATTTTCAATATTATTTAAATTACTTTTTATTATTTCAATTTCTTCATCTGTAATATCTTTTTCTAAAAAGACAACTACAGTTAAATCTTTTTCTATCTCACTAGTAAAATTATTTACATTATATGAAAGAATAATACTTACACCTACTAAAATTAATGTAATTGTTATACAGGTAATGCTTGCAATACTTAAATTAAAATTTCTAAATACACTTTTGAAAGCATCACCAATATTTTTCCCCAAAATTCTAAATGCTTTCATTCTTGTAACTTCCTTTCTGCTTATCTTTTACAAGCATTCCTTTATCTAATGCAATAACTCTTTTCTTAAATTTATTTACAATTTCTTTATCATGAGTTGCCATAATTATAGTAGTTTCCATTTCTTTATTAATTTCTTCAATAACTTTCATTATTTCCATCGAAGTATCAGGATCTAAATTTCCAGTAGGTTCATCACATATTAAAACCTTAGGATCATTTACAATAGCCCTAGCTATTGAAACTCTTTGTTGTTCACCACCAGATAATTGATCAGGATAACTTCTAGTTTTATCAAGAAGACCAACCTGTTCTAAAGCTTTTAAAACTTTTTTTCTCACTTCACCTGATTTTAAACCATATATATCAAGTGCTAAAGCAACATTTTCATATATATTCATTTTTGGTAATAATTTATAATCTTGAAAAACTATTCCTAATTTTCTTCTTAGTTTAAATACTTTTCTATTCTTTAACTTGGCTACATTTATTCCACCTACATATACTTCTCCTCTAGTAGGTTTTTCTTCTCTATATAATAATTTTATAAGGGAACTTTTTCCAGAGCCGGATGCTCCAATAATAAAAACAAATTCCCCTTTCTCTATATTTAAATTTACATCACATAATGCAGTAACGCCATTTTTATATTGCATATGTACATCTTTTAATACTATTAATTGCATTTTACCTCCTACTTAAATTATAAAATGTTATTCTTTATTTTTAAATGGTATTTTCTTCCTTTTAGTTCCTCCATATACTTCATAGCAGTCAGAAACAATAATAAACACATTGGCATCTATTTCCTGAATTGCAAGTTTAACTGAATAATACTTTTCTGTAGGAACAGCACACATAAGTATATTCTGCTTATCTTTTGAGTATGCTCCTCTGCTTTCCAATTCAGTAACACCGCAATTTCCTATTTCCATAAGATATTGCTTTATATCTTTTTCCTTCTTTGTCACTATTAAAAACATCTTGCTTTCAGATATGCCTATCAGTACTTTATCAATTATGAATGATGATATTACTGTAATGATTATTGAATACATAATCATTGTATAGCCAAAAGTGAATCCTCCGGCAATAATTATAATAATTCCAATATTTCTTAATATCTTTCCAATAGGCTGTTTTGTATATTTGTATATTATATCTGCCAATATGCTTGTTCCACCAGTAGTATAACCCATTTTATAAACTAACGCTTCTCCAAAACCACTAACAAATCCTGCAGCAAGTACATATAAAAGTATATTATCAAAATAAAAGTGCAGAAACTGAGCTATATCTTTTGTTAAATATACAATGGCAGAAAATAATAAAGCTCCAATAAAACTTCTAAAGGATTTCTTAAATCCAATTGTCATCAAACTGATTATTGTAAGAATTACATTTCCCAGTAATAAAAACACTGCAGGATCCATAGTAAGAAAGTTTGAACATATAACCGCCACTCCTGATAAACCGGAAGAAACAAAGTTGTTTGGAACAAAAAACAGATTAAAAGAAACAGCTGATATTGTAGTTCCCAGCAATATCAGAAAATATTTAAATACTCTATGTCTATTTTTCAAAGAATTTTCCAGTTCTTTAGGATCAAATTTATTAAATAACTCAAACATCCTTTACCACCTTTAGCATATCTCAGTATAACAAAAAAAAACAATATTTTCTATATATTATAAAAAATATTGTAAAGCAGTTTACAGGAATTTATTTGTTCTTTAAATAGCCATCTATAAACATCTGAATATCTCCGTCAAGTACTTTTTCCACCTGAGAAGTTTCAACATTTGTCCTTACATCCTTCACTAAAGTATAGGGACACATTACATAACTTCTAACCGCACTTCCAAAATTAACATCCATAATACTCCCCCTCAAATCCTTAAGCTTTTCATTCAATTTTTCCTGCTCCAAAATATACAATTTACTTTTTAATATTTCCAAAGCCTTTTCCTTATTCTTCAACTGACTTCTTTCATTCTGACAGGATACTACTATTTTAGTGGGCAGATGTGTAATTCTGACTGCAGAATCAGTTGTATTTACGCTTTGTCCTCCTGCTCCACTGCTTCTAAATACATCTATTTTTAAATCTG
>CAZKSN010000008.1:0-50385 GCA_964555585.1 uncultured Muribaculaceae bacterium | reverse complement strand
TTTTTGTGACTGATTTGGACAAGTATCTTATAAGAAGTGGACTGACTGAATATATTACTTCAATTACTTCAAAAACGTTTTCTTATAAAGAAGGCTTGTTGTTAAGTTTCAAATCAAATATTTTATACGTTACAATTATATGGCTATGTGGAATGATATTCTTTTTAGTTCCAATTACTTTATTTATAATATTTTATAAAGGTTTTATGTTAGGCTTTATGATCAGCAGTTTTTTTATTACATATAAATTAAAAGGAATACTGTATTCAGTTTTATTTATATTTCCTCATGAATTAATAAATTTGTTAGTAATAGTAATATTTGGCATATATTCAGTTAAATTTTCAAAAAATTTGATAAAAATTATATATAAGAATGAGAATGTTAATTTAAGAAATATTTTAAAGAAATATTTTATTTTATATTTATTTTTTATCATTATTTCTTTTATAAGCAGTTTATTGGAAATATTTTTAAATTACTTTTTAATTAGAATAATTATATAAAATATAATAAAATCATGATATAATTTACCTGGTGAAAACAATATGAAAGTTGTAGTAGGAATGAGTGGTGGAGTAGATAGTGCAGTTGCAGCTTATCTTTTGAAGAAAGAAGGATATGATGTAATTGGATTATTTATGAGAAATTGGGACAGTTCATTAAATAATGATATTGAAGGCATTACAGCTTCCATATGTCCTCAGGAACTTGATTATCTGGATGCTAAAAAAGTATGTGATGAGTTAAATATTCCATTATACAGAGTGGATTTTATAAAAGAATACTGGGATTTTGTATTTAAATATTTTTTAAAAGAATTAGAGAAGGGAAGAACTCCTAATCCTGATTTAATGTGTAATAAATATATTAAATTTGACTTGTTTAAAAAAGAGGCTGAAAGACTTGGAGCAAATAAAATAGCAACTGGACATTATGCAAGAATAAAAGGCAGTAAATTATTAAGAGCTATAGATTATAATAAGGATCAAACATATTTTTTAAGCCAGGTAACTGTCAATCAGTTAAAGGATGTATTGTTTCCAATCGGAGATCTGAACAAGTCTGAAGTGAGAAAAATAGCAAGAGAAAACAACTTAATAGTTCATGATAAAAAGGATTCAACTGGGATATGTTTTATTGGAGAAAGAAACTATCAGAAATTCATATCAAACTATTTAAAGAAAAGTGAAGGGAATATAATAGATATTGAAACAAATAAAGTGGTTGGAAAACATACTGGATTAATGAATTATACCATCGGTCAAAGAAGAAATGTTGGATTAAGCGGTGATGAAAAAAGACATTATGTATGCGGTAAAAATTTAAAAAACAATGTATTGTATATTGCCTATGGTGAAGATAATAAATATCTTTTAAGTGATGAGGCCATTATTGAAGAAATGAATTATATCAGTGAGACAAAGCCCATATTTGCAACCTGCAAATTCAGATATAGAGGAGAGGACGTTCCAATTCAAATAGAGTATCTTGAAAATAATGAAATAAAAGTAAAATATGAAACTGCTAAATCAGTAACTCCAGGACAAGCATGTGTAATATATTTAGGGGAAGAATGTATAGCTGGAGGAATAATTAAAGAAGTCAGAAAAGAAAATAAAAGGATAGAGTATATTAGTTAAAAAAATACTGTACTCTTTTTATTTTTAAATGATATAATACTTATGGGAGGTTTGTTTTATGAGTTTTGAAAGTTTTGAAGAAAAAAAACATGAGATTTTAAATGAGGTGAAAATTCCTGATTTAATAAAAAATAATCCAAAATTTATTTCTGATTTAAATAATTTATTTGAAGTTTTAAACGTATCTTATGATGTAAATATTGAATTAAACTTGTTTAAGGAAAATAATAAATATATTATTATAAAAACAATATATGACAGAACTAAAAATGAGTTGGGCTATGATAAATTGGAAATATGTAATGGAAGTTTGTTATTTAAAATCAGAGGCCAGCAGGACTTCTGGGATAATTTATCCTATTATAGTGATATTACCTATGAAACAGTTAATTCAGTAACAGTAAAAAGAACAGCCAGTATTAAGTCATTTCATAATGATGATATAAATTATCTACATCCATATTTAATTGGAAGTGGTCCTTATTACTTTGAAAATGAATCAGTCAAAGAATATTATGATTATGATGGAAACTTAATTGATCCCAATACATTAAAATTAAAAAAATAACATTTAAATCAATTTATATTATATAAATTGATTTTCTTTTACTTGACAAATAAATGTAAATCATTGTAAAATTAACTTATAATAAGGAGAGATTAATAAATGACATATTTAAGTGATTTTTTACAAGAGTTGGGAATTTCAAAGGTTAAATTAGCAAAATACTTAGGAGTATCAAGACAAATGGTTTATAATTATTTGGAGTTTGATAGTATAAATAAATGGCCAAAAGAAAAAAAACTATTATTATTAAAATTATTGGATGTTGAAGATGGCAGTGAAGGGGACATTAAAAAGATAAAAATAAATTCAACTTATTTAGAAAGAATTGAAAGTATTATAAACAGTTCAATTAATGAAAATTCTGCTGAACCTTATTTTGATTTAAAGGATTTATCAAAAGATGAAAAAACATTGTTGAATGACATAATGTTTTTCATAAAAGAAAAATTTTCAGAAGAAAAAACTGAAGACACCTATTATACATTTTTATATTTATATCATGTATTACAATCTATGGAGAATGTTCCTGAGATTAAATATTTATTTGGATATTTGTCCAAGAAAAATGGATTTACTGAACCATTGGAGTTTAAATTTGATGATACTAAACAATTTATTTTAGAAAGTATAGTATATACAGCATTTAACTTGTATAATAATGGGGGAGCCACAAAAAGCAAATTGGTAGACTCTCATAATAGATTTGTTCAAGAAATTAGAAATCAAAAAGAGGAGCAGTTAAGCAGAACTCAACAGTTAAATACAGTAAAAGTTCAGGCATTAAAGGAACTAGGGTATACAACTATAAATAATGACAATGCATCTGAAGTATGGCAAAAAATGGCTGAAATACAATCTAGAAAGATATAATTATGTCAACTAAAAAAACTGATTATCTAAAAAAATATAATCCTTATAAAAGTTGTGATATAATACCCATATCAAATGTTTTTTCTAAAATATCACTAATACTGTTTAGAACGTTTAATACAGTAGAAAGAGTAGTGGAAGGCAGAGCAGAAAGTCAAATCTTATCTAGAAAAAAATATAAGTAAGAGGTTAACTATGGTAGATACAAATAGATTATATATTGGAACTTTATTAAAAATTACAAATAGAAAAATTATTAATTATTTAGATATAAAATATTCCGCAGAATCTTTAAACGATTAATTAGAATTCAGATTATTTTTTAAAAGAAATAAATATGCTGGCTGGGAAGATGTATATGGAGTATATTACATAGATATATTAACTGGTAATAAATATTATAGTTATGATGATAATGGATCTATAGATGCTCATAATCATAATGTTGGAGATGTAGTTGTTTCTGATATATTACAACTTTTATCTGTTATTCCAAATATTAGTTCTAAAATTTCTAATAAGAATGCTTATTATCTAGCAATAGAGATATTTAATAATATAAATGAAGTTAAATTAAATAAAGAATTAACAATAAATAATAAACCTAGATTATCTAGAGTATTTAAACCTTATCAAACTAGATTTAAATAACTTCCGATAATATATATTATGTTGACTTCTATATTTTTGTTTATAAATGATGTTACTCTATTTATCTATAAATACATGTGTTTAAAAGAATATATGATTAATAATAACTAAAATAATACCACAAATTAAGCCAATATAAACTTGTTTGTTTTTTTTATATTTTAATGCTTCTGGAAATAATTCATTTATTGATAATGTTATCATAATACCTGCCACAATTAATAATACATAGCTTATAGTGACATCATTTATAAACTGTTTAAGTAGTAAAAATGTCAATATAGCTCCCAATGGTTCTGCCAAACCTGATATAAAAGAGTACTTTACTCCCTTTTTTTTATCTCCGGTTGAGTAGTAAATTGGAACTGAAATACTTATACCTTCAGGTATATTATGCAACATAATAGCTATTGATAACTGAATTCCCATATATATATCTTTATATGAACTCATAAAAGTTGCAATCCCTTCAGGAAAATTATGAAGCATAAGGGCAAACATGCTAAGTATCCCTACTCTATATAAATTGTTCTTATTGTTAATGTCGTATTTTTTAATCTGCTTGTTTATTAAATTAATACTTATTGAGCCGATTAAAATCATTATAAATGTTAAAAATAACCCTAAGTATAATCCATAAGCATTTACAAGAATAAATGAAGAGGACGGTATTAGCTCAAATATAGAAATACCTATCATCACACTTAATGAAAAACATAAGCAAAATACGATAAATTCATTTATTTTCTTAATTTTGAAATATACAATTAATCCACCTATTACAGTGGATAATCCTGCCAAAGTAGAAATAATTATAGGTCCAAATATTTCCATAATAATCATTAAATTATATACATTTAAAATAGATTTTAAACCATAATATTAATAGGTGGTGATAAAAATAATGAGAACAAGAAATAATAATAATGCTAGAACCAGCTCTAGAAAAAAAAGTTCAAGAAGTAATAGTCGTAGTAGAAATAACAACAATGAAAATAATAGCAGAAATAATTCTCGTTAATTTTATAAAAAGAGATTTGATAATAAATCTCTTTTATTTTTTTAAACAGTAATCACAGAATTCTAAAGGATCTATACCAAATTTTGGTTTTTTATATTCTTTTACTTTAGTAAAAAAATTGGTTTTAAAATAATCATTATGAGCTTTTATTACATCTTTAATAGCATCTTTTACAGTTTTATATTCTTTAAAATTCTCTATTCCGTCAAAAGAATTTTCAAATATTATCCATTTACTTTTTTCTTTATATATTAAAAATGTATGTGTAAAGTAATTTTTTTCTTTAGGCTTAAAAAATGCTATAAATATAGTTTTAACTATATAATTATTCTTTTCAAACCAATATCTAGCAAGTTCTACATAATCCCAGCATACTGCTAATTTATTTTTTAGCGTCATTTCTGGAGTTTGTATAGCATATTCATCTAACCAATCTTTATTAAATTCAGGATTTTCAAAGTAATATATTTTATTATTGTTCTTTCCTTTATATCCATATTGAATATTTTTATTTATGAAAGAAAATAATTCTTCAGGTGTATTTAATTCATCAAATTTCATTTTAAATCCTTTAATATGCTATTGCCTATTTTTAAATTGTTTTCTATATTATAATTATCCAGTATAGTAGCTGCTATATCAGCAAATGTTTCTCTATCTTCTAATCTTTTAGATTCTTTAAATACTGGACTGTACATTATAATAGGTACATTTTCCCTAGTATGATCAGTACCTTTATATGTCGGATCATTTCCATGATCTGCAGTTATAATGATTAAATCATCTTTTTTAATGTTTTTTAAGAAAATAGGTAAATAATAGTTAAACTCTTCCAAACATTTCAAATATCCCCTTCTGTCTCTTCTATGACCATATAGGCTATCAAAATCATTTAAATTTATAAAACAGAGTCCATTGAATTTATTTTTAGAGAAATCAATTAATTTTATTAATCCATCCAGATTGTTTTTAGTTTTAATTTGAACCTTCATATTTCTATGAGCAAAGATATCCCCTATCTTTCCTAAAGCTATTACATCCAGATTATTTTCGGTTAATATATCCAAACAATTATAATCTGGTTCTAAGGCATAATCTTTTCTATTTGGAGTTCTTGTGAAATTACCAGGCTTGCCGATAAAAGGCCTTGCTATGATTCTGCCTACTTTATATTCTTTTTTCTTTGTTAATTCTCTTGCTGTTTCACATATTTTATATAGCTCTTCTAAAGGAACGATTTCCTCATGAGCTGCTATTTGAAGTACAGAATCTGCTGAAGTGTATACTATAATAGCTCCGGTTTTAATATGCATTTCACCTAAATCTTCAATTATTTTAGTTCCAGATTCTGCAATATTGCCTATCACTTCTCTTCCAGTTCTCTGTTGAAGTTCGCTAATAAGCTCTAATGGAAATCCATCTGGAAATGTTTTATAAGGTACTTCACTGTCAATTCCCATCATTTCATAATGCCCGTTAAGGGTATCCTTACCGGCATTAACAGGCTTGCTTTTCATGTAATATCCTCTGGTATCTTCAATGTTTTTTCCAACTAGATTCAATAAGCCTAATTTTTCCAATACATTTAAATTGTAATTTATACCTTCAGTTATATGACCTAAAGTATTTGAACCAGTATCTCCAAATTCAGCTGCATCATCCGCTTCACCCACTCCTAAACTATCCAATACTATTAGAAATACTCTTTTAAACATATTTTTCACTCCTTTTCATTTCTTGGATGACTCTCCTTATAACTAGTCTCTATATATTTATTTGATATATGGGTATATATCTCAGTTGTTTCAATATTCTCATGACCTAATAATTCCTGAACAGTTCTTACATCTGCTCCATTTTCAATTAGATGAGTTGCAAAACTGTGTCTTAATACATGTGGAGATATATATTTATCTATCCCCTGCTTTTCCTTTATTCCTCTGAGGATTTTATTAAATCCACTCCTAGTTATTATTTTACCATGATTATTTAAAAATAAAATATTTGTCAGCTTACTTTTATTTATCAATAAATTGTTTCTATATTCATTTATATAAATTTTTAAATAATTTAATGCCACTTCTCCTATTGGAATAATTCTTTCCTTTTTACCCTTGGTCATAGTTCTGACTATACAATTATTGATGTCTATACTGTTTAATTCAAGACTCAGTAACTCACTGACTCTCAATCCTGAAGAATACATAAGTTCCAGCATTGCTTTATTTCTATAATCATAATCAGTTTTTAACTTAATATCCAATAATTTGTTTATTTCTTCAATAGTTAAGAATTTAGGTAACTTTTTCGGAGTCTTTAAAGCATGAAAATTTTTAACAATATTTTTCTCATAAATGTTATTTTTAACCAAATATTTAAAAAACTGTTTTATACTTGTTATATTTCTATTGACACTAGTTGGTTTGTTATTGCCGTTTAAGAATTTAATATATCTACTTATATCATTTTCATCTAACTTTGAAATATCTTTTTTAAAATAACTATAAAACTTATAAATATCCAATTTATAACTTGAAATGGTATTATTACTTAATCTCTTTTCCACTCTTAAATAATTAATAAATTCATTTAATTCTTTAAATGATTTTTCCATTACATTACCCTATTTAATTATCTCATAAATATTTTTTTATTACAAATATAAATAGTATCTTTTACATTATTTTGTTAAAATATTAATAGGAGACGTTTATGGATTTATTACAGAATATGATGAGACCTAATACATTGAAAGAAGTTGTAGGTCAATCTCATTTAATCGGCAAGGATAAAATATTGACAAACTTGATTAAGAACAAAGTGCTTTTTAATATGATTTTATATGGAAAAAGTGGTATTGGAAAAACTACAATAGCACTTTGTATAGTAAATGATTTAAGTTTAAGATACAGATTGTTAAATGCAACCATAAATTCAAAAAAAGATTTTGAAGTTGTTTTTGAAGAGGCTAAAATGTATGGAAATATTATTCTTATAGTTGATGAAATACATAGAATGAATAAAGATAAACAGGATTTATTACTTTCATATTTGGAAAGTGGCCTAGTCACCTTGATAGGACTTACCTCAAGCAATCCATTTCATTCCATAAATCCTGCCATTAGAAGTAGATGTCAGCTGTTGGAATTAAAAGAGTTATCAGATGATGATATTGAAAAAAGCATTAATAATATTAAAAAGGTATTTAAAGATTTAAATATTGATAAAAAAACAATAAAGTATATAGCTCATTTATCCAATGGAGACTTGAGATATGCATACAATTTAATTGAATTTTGCTATTATAGTTTTGGAGCAACTTTTAATGTTGATAATATAGAGGAAATTAATAATAAGCCAAATATATTTCATGATAAGAATGAGGATGGTTATTATGACGTTATAAGCGCTTTTCAAAAAAGTATTAGAGGAAGTGATGTGAATGCTTCCCTACACTATCTTGCCAGATTATTAGAATTTGGTGATTTTGATATACTTTTTAGAAGAATGCTGGTTGTTGCCTATGAAGACATCGGTCTTGCCAATCCAATGATTGGAGTAAAAGTTTTATCAGCTGTACAAAGTGCTGAAAGACTTGGTATGCCTGAAATGATGATACCACTTTCTTCAGTAGTGATAGAGATGGCTTTAAGTCCGAAAAGTAATTCAGCAAAAACCGCAATAAGTTACGCAATTGAAGATATAAGAAGTGGAAATATCGGTAAAGTTCCAGATCATTTGAGAACAAGTTCAAATAAATATTTATATCCTCATGATTATCCTCCATACTACTATGTAAAACAGCAGTATCTTCCAGATAAATTAAAAGACAGAGTTTACTATAAATCTAAACCTAACAAATATGAAGAAGAATTAAAGAAATATAATGAAAAAAGAAAAATATGATATAATTTTTATAGAGGTGATAATTTATGAGTAGTTTTTATGAACTTAGCAGAAGATATGCTTCTAAAACAGATCATAGGATAGAAGAAATATCTCGTAGAAAAGAAATTTTAATGGCTTATTTCAAGGAGAAGAAGAACCATCCTTTTGTTTGTATATGTCCAGGAGGATTCAATCTTTATAAAAGACCTTCAACCTTTTCAAGAAGGTTGAAGCATAATAATTGGCCTTCGTAAGTTATTTTAAGAAAAAAACCCAAGAATACGACATGGCTTATATAAACTCGCAATTACTTACGAGGTGGGCATCACATAATCTCTTTTAGGATTCCAAATAGCTTGGCATTCAACACCGGAAATTAATTAGATTCCCAATAAAATATAATAGCCGAATTATTTTACCATAATCATTATTCTTAGGCTAATTTAATTATAACATATAAAATATATAAAAACAAATTTATATATTTTTTTCTTTCATTAATATTTCAATTTGTCTTTGAATTTTTGCAAGTGTTCTTTTTAGTAGTTCTAATTCACTGGCAGTTGAATTATTATTTCCTGTATTGGAACTTCTCATATTAAATGGATCACCGTTTTCTCTTTCTTTCAATACTAATTTTTGACTTCCATTCGTACCTAAAACCTGACCAACCAGGATAAACCATCTGCCAACAGAAATTTGTTCAATGGCTGTTAAATCATCTATAAGTAAATAGCCGACTATAATAGCAGACAATGTATATATTTTTGGATCTATACTTGGAGGTAATCTCATTTAATTCACCTATATAAGTATATGAATATATATTTTATTTCTATTATTTATATAATATACTCATATAATTTATTATGATAAAAGAAATATTAAAGAATAAATTTTTTGCATCAACTTTAATTTTACTTGTTGGTGGTTTCATTTCTAAACTTTTAGGTTTTATTATAAAAATAATTATTACTAGGCAAATTGGCATTGAAGGCATTGGTTTATACAGTATGCTGAGTCCTACTTTTTCCTTATTTATTATGGTTGCAATATTTTCTTATCCGGTTGCCATTTCAAAATTAGTGGCTATTAAGGGAAGAAGCAGTAAAAAAATAATATTTTCAATTATTCCCATATCAATATTAATAAATCTTATTTCCATTTTATTAATCTTTTTATTCGCGCCTTTTCTTGCCAATAATTTATTAAATGAACCCAGACTTTATTATCCTATAGTATGCGTTGGCTTTACTTTACCATTCATAGGCTTATCAAGTATTATAAAAGGCTATTTCTGGGGAAAGCAAAGAATGATGCCTTATATTGTATCAAATATTGCTGAACAGGTTGTTAGATTAGTTATATTAAGTATTTTTATTCCAATGATTGTTAAAACAAGTATTATAAATGCTATTAATATAATTATACTGGTAAATATTATAAGTGAAAGTATTTCAATATTGGTAATGTTAAAGGCACTGCCAAAAGATATAAAAATAACTAAAGCTGATTTAATTCCTCAAAAAAAGGAAATTAAAGACATTTTAAATATTTCCTTGCCTTCAACTTCCAGTAAAATAGTTGGCAGCTTTGCATATTTCCTTGAACCCATAGTTCTTACAAATACTCTTTTATTTTTTGGATATTCTTCCAGTTACATAATAAATGAATATGGAATATTAAATGGTTACAGTTTGTCTCTACTTTTGCTACCTCAATTTTTTACTCAGTCTATATCCACTGCCTTGATTCCGGAACTTTCTAAAAACTACAGTGAAGGCAATAAGAAAAAATGTATAAAAAGAATCAGACAAATAGTTCTGATTTCCCTTGGCATTGGTTTTATATCCACTTTATTTATTTACATATTTCCTGAATTTTTACTGAATATATTATTTCATACTACTGCTGGAATAAATTATATAAAACTATTAGCTCCATTTACTCTTCTTTATTTTATAGAGATTCCTCTTATCAATTCACTTCAAGCACTGGATAAGGCTAGGATAAGCATGATGGTTACCATTATCGGTTCAATAGTAAGATTGGGAAGTATTTTTATATTTTCTATGTTTCACATGGGAATGTATTCCATGGTAATAGCTATTATTCTAAATTTAATATTTTCCACTTATTTTAATTATATTTATGTAAGAAAAGTTTTAAGCTAATTCACTTTTTTTAATAATAAATGGCTTGTTATTCTTATAGAATGCATAAAATACATCTTTAACATTTAAATTTTCTTTCAATAAAATTTCATGAACCCATTCAATACTTTTATTTATATATTTTAAAGTGTCTTTCTGTATTACTCCATCAAGTATAATTGGAAAAGGATTAGATGTATCCAGTCTTAAAAAGTTGTATTTAAATATTGATAATGAACCGTTATTTTCCAATACAGCATATTCAACATCTTTTAGATTTTTAATTTTTTTATTTCTCAGCTCTAACAGTAAATCATCTAAAGTATATCTCTGTTTTATCATTTCCTTAAAGTTTATTATTCCCTTGTCAATAATCAATGCGGGTTTGCCTTCCAAAACATTTCTTAATTTATTGGATTTTAAAGCGATGAAAGCGGCTGATAATTCTAAAATAACTAATATTAGAATGGGAACTACTGTAAGTAGAATGGAATCTTCTATATTTTCAATACTGATAGCGATCATTTCTGCTATTAAAATACTTACAACCAAGTCAAGTATGCTCAGCTGTCCTATTTCTCTCTTACCCATTATTCTAAATAGAATTAACATTAGTAAATAAAAGAATAATGTTCTGTAACTTGCTATTAGTAAATCCATTTTGAATCACCTTATTTATATTATGGGACTATCATATTTTTTTTAAACATGAATAATATTATTTTAGAGGTGAATAAAATAAAAACAAGAATTTATTTTAAGGGAATATTACGTTTCTATATAGCATTAATTATATTTTTATTCATAACAACTATTTTAAATTATCTTAATGTTATTAGTTATAAAACATTGTCACTGTTGAGTTTTATATTTATGATATCACTATTCTTGTATACTGGATTTTACATAGCAAAAAACAATGATAAGAGAGGTTATATCAATGGTTTGATAATTGGAGTATTGAATATTATTTTAATATTGTTGCTTTCATTACTGTTGGGAGGCAATCCTAAAATAAGCATTGGAATATATTTACTGATTTTACTTCTTTCCTCTACCATTGGTGGAATGTTTGGAATTAACTTTAAAAATAAAAACTCACAGTAGACTGTGAGTTATTTCTTTTGGAGCCTTATATTTTGTATTTTTCCAAATAAAATTACCGTTGTTTTTAATTGCCAGTATTTCTTCATATTTAGAGTTGATTGTCCAATATATCTTGGAAATATTTAACTGCTTTAAATATTTATTGGGTAATCTTTTTATGTTATAGGAAATAAAATCATATTTGTATAATTTTAAAACGATTTTAAGTATTATATTATTTATAAGTAGACAGTATTTTGATGACCATAAAATACCTATATATGGTTTATTATCTAACCTATTGTATATTTTAGCCATTCTAGGATAAAAGCTTTGAATGGCATATTCTCCTTTATAATTTTTTAATATTTTTGAAGTTTCATTTGCAAGTTTGTTCATTTTACACATATCTTTATTATATTTCAATTCTATCAGTAGCGGTACTTTACCATTAACCAATTCTAGTACTTCTTTAAGAGTTGCTATTTTAGAATTGCTATTTTTGTATTTTAACTTGCCTATATCTTCATTTGTAATATCATAATAATACTTATCAATTCCAAATAAGCGTTTTAAATTATTATCATGAAAAAGAATAACTGTATTATTTTTTGTAACTCTAACATCTATTTCTATTGGACAGCTAAGTTTCATAGCCTCTTTTATTGCCTCTATGGTATTTTCTATACAGTTATTATTATAGCCTCCTCTATGTAATATTGGATTAATTTTTAACCAATGATTTGAAGGTATCATATATCTCCTATTTACTATAATAATTATTTATAAATGCTTCCTTATATTCCAATAATTTATCTTTTTTTATAGCTTCTCTTATTTCCTCCACCAATTTATTTAAAAATCTTATATTATGTATTGATAGCAATCTGCTGCCAAACATTTCATTTGAAACAATTAAATGTCTTATATAAGCTTTTGAATAGCTTCTGCATGTATAACAGTCACATGTATCATCCAGAACAGAAAAATCATTCATATATTTTCTGTTTCTAATGTTTATCTTGCCATATTTTGTGAATGCATTTCCATGTCTGGCAAGTCTTGTCGGCAATACACAGTCAAATATATCTATGCCTCTTATTACACCTTCAATTATATCTATCGGTTCACCTACTCCCATCAGATATCTTAATTTGTCTTCCGGCAAGTATGGAATAGAATATTCTATAGCGCTGTACATATCTTCTTTTGATTCATTGTCGTTTGCTACTCCACCAATGCTGTAACCATCAAAATCCATTTTAACAGTTTCAATGGCACTATATTTTCTTAAATCCTTATATGCTCCACCCTGAACTATACCAAATAAAGCCTGACTCTCTGTATTTCTGTTGGCTTTCTTACCTCTTTCTGCCCAGCGCAGCGTTCTTTCCATACTGGCTTTTAAATAATCGTATTCTGCTCTTGCGGGAGGACATTCATCAAAGCTCATCATAATATCAGATCCCAGTTTATTTTGAATATCAATAGATTTTTCAGGTGTTAAAAATAATTCATCACCATTTAAATGATTTTTAAATTTTACTCCCTCTTCTTTAATATCTTTAGGCTTTGCAAGAGAAAACACCTGATAGCCTCCGGAATCAGTTAATATTGGTCCATTTCTGTAATTCATAAATTCATGAAGTCCACCTGCTTCATTTACAATATCTTCTCCAGGTCTTAGCCAGAGATGATATGTATTGGCAAGTATTGTATCAGATTTAGTATCTGTTATTTCTTCAGGAGATAATCCCTTTACAGTTCCCTGAGTTCCTACCGGCATAAACATTGGTGTCTTATGAATTCCAAATTTAGTTCTATATTCTCCTAATCTGGCGTTGGATTCATTGCTTTTTTTTAATATTTTAAATTTTAAGTCCACATTCTTCACCTGCATTCATTTTATCACGAATTAGATTTAAAAACACAGTCTTTTCATCAATATCCAAAGTGCTTTTTACAGATTTGAATCCTGGAACTGAGTTGACCTCACAAATGTAGTATTTATTATTTTTACCTATTAGAATATCTACTCCGCATATTTCTAATCCAATGGCATTGGCAGCCTCAATTGCTATTTTTTCAATTCTCTTATTGTATTTAAAATATTTGGCTTCCCCACCTTTAGCTAAATTACTTCTAAAATCAGTTTCACTTTTTCTAATAGCTGCTCCTATGTATTTTCCACCTATTATATATGCTCTAATATCTGTTCCATAACTGTTTTCAATATATTCCTGACATAATACCTTTCCTGCATATTTATGAATTATTTTATCAAATTCCTCTTTATTATCTACTAAAAACACATGTGTTCCCTGAGAACCATAAATCCATTTCATAATAAATTTATTATTCTTTAAAACCTTACATACAGCTTCATAATTAATATTACTTAATTTCTTTTTAGGTGATATGTATATGGTTTGAGGAATACATATATTTTTACTAGCCAGTATTTGATGTACTTTCATTTTATTTCTGGCATCAATCATTGCCTGTACATTGTTAAATACTGAAACTCCCAATGATTCCAGATGTCTTGCCAGATATATATCATATCTTCTGAATATAGCAAATTTAGGTAAATTCTTAACCTTTTTACCTTCATAGTACAATTCATTTTTGTTTCCGGAATACATTATAAATTTATGAGCATTCTTAATTTCTAGTTTTATTCCGAATTCATTCATTGCCTTTTCTTCAAGTTCTCTTATATATCCTCTTTCTTTTCTTTTTTCAAATACTCCTCCAGAGTAGAAAAGCCAAGCGTCAGCTTTTTTCATATTAATTCTCCTCTCTATCTTCTATATAAGAAATAATATTTTCATCAGGTAAAATAATTTTAGGAATATTCTTTTCAAATTTTATTATCAATAATTTGTTATCCAGACTTTTTTTAATGTCATTTATATTATTTTTTTGAAAAGTATCACTTAATATAGTCTTTAATTTCTGTATTCTTTTTATTTTTTTCTTAATTATTAATTTATTTGGATAAAATATATTAATAATATATTTCATTAAATCCATTAATTCTTTTTTTGTAAGTTCAACTTTTATATTTCTAATTTCTATAAGTTTTTTATTTAAATAATTAATTGCTAAATATTTACTGCTTATGGTTTTCTGATATTCAAGGTACTGATCAAAATCAAAATCATAATGTACTCTCTTATATATGTTCTCTTCAAAATATTCTTGCTTCTGACTCATAAACAACAATAAATCCTTATGAGTCTGTTTAATATTTTTAATATCATATTGGTTAAAATTCATATGCAGTCCGCAATTATGCTCTTTATTAAATTGCAGACTTCCATCACTAAATGCCAATATTTTCATTAAATTAGAATAGATATTGCCTATTTTTTTAATTGGTAATGGATTTAACACTATTTCAAATGAATAACTGCCAAGTATGGTAGCGTCTCTTACAAATACTCCATTCTTTCCAACTAGGTTTTTTATCTTTTTAATCAAAGCTCTTATAAAAGTATATCTATCTCTTTGAAATTCAACAGCTATCTCAATTTCCAAGCCAATATAGTCAAATTTTACATCACCTTTTACTTTATCACGTTCTTTTGCTATCGGTTGAATATCTAATATCTTGTCATATTTTTCCTTAAAATTAATTTCATCAGTCATCTTATTTCTCCTTTATTAGTTCAATAATTTTAATAAAAGTAGTAATTGTTTTATTAAATTTACGTGGTCTTCTTTTTAGTTTTCTATAATTCTTATTTATTTCAAACTGTATGGTTTTAATGTTATTCTTCTTATTAATAAAATAACTTATAGTATTTTCTCCTGCCTTATACTTATGATCAGTCATCACTTTTTTTGATAAGTTATTATT
The DNA here is from genome assembly GCA_964555585.1 of uncultured Muribaculaceae bacterium. Classification (GTDB taxonomy): domain Bacteria; phylum Bacillota_I; class Bacilli_A; order RF39; family UBA660; genus CAZKSN01. The sequence continues at coordinate 34,640 of CAZKSN010000008.1, read as the reverse complement.
TATAATATTGATTATATTGCTTATCAAATCTTTATCCATATTTACATTCTTACAATCGTTAGTTCCCAATTCAATACTATATGAATATTCTTCATTAATACCATGAATATCAAAAAAATATTCAATATTATTATTCTTTATATATTCAGATATTATATTTTTATATCTGTTTTCCTTTATATGGTTAAAGTCATCATTATCTTCACGATATTTATAAATTATATGGCAATCAGTTAGTTTATTAAGAATCTTGATAATATTTGAAGTGTTATATTCATTTTTCTTTTTTCTGTCATATCTAATATGTTTATATGCATGAGGTGCTGAAAGTAATATATTATTATTTCCCTTATATATTTTAATACTTTCATCTTTATAATATGCCTTTTCGTATTTAAAATCTTTTAATAACTTTCTATAATATTTTGTTCTTCTAATAAAATTATTGTTTCTGATAAACATTGCATCTCCAAAAGAAAAAAATCTATAATTATTATTAATTGCTTCATTATATGCATTTAATATTTTTTTTCTTCCTGCAAAAGCGCTAACCAGCATTATTAATGTACTTTTTGGTAAATGAAAATTAGTAATTAACTGCTCTGCAGCTCTTATTTTATATGGAGGATATATATATATTGCTGTTTCTTCCTTTGTGCTCTTAAATCTATTATATTTTGTATAATTGCTCTCTAATGTTCTTAAAGATGTTGTTCCTACACATGTAATAGTTTTTCCTTCTTTTTTAGCTTCATTTAATATATCAGCAGCTTCTTCGCTAATTTCATAATATTCACTGTGCATATTATGTTTTGAAATATCCTTTTCAGATACAGGTCTGAATGTTCCAAGTCCTACATGCAAGGTAACATATACAATAGTAACCCCTTTTTTTCTTAATTTATCCAATAATTCCTCAGTAAAGTGAAATCCGGCAGTGGGAGCTGCACTGCTTCCATTTATTCTTGCATATACAGTTTGATATCTTTCCTTATCCTTTAGTTCCTTTTTTATATATGGAGGAAGCGGAATGATGCCGACTTTATTTAATTCTTCTAAGAATATACCATTATAAATCATTTTAAAATGTGTTATTCCATCATTCAGAACTTTTATGCATTCTGCTTTAATAACATCATTAAAACTTATTATAGTACCCTTTTTAACTCTTTTCTGAGGTCTTACCAAACATTCCCATATATTTGATTCCAATTCCTTTAGAAGAAACACTTCTATTTTAGCCTTAGTTTCTTCTTTAATGCCTATTAATCTTGATGGGATTACTTTAGTGTTATTAAGTACTAAAACATCCTTATAATTAAAAAAACCTATAATATCATAAAAATTCTTATGTTTTATTTTTCCTGTAATTTTATCTAATATTAATAGTTTTGATTCATCTCTGTTCTTTAAAGGAGTTTGAGCTATTAAATTTTCTGGTAGGTCATAATTGTATAATTCTACGTCATTAAAAAATTCATTCATAAAAAAAACCCCTTTTCTTTTTTGTAACTATATTATAAGGGGTTATTCTCAATTTGTCCATCCTTTTATGATATTTATTATTTATTTTACAATCCATCCGTTTGGTATGTATCTTTCCCCTGAATATCCATAACTTTTAGGATTGTTTATGAGTTCATCATTAATTATCAATGTACTAGAGCCGCCTCCGTCCAGGTTAGATGCATTATAAGCCTTATATCTTGTGAATATTTTAATTAGATCGTTCATTCCCGCTCCCAAACTGGAAGCACTTCTTCCATCAATAACCAAAAACAACACTATTCCGTCTTTTCTCTGTGCTATTGCAGTTCTTGGAGCAATTCCATAACCTCCATTTCCAACAATTGTAGCTGCTTTTCCATTTACAATCAGGAAAGGACCGAATTCAACAGCATCCACCATTCCATTTTCAATTGCTTTACTTGCACTTTCTTTTGTAAGAACAAGTACATGATCCTTATTGAATCCAACAAGTCCATTTCCATATCTTACACCGGTACCGTTACTTTTCAGTTTTCCATCCTGAATGACTCTGCCGTTTGGAGTCATCTTTTTACCGGATCTATAAAAACCACTGGCATTTATTCCTATAATGGCATCATTATCTTCAACAATCTTGTCTAGAATCTGACCCCCTACATTTAATTTTGTGGAAGTTGCCAAGGATATTCTTGAAGCATCATAAATGGCCACCATATATCCTTTATATCCAGCCTCATCAATATTTATCAATTTATATAAATCATTGCCTTCATCCTTTTTAAGTATCTGTTCTTCATAAATTGATTCATATTCATCTGTGGGTTTTATTTCCTCAAAGATTATCTCACTTGCATTTGTATTTTCCTCTAATTCTTTAACAAAATTACTGTTCAATACTTTATTTACTGTATCTTCACTGTAAATGGTATATGCAAAATACTTGTGATTCATTGTTGTCATGGCTGTAGTAATAAATAAATCTCTGAAATATGATATTGGACCATAAGCCAAAAATAATAATGTGACTGCAATTAAATCCAATATAATAAACAGTATTATCAATTTATTATTCTTCTTTATTTTTGAAGAAGTTTCAATTATCTTTTCTTCTATTTTATCTTCTAAATCTATAATTTCTATATCTTCATTCATAAACTCACCTACTTAACTCATATGGACTGTCTGCTGTTCCGTTACCGGCAGAAATTTTCAATTCAGAATCTAAATATAAGCTTGGTCTTACTTTTAATGAACTGGTATAAATATCTGTATCTAAATTTCCATTTATTTTAGATAAATAAAATGTATCAAATATGTCATCAGTTTTAGTTATTAAGAATGTATCGTCCAAATCATTGATAAATAATTCTCCAACACTTAATAATCCAATGTTGGCACTTACATAATCATCATATATTTCTTTATAATTGAACTTATTTTCAGAATTATACTGTCCAGTATACCATCTGGATTTTATAATATAATCCTCATTCTCTAAATCATCATAAACATTATTTAAGTAATAAGCTATATTTTTCTTATCTTTTACATTGAAACTTGCATCAGCTTCAGATATTGGCAAAGTCAAATCCTTATCTTTATCATTGACATAATCATTTAAAACAAGTTTTACTTTTTCGCTGTCCTTAGAAACTGCTTTCCATAAATAATTATTATATTTTATCAATTTACCAATTGAAACATTTTCAAGAATGCTGACTTCTTCATTTTCAAATATATATGGATCGTCATAGCTACCGTTACCGCTTATTAGATCTGTATCAGAATAAATTGTTATCACAGGTCTTACTCCATAGGATTCATATGTTTCATTGATATTTACAATGTTATTAAAACCGCCGGATTCTGTTATAAACCAAGCATTATTTTCTGTCGTTGTATTATTTAGCCAGTAGTTTTTTTCATTATTAAGATAACTGTTTGCTCCACCTGCAGTTGTATAATCTTCTCCGGTTAATAAAGTTATCTTGTCATCGTTGAACATTTCTTCACATGTAATATTTTCCACACTATCATACTTATCTGTACAGGTTGGCGTATTCAAAAGATATAGATCAGGATAGTTCAAAGAATTGTTAAATATTCCACTATAGTCAGTTTCAGATTTGTTTAGCCATTCTCTTATATATGAATCCTTATATTCACTGTTAATGCCCCAGACTAAAGAAGTTTGAATCTCATCTGTAACCATTTTTAATTCTTTTTCTTTGTTAATGGATACAATTCTCCACAGTCTACCTGAATAATATATATAGTTATTTGTTACTTCTCCTCTGAAAATATATTCTTCATCAATTTCAAACAAGCCTTGTGTACCAGTATATGATTTACTGCTAATAATTTTTTCATATAATGAGGTTGATTCAGCAGCTGAATTTCTTTCTAAATTATAATAATAAATTAAACGGTATGTATATATGACTAATAATGTTAATAAAAACACTATGCTTACCCCAATGAATATTCTATCTTTTCTCAATTTCATATAAATTCCTTCTATTTTTTAGTCTAGTAATATAATATCATAAATTTAATATTTAGTCATAAAAAAATAAGTTTTATTTGCTTATTTTTTTAATTCCTCTATATTTTTTTCTATCATTTCTTTACTTTGAAAGCCTAGAGTCTGTTTTACTATATTTCCATTTTTTATGTAAAGCAAAGTAGGTATGCTCATTATTCCGTATTCCATAGTAAGTTCCTGATGAGTATCCACATCAACTTTAATGATGCTGATTCTGTCTCCAAATTCATCCAATATTGGTCCAATCATCTTACAGGGACCACACCATTCTGCATGGAAATCAACTATATGTATTCCTTCTTTAATTAATGTTTTTAAATCTTCATTTTCTAAATGTATCATTTTATCCTCCATATTTTTCTATAAGTGAATCCAATCCGTTAAAATTCAATTTATTTTTATTTTTTAATAATATCACAGAATCAACAGTAACAATATCATTTTCTAAAAATTTATCCAATACTTTTTTATTAAATTCATCTTTATCTTCAATTTCTAAATAATCATCCTTTAAAGCATATATTTCCTCAATTGAATCATTTGTCTTTTCTATTTTACTGGTTAATACAGGTGTTTTTGTTAATATAACATTTGCCAAGTAGGAATCATTCACTCCGGAAATATTTATGAATGGCTGCTTGAAAAAATACAGCAGTACAAAGATCAATATGTATACTTCAACCATTCCCAGGACTGCTCCTGCCAGTTTAGATACCAACCCTAAAACTATTGTGGCACTGAATATTTTTTCTATTACACCTGTAATTTTCAATAGTATTTTCAAAACTATTCCGAATATTGTACACATTATTAGAAAAGCAATTGTTTCATACAGTAATATGTTTAATACCTGCAGTCCTTTAAAAACACCGCCAAAGTTGAAGAACGGCAAATACCTGTACATAACTTCTGCTACTAGATGTCTTAGAGAAAAGGCCAATATAATTACAATTAATGTTCCAACCAGTGATACTGAAAGCTTTAAAGCACCATTTCTAAGCCCATAAAGCGCTCCGGATATAAGTAGAACAATTATTACACTGTTTATTATATTCATCTTAACACCTCTTTTACCATTATATTATAAAAAATATGAAAAATAAAGAAAAATATGTTACAATTAAACTGGTGAATTTATGACTATTGTGTTTAAAGTTAGTGATAATATTAAGGAAAAAATAATTGAGTATTATAAAGATTTGAGAAAAGAAAAAACTCCACCTTATGCTGTATTTCAGGCAGTTGAAGCTGATACAATAATTACCCTTTATGAGTCTGGAAAGATTATGTTTCAGGGCATTTCTGCAGATATAGATGCCAATATGTGGATTGATTTGGAAAAACATTTTAATAACAGAGATATTAATATTGAACAGAAAGAAGAAGCTGATAAAAGTTATTATTATTTTGATGCAATTGGCTCTGATGAGGTGGGAACAGGAGATTATTTTCTTCCTATTGTTGTGACCGCTGCCTTTGTAAAAAAAGATGAAATAAAATTTCTGGAAAAATTAAGAATTAATGATTCTAAAAAAATGACAGATGAGAAAATATTAAGATGTGGTCCTATTTTGATGAGCAGGATCAAGCACTATAGTTTAATCATTACAAATAAAGAATACAATTATTATCATAATAAAGGTTTCAATATGAATAAAGTAAAAGCTATCCTTCATAATAAAGTTCTATTTAAACTTGTAAGCGAAAAACTACCATATCAGAAAATTATAGTTGATCAGTTTGCATTTCCTAAAAATTATTTCAACTATATAAAGGATTCCACAGAAAAGGTTACAAACATAACTTTTCTTACCAAGGCAGAAAGCAAAAATCTAAGTGTTGCAGTAGCTTCTGTTATAAGCAGGTACATATTTTTAAAAGAAGCGGAAAAACTTTCTAAAAAATATGATTTAAATATTCCTAAAGGTGCAGGAACTCTTGTAGATAATATTGGAAAAGAACTGGTGGAAAAGCATGGAAAAGATATACTGAATGAAATAAGTAAAATAAGTTTTAAGAACACTGAAAAAATATTATAATAAAAAGAAAGTTTAATGCTTTCTTTTTTATAATTTTTGGCATATGTATAACATGTGAGAACTGTATCCCTGTAAATCTTTTCTTTCACAGGTTTTTAAATGAAAATTCAGCCATACTTTAAATTCTTCCTCTGTTAATTCATTAATTATTTCTCTAAATGCGGTAGTTATTCCATCTGTAGCAACATTACCTATAAATTTGTATTTGAATTTATTCATCATTTGTTCAAACTCATCTATATAGAAGGCAGTAAACAGTTCTTCTGGCAAATCTTTAAATCTATAATTTTCATCACAAACATTTTTAATTTTTAATAAATTTCCCTTTATTAATCCATAATTTAACATTATAGAACTGTGAGTTAAGTATGCAATAAAAACATATCCATTCTTTTTAGTTACTCTTAAGGCTTCTTCTATAGCTTTTCTTTTATCCTCTTCTGTATATAAATGATAAAGAGGTCCAAGTACTAATGTAATGTCAAAAGTATTATCTTCATACATATTTAAATTCAATGCATTTCCTTGTCTGACATTTATATTCATGTTAGCCTTTATTTTAGTTTTAAATACATCAATGTTATACTGCACCAGTTCAATAGCGTCCACTTTATATCCCTTTTCTGCATAATATAAGGAATATCTTCCAGTACCCGCTCCTATTTCTAATATTCTGTCATTCTGCTTTAAATATTTTTCTATATATTTTGTTGTAGTAATGAATTCTACAGAATGAGCCTTGTCTTTGATGAGTCTACTATCCTCTCCACCCAGTTCATAATAATTTTTTAAATAATCATTTTCATTCATAAATACCTCCTATATTTTCTTTTTGATTTCATCCAATATATTTAATGCTTCCAAAGGAGTAATTTCCAGAGGATTGATAGTTTTGACATACTCTCTTAACTCATCAGTGTCTTCTTTTAAATCTAATTCAAACTGTTTTACATTTTTTTCTTTTTTAGAATCTTTCTCATATATTTTCAATAATTCATTAGCTTTTCTTATTACGTAATCTGGAAGATTGGCAAGTTTTGCAACATTTATTCCATAACTTTTATCTACAGGACCTTCACTCACCTTATGAAGAAAATTTATATCACCGTCTTCCTCATATATCTTTACATGAACATTTCTAATACCTGGTAAATATTCACTCATCTTCGTTAGTTCATGATAATGTGTTGAGAAAAGTGTTTTGCATTTAATGTTTTTATCTATATATTCTAAGATTGCTCCTGCTAAAGCCATTCCGTCATAAGTGGAAGTTCCTCTGCCAAGTTCATCAAACAGTATTAAACTTTTATTTGTTGCATTTTTTAAAGCATTGGCACTTTCCTTCATTTCAACCATGAAAGTACTTTCTCCACCCACTAGATCATCTGTTGCTCCTATTCTAGTGAATATCTTATCAAATATAGGTAAATCTGCACTTTTTACTGGAATGAAAGAGCCGATCTGATTTAATATAACAATTACTGCAAGGCATCTCATATAGGTTGATTTTCCACTCATATTTGGACCGGTGATAATTAAAATATTTGTATCTTTGTCCATAATTATGTCATTTGGAATATATTCTTCCTTAATTACCTTTTCTACTACTGGATGTCTTGCATCCTTTATATTTATTATACTGTCTTCATTAATATTTGCTCTTACAAATAAATTTTCTTCTGCTACAGTTGCAAATGACTGCATTACATCATAAAAGGCGATTTTATTGGATACATTTTGAAGTTTATTAATATATTTCTTTATTTCTTCTTTTATGTCATTAAACAAATCATATTCCAAAGAATTTATTTTTTCCTCTGCATTCAATATCATGTCTTCCTTTTCCTTTAACAATGGTGTTATAAATCTTTCAGAATTAGATATTGTCTGTTTTCTTTCATAACCGAATTCTTCTTTTATTTCTTTAGCTTGTGACTTACTTATTTCCAGATAGTATCCAAATACTTTGTTATATCCAACTTTCAATGTTCTAATTCCTGTTCTTTCTCTTTCTTCATTTTCAAACTTGGATATAAAATCTTTTCCATTTTTTCTAATGCTTCTTAATTCATCCAGTTGTTCATTGTAACCTTCCTTAATTATATTTCCCTCTTTTAAAGTTACTGGAGCATTTTCATGAATGCTTTTTTCCAATAATGTATATAAATCATCAAATGTTTCCAATAATTCTAAATCTAGATTATTCAATATTTCATTTATATTAGGTAAAACTTTTATACTGTTCTTTAATTGAAGCAAATCATGAGCATTAACATTATTGCACGCTATTTTACCTGTTAATCTTTCTAAATCATATATTTCATACAGTTCATTAGAGAGTTCACTTTTAAATAGGAATTCTTTTATTAATAATTCTACCAAATTATGTCTTCTTACTATTTCATCATTATTTATACTTGGACTTATTATAAAACTTTTTAATAATCTGCTTCCCATTGCTGTCTTGGTTTTATCCATAAACCATAAAAGACTGTTAATTCTGTCTTTTGTTCTTAAAGTTTCTACTAACTCCAAATTTCTGATAGAGTCTTTATCAATTTCTAAAAATAATTTATTATCTATGTATTCAACCTTTTGAAAATGAGACAGATTCTTTTTTTGATTTTTTTCTAAATATGTTAGGACAATATTTGTGTTGGCAGTCAACTTTTCATCATTTATGTCAGAGTAAATATCATAATCATTATAGTTATTTACTTCTTCAATTATACTAATAAAAATATTATAGTTGTTTTTTAAATCGTATATTATATCCTTATCAAAAGTGCTATTTACTACTATTTCTTTTATATTTAAATTTACAATGTTACTTATCAGTTTATTTTTATCATATGGAATAAAAGTGGTATTTATCTTACCGCTTAGTAAATCCGCATAGGTAAATGCATATATATGTTTAAAATCAGTTATACTTGCTATGTAATTAAAATCTTTTTCATTAAGTAATTCTGTATTTGTCAAAGTGCCTTTACTGATTATCTGTATTACCTCTCTTTTTACTATTCCTTTTGCTTGTTTTGCATCTTCCATCTGCTCGCAGACAGCTACTTTATAACCTTTTTCTATGAGTCTTTCAATATAAATGTTAACTGCGTGATGAGGAACTCCGCACATTGGTACTCTTTCGGACAATCCTGCATTCTTTCCAGTAAGTGTTAGTTCCAATTCGTGAGAAGCAGTTAAGGCATCATCAAAGAACAATTCATAAAAATCTCCCAGACGATAAAAAAGAAGTACATCTTCATATTCACTTTTTGTTTTAATGTATTCTTTCATCATTGGACTCAATTTATTTATATCAACGCTACTTCTCTCCATATATAACACCTTTATTTATATATTATAACATATAAAAAAAGTAATAAAAAAGATATTTATTTATCTTTTTTTCTAGTTAAGCTGTATCCTTCTTTATCTTCAAAGTTATTTTCACTCTTTATCTCAGCTTTTTTCAATCTCAAATAATTTTTAAGCGGCTGTTTGTCCTGCTTTACTTCGGCAGCTTCTATATTTTCCTTGGAAGGTTTAATATAGTTTAATTCCTCCAGCAGTCTGCATCTTAGTTCTATTATTGACAAATCTTTATCGGGACCTTTAACTTTTGTAATGATATAATTCCCATTTTCTATTACATAGTAAATTGTGTTGCTATCAATATTATCATTAATATAAGTAATACTTAAAGCTTTAGTTTTAATACCTAAGTTTATTTCATATGCTCTATCAAATGAAGGTTTTTCATTGTAATAATGCTCTTCTTCCTTATTTAAAGGAATTAAAAATCCCTTTATTCTGTAATTATCTGCAAACCTATATTTATTGGAATTAAATGACATAACCTGCTTTATAATAAAAAACATATTGAAACCTGGAATTAGAGCTGATTTGGAACTCATTTTAAGTTTGGTCCTATCCACTTTATAACCGTTATCTGCTAAATACTTGTAAATACTGTTAACATGTGCATATTCTAAAATTTTTCCAGAGAAAGATAATAATACTAAGAATAATATAAATTGCAGCATAATATCCCCCTTTTACGACTTTATATTATACTATATTTCCATATTTATTTCAAATAATTATATTTATCCAATAAACAAATGAAGTATATATACAAATACAATGCCTGTTATGAATGAAACAGCAGTTTTTTGATATTGCTTATATTTTATTATGGTTGGAATTAATTCTCTAAACAATAGGAAAATCAACATACCGCTTGATATGCCAAATAAGAATCCTAATATTAAATTATCTGTGAAATATTTTGAAAATAAAACTGCCAGGATAATTCCCAAAGGATTCATTAAACATGAAAATAATGTGTATTTAAATGCCTTTATTTTACTTTTTGTTTCATAGAAGATTGAAGAAGATATCATTATACCTTCAGGTATATGATGAATGAATACACCTAAAAATATAAGCAGTCCTAATTTTATATCTGTAAAAGCAACTAAAAAAAGTGAAATTGCCTCTGGAAGTTTGTGAAGAGAAACTGACAGCATTGTTAAAATCCCAACATGATATAAATTATGCTCTTGGTGATGAATAAGTTTGTCAAAAATATTTGTAATAACTATTCCAATTGAAATGGAAATTAATATTAAAGGTAAAATTAAAAAAGGTGCTACACTACTCTTAAAACTGTCATATGTTTCTGGTATAAGTTCAATAAATGTTATACAGAGTATGATTCCAATTGAAAAACCTAGAATATATATGATATTTTCTTTTTTTATATTTTTATTTAATATAATTAATAAAGCTCCTATTAAGGTTGAAAATCCAGCTAATAATGTTAATAATACTGCATAAATCATATTGTTCATACAAGCCCTTTATTTAACAGTTAAACTTTCTTTTATTTTTTCTATTAATTTTTCCATTTTTACATCAGTCTTAATATTATTATTCCTTAATTTCACTTCAACGATACCTTCATTTACCTTAGAGCCAATGATAATGCATATAGGAATTCCTATCAAGTCCATGTCATTGAACTTAATTCCGGCTCTTTCATCTCTGTCATCTAAGAGAGTGTCTATTTTTAAATTATTTAATTCATTATATATGTCACTTGCAACTTTTAAAGAATTTTCATTATTGTTAAGTACAATTATTCCCACTTTAAATGGAGCTACTTCAATAGGCCATATTATTCCTTTTTCATCGTTATTCTGTTCAACTATTGCTGCCATGCATCTTCCTGGACCTATGCCGTAACTACCCATTACAACCGGATGTATTTTATTATTTTCATCTGTATACATTAAATTCATAGCTTCACTGTATTTAGTTCCTAACTTGAATATATTTCCTACTTCAATTCCTTTTTCAAATCTTAGAGGCTTGCCACATTTAGGGCATTTACAGCCTTCTTTAACAAAGGTAATGTCTGAATATAAACTTGGAGTAAAATCTTTATTAATGTTTACGTTTTTAATGTGATAATTTATTTTATTAGCTCCTGTTATTGCATTTCTTATATTTTTTATATGATTATCTGCAACAATTTTAATCTTTAATCCAATTGGACCTGCAAAGCCTATTACAGAGTTTAGACTTTCTACTTCTTCCTGACTTGCTAGTTCTATATTTTTAGTTTTTAATGTATTCTTAAGTTTGATTTCATTCACATCATCATTTCCACTAACTAAAACCGCATAGAATTCCTCATCAGCTTTATATATTAATGTCTTTATGAATTTTGATTCAGTTTCATTTAACAATGCAGAAATTTCCTTTATTGTCTTGGCATCAGGAGTATATATTTCTTCTTTATCCTTAAGTTCATCATTACTTTCTCTTGTTTCATATACACGCTCTGCGATATCTATATTTGAAGTATAGTCACAGCTGTCGCAAAATACTAGAGTATCTTCTCCGATTGAGGACAATGCTTGAAACTCTTCGGACAACATTCCTCCCATACTTCCTGTATCAGATTTAACTTTCATATAATTTAAATTTAACCTGTTAAATATGTTGCAATAAGCCTTATCCATATCTTTGTAGCTCTTATCTAAACCTTCTTCATCTTTGTCAAAAGAATAAGCATCTTTCATAAAGAATTCTCTTACTCTAAGTAATCCATATCTTGGTCTAGGTTCATCTCTGAATTTATCTTGAATCTGGTATAGGCTGAAGTGTAAATCTTTATAACTCTTTACTTTAAAGGAAGCGGCCAATGCAAATAATTCCTCATGCGTAGGTCCCAACACAAAGTTTCTATCAAATCTGTCTTTTAAAGTAAACATTTCTTTACCAAAATTCTTTCTTCTTCCGCTTTTAACATATATTTCTTCCTGAATCAAAGCTGGCATCAGTATTTCTAATGCACCAATTTTGTTCATTTCTTCTCTAATAATTCCATTTATATTTTCTAATACTTTAAAGCCAAGTGGTAAATACATATAAACTCCACTTGAAACTTTCTTAATCATTCCGCTTCTGACAAGTAAATTTCCACTAGTACTTTCCTCTTCTGCTACATTCTCTCTTATTGTAAAAAAATAATTATTTTTTAATTTCATAAATTCACTCCACTATTGAAGATTTTATTTTATAGACTCCATCTTCGTTTTCATACGTTACACATACAATAATATTATTCATACTATCATTATTAATTGGATTTTTCAATACAGTATTGTCTTCTGCATCTCCTTTTATATATCCGTCCTCTATAAGATTTCTAACAAATATATTAGTGCATACATCACTTAATAAATCCAAATTATCGGATCCCCATTCTTTTGAATAAGTCAATATTAACTCTATTTTTTTATCATAGGCTTTTTGTCTTGAATCCTTACTCATTTTTATTATTGATGGAAATATCATTACTGACAGAAGCATTATTATTGCCATTGCAATTAACAGTTCTATCATAGAAAATCCCTTTTTCATAATTTCCTCCAAATATACTATAGATAAATTATATCATAATAGAAATAAAAATCAAAAAGTTATTGAATAATACTTTCAATTATTATATAATTTTAATATGAAAGAATAGAAAGGCTAGTACATATGAGAGAATTTGAATTTGAAAAAATTCCTATCGTTGAGATAGCTAATGATATAATTTTAGATGCCGTTAATAGAAATGCCTCAGATATACACTTTGACCCTACTAAAGATGATATAAAAATCAGATTAAGGGTTGATGGTATATTATTTGATTATGGCACTGTACCTGGCCAGTATAAAAGAAATATGACTTCTCGTATAAAAATGATAGCGGGAATGAATATAATGGAGACTAGACTTCCTCAAGATGGAGCAATTAAAAGTAAAGTCGGAGAAAAATTTCTGGATCTTCGTGTTTCAAGCTTACCTACAAATAATGGAGAAAAAATAGTTATTCGTATTCTTGACTATTCAAAAAGTTTGGAAGGCTTGGATAATCTAGGGTTTAGTGAAAACAGTTTAAATAAAATAAAAAAGATTATTGCATCTCCCAATGGAATTATATTGGTAACTGGAGCAACTGGTACTGGTAAAAGTACCACTGTTTACTCCATTTTACAAAAACTTAATACAGAGGATGTTAATATCATCTCAGTTGAAGATCCTATAGAAATGGATATTCCTGGTATCAACCAGGTTCAGGTTCAGTCTGAAATCGGATTGACTTTCTCTTTTGTTTTACGTAGTATTTTAAGACAGGATCCAAATATTATAATGATCGGAGAAATCAGAGATGATGAAACTGCAAGAATTGCTGTTAGAGCAAGTATTACTGGTCACCTGGTATTGTCCACTATACATACAAACAACTCTTTAAATACAATTGAACGTTTAACAGACATGGAAATTGAAAGATATCTGCTTGGTAGTGCTTTAACCGGTATTATTTCTCAAAGATTGGCCAGAAAACTATGTGTTAAATGTAGAAAAAAAAGAACTACCACTGACTATGAAAAGAAAGTATTCAAGATGGTGTTGAATCAGGATGTTAATGAAATGTATGAAGCCAGTAAAACCGGCTGTGAGGCCTGTGCTCATGGATATAGAGATCGTATAGCAATCCTGGAAGTGTTACAAATCAATGATGCTATAAAGGAAGCAATAGTTAATTCTACTTCAAAGAAAGATTTAAGACATTTAGTTTATACCAGTGATGTTATTACATTATTACAGGATGGACTACAGAAAGTTGTGATTGGTGAAACTTCATTTGAAGAAATCTTGAAAATAATAGACTTGGAAAATGATATTTCTTCATATCATGAAGATAATTTAAAAACAAGTATAAAAGCTGTGGAAATGATAAATAAAAAAGATGATATAGAACATATGGAGTTCTAATTCATCTTTTATTTTGTAATTATATCAATTGCTTTTTTAGCCTTAATATCATATTTTATAATGTCCTCACCGCCAAGATTTTTTAAAAGTTCTTCTTTTTTCATATTATAAGCTTTTGATAATTTTTCAATTTCAGCTTTAATTTCATCTTTTGTTACATCAATTTTTTCTTTTTCAACAACTGCATCTATCACTAAACGATAACTGATTCTTTTTTTAGCTTCAGGAGCCATTTGTGATTTTAAATCTTCTATTTTTGATTTAGTCATCTCTAGATATTTATCAATATTCATTCCCTGCATTGATAATTGATTAGAAAAGTTTTTAATCATTCTTTCAACTTCATCAGTAATCATTTCTTCAGGTACATCAAATTTTGAATTTTTGACAACAGTATCCAGACATTTCATTAAATGTTCATCTTCTACTTTTCTGGATTTTTGAACATTTATATTTTCTTTTATTTCATTTTCTAATTTTTCCAGTGAATCAACTTCAGGAATATTCAAATCCTTAAAAAATTCATCATTAATTTCAGGCATTACTCTTTCTTTTATCTCATGAAGTTTTACTCTGAATACAACAGCTTTATCCTTTAGTTCAGATACATGATAATTTTCTGGAAACTTTAAATTAATATCTTTTTCTTCATTGATTTTCATACCGATTACAGCTTCTTCAAATCCAGGTATGAAAGAGCTGCTTCCTATAGTTAAAGAATATTTCTCAGCTTTACCGCCATCAAAGGCTTTACCGTCTATTTTACCTTCAAAATCAATAATAACCACATGATCATTCTTAACTTCTCCAGCTTTATCAATAACTCTTAGTTCAACGAACTGTTCCTTTAAATGTTCTATTTCATGTTCTATTTCAGCTTTAGTTACTTCAACTTTTTCTTTTTTAATTTTTAAATCTTTATAGTTGCCTAATTTTACTTCAGGAGAAGACACTAAGGTAAATTCAACTTCTAATGCATCCAGATTTATATTCTTAATATCAATTGTTGGAGAAGCTACTGGTTTAATAGTATCTTTGTTATCCAATAACTTGTCATACATAATTGGCAATGCCACATCAATAGCGTCCATATATAATGATTCAACTCCAAATTTTTTAATATATAAATCTTTTGAAGCCTGACCTTTTCTGAAACCGTCAATTTTTACATCTTTAATTCTTTTTTTGAAAGATTTGTCTAAACAATTTTCCCATTCTTTTCCCTCTAATTTTATAATATAACTTTTTTTCATAAATCCTCCTTGAATATTATTGAAATGTTAAAAGAACAAATTATTTTGTTCTTTTAAGCTATCTTAACTATTTTAACTTTATATACACCATCTGGTGAACAAACTTCAACTGTACTTCCGACTTTCTTATTTATAATAGCAGCGGCTATTGGACTTTCATTAGATATTTTATTGTTAAATGGATCTGCCTCAGCACTTCCAACTATTCTATATTCTTCAATATCAGCTTCACCATCATACTGCAGCTGAACTGTGTTTCCAATTCCAACTGTATCAGAATTCTTTTCCTTATCATCAATAATAGTAGCATGTTCAAGTGAATATTCTATTTCTTTAATTCTTTTTTCCAAATTCTCTTGTTCTGCTCTAGCAGCATCATATTCTGCATTTTCAGATAAGTCACCAAAAGCTCTAGCTTCTTTTAAAATTTGCATTACCTCTGGTCTTTTTTCTAATTTTAAATAATTTAACTCGTTTTCTAATTCTAAATAGCCTTCACTAGTTAGAAAAATTTCTTTATTTTTCATTATGTAAATCTCTCCTTTGGTTAAAAAATATTTTACTATATTTAATAATAAATGTCAAGTTAATTTGACCCTAATTATATCATACTCTTTTACTTCTTTTGGTATATGAATTTTCAGTATTTCTTGAGGGTGATTTGCGGCTTCCACTTCAATATCCTTGTTGTTTATGATTGATTTTACTTTAAAACTGAAAACCTCTGTATTTGGCCCGAAAACTTCAATTTCATCCCCTACTTTAAAATAATTTCTTTGTTCAACAGTAGCAGTTTTACTTTTTTTATCATAGGATTTTACCACTGCTAAAAAATCTTGATTTGATACTTCATCTCTACCTGAGAAGTATTGTTCATTTACTCCAGGTTTCTTGTTATAAAATTGTGCTATATTTTCTCTGTTGGCACATCTGTTTAAAATATTTTTATAATATTTTATTACTTTTTTACTCAGAGTATTCTCTAATTTTTTATCTATAATATTTCTATATGCATCTATAACGGTTGCAATGTAATATAAACTTTTCATTCTGCCTTCAACTTTTAATGAATCAACTCCAATATCAATCAGTTCACTGATGTAATCTACTAAATTTAAATCCTTTGAACTCATAGAGAATTTTTCTTTATTATCATCTATATCAAATATAAATCTACATACTTGACTGCATCCACCTCTGTTTGAATCTCTTAGGGTAATATAATTTGACAAGACACATCTTCCACTGTAACTGGTGCACATTGCTCCATGGATGAATACTTCCAATTCAACATCAATATTCTTCTTAATATCTATTATATCCTCTTTTGAGCATTCACGTGCCAATATAATTCTTTTTATACCCATGTCTTTCCAAAATTTTACTGCTTTATGATTGGTTGTGGACTCCTGAGTGGACAAATACATAGGTATTTCTATTTTTAATCTATTCATAGCTTCTACTACTGCTAAATCACTTAATATAACAGCATCTACATTGATTTTATTTAACTGTAATAAGTATTTATCCAGCTTCTTTATATCGTTGTTATGAAATAGCATATTTACAGTAACATATACTTTTTTATTTAATTTATGAGCAAAAGTTACTGCTTTTCTTAAATCAATTATACTAAAATTATTTGCATTTGCTCTTAAACTATAATCAAGTCCACCAATATATACAGCATCAGCTCCATATCTTAGTGCCCATTTTAATCTGTCCAAATCTCCTGCTGGAGCTAATAATTCTATTTTTCTCATATATCCTTCACCTTATATTTAATATCATTTTCCAAAAAGTAATAGTCACATTTTATTAATTCATGTAAATTATTGCTGCTTATGTTATTTAATATTATATTGCTTTCCTCTTTATTCATATTGGATAGGTTTACTATTAAAAAATCATATTTTTTTAAAACATCCATGTATTTACTGGCACAAAAAGCATTATAATTATATATAATTGTCTGCTCTTTTTCCTCCTTGATAATTAATTTCTTTTGACTGTTATTCAGTATATAAGTATTATTTTTAGATTTCAAATTATAAAATTCATTATAATTTGATATAAGTTTTCTTTTGGAATACATAATAATATTTTTATTGATATAGAAGTAATATAAATTTGATTTTGTATTATTTCTTATCTCTTCTAACTCATGATATGTTAACTCATTAGAAACCACTATATCTTTAAATCCTTTTTTATTTAAATAATTTATTGAACTATAATTATTTATTATATGATTTTGATTTATTACAGTCATATCTTTATCAATAATATCGGTTAAACCTAAATCTTCAATAAAATATCCCTTAATATTATTTAAACTTTTTATTATTTTTTCAATTTTTTTAATTTCATCTTTATGTAAAAATTTATTAATTATTATATATATATTATATTTATTTGATAAACTGTTAATTTCCTTTGTATTAAAATATATATCAAATCCAATACTGTAGTCTTTTAAAGGTAAAATAAAAGAATTAAAATTATAACTATCTATATTTTTATCATTAGGTATTATTAGAAATTTACTTAAATTTTTTGACATACTGCTAAACCATCTCCAATATTTAAAAAACTTACTTTAAAATCCTTTAAATTCTTTAGGTATTTTATGGAATTTTCAATTTTTATTACTAATTTTTTTAAATTATTGCTTTCTATCTTATCACTGTTTCCAACGTAGCCATGAAAATTAATATTATCAATAATAATAAAACTTTTGCTATTTAAATTATCTTTAAATTTATCAAATAATTCAATGTTCTTAGTTTTTGCCGCATCTATTATTATTAGATCAAACTTATCATGAATATTTAAATTAAGTGCATTATTGAACACTAGGTTTATTCTTTCCTGTAATCCAAATGCATTTATATTTTTTACAGCCTCTAGGTATCTGGCATTATCTTTTTCTATTGTAGTAATGAATACCTCATCATTTATTCTTGCAAAGGAAATGGCGGAGTACCCTATAGCACTGCCTATTTCCAATATATTTTTAATATTATATTTTTGAATAAATTTCTGAATAAAATTGATTGAATCTTTTTCCATTATAGGAATATTATTCTCTTTTGCGTATTGTTCTAATTCATTTATCATAATTCACCTTAATCACATGTTAAATATTTTTCCACATTCTTAATATGCTCAGAATAAGATTTAGCATAGTATGTCTTATTATCTTCACTGCATATATCTGCTATAAAGTAATAGTAATCAGATTCAACTGGATTTAGTACTCCATTTAAACTTGCTTCACTTGGATTGTTTACAGGACCAACAGGCAATCCTGCATAATAGTAAGTATTGTATGGAGAATCAGTATTTAAATCATCATATGTGTAACTTAATTTTTTTTCACCTATTGCATACCAAACTGTTACATCACTTTGAAGTTTCCAATCAGCGTCTAATCTATTATAAAATACACCGGCAATGATTGGTCTGTCTTCATCAAATTTTGCCTCGTATTCCACAATACTGGCCAATGTTAAAATTTCATGGACGGAATAATCACTATTTTCAATTTTTTCCTTATATTTGTTTAATACTGTTTCCATCTGATCTAAAAATTTATAAGCAATGTATTCAGCTGAAACATCCTTGTTTAATAACTCATATGTTGATGGAAAGAAATAGCCTTCCAAACCATATCTTATATCCTTGTTTTTTATATCTTCAGTAATAAACCAGTATTTATCTATAACATTGTCTATGAAAGTGTTACTGTTCCATGCTGTTAAATATATATTTTTATCTACAAGAGTCTTTTTAGATATTATTTCTGCAATTTCACTTATATTTTTTCCTTCAGGAATGGTTACATTGATAGCATCTGGATTATAACTGCTTCCTTCATGAAACATTTTTACTATGTCAGCTATATTCATATTTTTATTTAATTTATATTTTCCAGCTTCAAGATAATCTATATTATTTAATTTTATATACAGTTTAAAGAACAGTGTTGATCTTATTAAATTATTTTCTTTTAATTTATCAGAGATTGAAGAATAGGTTTCACCTGACTTAACTTCAAATAATACTTCCTCACTTTTTTTACTCACCGGACTCAGCATAAAAAAATAAAACCATAGAAGTAAAAAAAATAATATTAAAAGTGGCAATATTAAATAAATTGTTATTTTTCTAATACTCAATTTTCTTTTTATCATAATTAATTTTCACTTTCACTTTGTAATGAATTTAATATTTTATCTACAAAATCTATTTCTTTAACACTTTTAATAGGAGTAATTGTATATTTCTTGGTTTTTTTATTCAATTTATATATTGACACATAAGTCTTAATATAATCATCTCTTATTACTTCATCTTTAGTATAGATTACATATTTTTTATCTTTATCTGTTTCAATGTCAAATAATATTCTATATTTATCTTCTTTTCCTTTTGAATCTTTTAATACTATATTCATATTATTTACTCCTTTTATCTAAAAATGTCTGAAGTATTATCGTTGCAGCTAGTTTATCAATAACTTTTTTTCTGTTTTTTCTTCTTGTATTATTGTTTATCAGTATTTTCTCCGCTTCCAAAGTGGATAGTCTTTCATCTTGTAAATGAATTTCAATATTTATATTTCTTTCTAGAATTTCCTTAAATAATCTTGATTCATTGCTTCTAGTACTTTCAGTTCCATGCATATTTAACGGATTACCCAGCACTATATCTGTTATACTAAATTCAGATACTAATGATTTAATTTTAGTTATCAGTTCTTCATATTCTTTATAATTGATTGTATTATAAGGTGAAGCAATTGTATTTGTTGAATCACTTAATGATATGCCAAGAGTTTTGCTTCCCAAATCCAGTCCCAAATATCTCATATATCCAAATATTCCTTAAGCATTAATTCTATAATACTGTTTCTATCTAACTTTGTTATTTTATTTCTACATTCTTTATAACTTGAAATGAAACCAGGATCTCCACTTATCAAATATCCGGTTATTTGTTTAATCGGATTGTATCCCCTGTCACTTAAATCTTCACATATGCATTTTAAAGTGTTTTTTGTATCTGCATTTACTACTTCTTCACTATCAAATAATATGGTAGTTTGTTTCACACTACTCACCTACCTACTATAATATTCTATCAGAATATTATTTATATTACAAGGCGTCTATCACAATTATGAATTATTATTTAATTTATAACATTCTATTACATTAGATAATAATGATGCAACTGTCATAAGTCCTACTCCTCCTGGAACTGGAGTTATATATCTTACTTTACTCAAAACATTTTTAAAATCTACATCACCATAAATTTTATCATTGATTTTAGAAATACCCACAACTATTAATATACATCCTTTTTTTATCATGTTTCTTTTCAAAAATTTAGGTATTCCCACAGCGCATATTATAATATCTGATTTTTTAGTATATGCTTTTAAATTATTTGTCTTTGAGTGACAGACAGATACAGTTGCATTTTTATTAATTAATAAGGGAATCAAAGGTTTACCAACTAATTTACTTCTATTTATTATTGCAATATTTTTTCCTTGTAAATTGATATCCAGATACTTGAATATTTCTAGTATTCCCTTAGCAGTACAAGGTATTATACAGTTTTCATTATTATATAATTTTCCAGTATTATAATCAGTAAGTCCATCTACATCTTTTTTGTAATCAATTGCATTTATTACATTATTTTTATTGATATTTTCAGGAAGCGGCAACTGTACCAATATACCAGTAACCTTTTTATCATTATTTAATTCGTTAATCTTGTTAATTAATTCTAATTCACTTACATTTTCTTCAAAATTAATTTCTTCAAAATCTATATTTAATTCATTACATGCTTTTCTTTTTTTATTTATATAAATAACTGATGCAGGATTTTTGCCTACACTAATAACAGTAAGCTTTAACTTATCATTTATTTTTATTATTTCATCCCTGCATTTTTCTTTTAATATTTCACTTAAACTTTTACAATTAATAATTTTATCCATGTAATCACCTCAATATTACTTTATTATACTACTCTTTTAATAAGAATGGAATCAATACGAACCAGAAATACTGCTTTCAATTAATTCATCATTAAATTCTTTTTTTGTTAATGCTTCTTTTGATAGATCTACAACAATATTCTCAGTTGTAAGAATTAATGATACTATATTCGCTGCTGATTCTAAAGCAATTCTCTCCACCATAATAGAATCTATTACTCCACTTTTTTTTAAATCAACAATTTTATTGCTAGTTACATCATAACCCATACCAAATTTATTGCTTATGATTTCATCTATGATTTTTTCATGATCTAATCCTGCGTTTATCAATAACTGTTTAATCGGAGCCTGCAGTGCTTTCTTTAATATTAAAAGTCCTATATTTTTCTTTTTAATTTGTTCTGATAAATAAAGATAAGTAATACCCCCTCCTGGGAGTATTCCTTCTTTAAGTGCTGCCTTAGTTGAACATAAAGCATCTTCTATTTTCATTTTTTTTTCTCTCATCTCTAATTCAGTCAAAGCACCAATTTTAATGATGGCTGCACTTTCAGTTAATTTTGATAGTCTCTGCTTTAAAATATCTTTCTCAAAATCTGTATTATTACTTTCCAATTGTTTTTTTATCGCAGTTATATGATCATTTATTGCTTTTTTATCACCTTTTCCATTAATAATATTTGTCTTATCTTTATAAACTATTATTTGAGATGATCTTCCTAATTCATTTATATCAATATTAGATAAAGAATTACCAATTTCTGAACTGATAAATTTTCCTCCTGTTAAAACTGCTATATCAGTTAAAACATTCTTTCTGTTCTCACCGTCATTATTAGTTTTTACTACAGTTACATTTATAATATTCTGTAATTTATTTAAAATAAGATTTGATAATATATTATCGTCAATGCTGTCACAAAATATAACTAGATTTCCATTTAATTCAATAATTTTATCTAAAATATTTACTATTTGATCCATAGCTGTAATTTTTTGATCAGTTATTAATAAATATGGATCAGAAAAATCTGCAGTCATCTTACTATTGTCAGTCAACAAGTAAGAAGATGCATAGCCATATTCTAATTCATAACCACTCACTATATTTAATTTTGTTTGCGTGCTTTGAGATTCTTCAATTGTAATAATTCCATTGAGTCCAATCTTATCCATAGCATTTCCTATTAACTCGCCTATTTCATTATTACCACATGATATTTTAGCAATATTTTTTATTTCTTCTATATCCTTAATCTCAGTACTTAATTTTTTTAATTGTTCAATTAAAAGTTTTGCACCTTCATCTATTTCTTCTTTTAAGATCATTGGATTATAACCCTTTTCTACATGCTTTAGACCTTCAATCAATAATGCCTGCGCAAGAATTGCAGCAGTAGTTGTTCCATCTCCTGCTAAATCATTAGTTTTCTGCGTCACTTCTTTTATTCTACTCCAACATTTTCTAAGCGATTATCAAGCTCAATTTCTCTGGCTATAGTTGCTCCGTCATTTGTAATGTAAGGAGAAGAATATTCATTAGCAATTACAACGTTTCTTCCCTTGGGACCTAAAGTAACCTTAATCGTATCAGCAAGTTTATTCACTCCGTTTAACAAAGCTTTTCTGGCATTAATTCCGCTCACTATATTTTTACTCATAACTCACCTTCAATAATTCCAAGTATTTTATTATTTTCAATCAATATAAAATTTTGATTATTATAAAATACTTTATTACTCTCATTTATATTAAATATAACTTTATTTTTTTCTTTAAAAGAATTACTATTGTCACTTACTCTGATTATTTCACCAGTTTTTATTTCACTGCTTTGATTATTCTGAATTATTAATCCTTTTTTTGTTGTGGTTTCTACTTCTATTAATTTAATTAATACATTATTATTTAGTGGTTTAATCATATTTGTTTTTCCTCCATTTCAGTTAAATATTTCCAATATTTCTTAGGCATAAAATTCATTTGACATCTTAAATTTTTTCTTTCTTTAATAGTGATATTATTGAAATAATCCTTCCATAACTCCTTGTAATTTTCTTCACAGTTATTATTAATTAACTGATTCAAATTTATTTCTTGAACATTAATAATTAAATAATCATTTCTATCATAAATTGCAACTATATTTCTTCTTTTATCATGTATTACCCATAATTCATTTTTTAATCTCTCTTTAAAATGTTTAGCTAAAACTTCTGTAATATTATTATCAGGTTCTATATCAGCATAAAGAATATTATTGGAAATTTCTCTGAATCTCAAAAAGCCTTTTAATCTATGAGATTCTCTTGCTACTTTTTTACTCAAAGAATTTATTGCTATTAAAGAGTCATTATTTTTCATAAAATTAAATTTATTTCCATATTTCCATAAACATAAAATATATTTTAAAATAATAATTTCTTTAGATTTATCTTTAGATAGGAAAGCAGTATAAACGTTATATAAACAATAACTGGAAATATTATTTATCAATTGAGTTATTTTAATTGATTCTTCATAATCAGTATTTATGTATACAGGTGTTTCAAATAAATTTTCTAAATAATATTCTTCTATTGTAATATTTTCTGGAATAGTTTTTAATTTTAAACATTGACTCACTGCAGTCAAAAAACCTTCCATAGAACCATCATATAAATAAGTATTGTTTACAACTTTCCATTTAAACATATTATTTTATCTCCTTTAACATAGGAAATAATGATAGTTGGATATGACTGTTGTTAATCTTTTTATTTTCCTCATAAATTAAAGACTGTGTTATTATATCTCCTCTAAAAATTCTACTTGAATTAAAATATTTACCATCACAAGTTATAAAGTACTTAGCTCTTTTAATTGAAACATTCATTTTTTTTAAATCTTCAAAAGTCAATTTTTTATATTTTCTTGCTGCAATTATTTTCTTAGCTGATAAAATACCGAATCCAGGTGTTTTTATTAAAATGTTGTAATCCACTTTATTAATTTCAATGGGAAATTTGTCCAAATTTCTCAAAGCCCAATCAGCTTTAGGATCTAATAATAAATTAAAGTTTTGATTATTCTGATCTAATAAATCTTCCACTTTAAAATTATAAAATCTTAACAGCCAATCTGCCTGATAAAGTCTGTTTTCTCTTACCAATGGAGGCTCTTTTATAGCAGGCAAATTCTCATCTTTATTAATTGGAATATATGCAGAGTAATAAACTCTCTTTAAATTTAATTTATTATAAAAACTTTCAGATAAAGATAGTATTTTATAGTCAGTATCACTTGTTGCTCCTATAATCATTTGAGTTGTTTGCCCTGCTCTCACAAACTTTTTCTTATCTTTAATATTTTCTGATATGTATTTCATTGGATGTAGTATTTTATCTTTATTTTTATTTGGTGCTAAAAGTTTAAGGCTTTCATTAGAAGGAAGTTCAATATTTACACTCATTCTATCAACCAAAAATCCCATTTTATCAATTAATTCTTTACTTGCTCCAGGTATTGTCTTGGTATGTATGTATCCGTTAAAATTATATTTTTCTCTAAGTAATTTTATTGCTTCATACATTTTACTCATAGTGTAATCTGGATTTTTAATTATTCCAGAACTTAAAAATAAACCTTCAATATAATTTCTCTTATAAAAATTTATTGTTATATCAGCAATTTCTTCAGGAGTAAAGCAAGCGCGTTCAATATTATTGGAAGATCTGTTCATACAGTATTTACAATCATAAATGCAAATATTGGTCATTAGTATTTTTAATAGAGAAATGCATCTTCCATCAGCTGTAAAACTGTGACACACACCACACAGTTTCGCGTTTCCAATTCCATTATTGTTTTTTCTATTTGACCCACTGGAACTGCAAGATACATCATACTTAGCACTATCACTTAGAATTTCAAGTTTTCTTCTAATATCCATACTATCACCCGAATTAATCATAACATATCAAAAAATAAAAAGCAAACAAATATTTGCTTCATTTAAAAATTATTAAATTACATTCTAATTCAAAAATATGTCTATATACTCTCTTTTGATATGTTTAATATTCTTTGTGAAGAGTTTACATTAGTATTATAATCAGATATTTTCATCTATTTACCTATATAATTTTTTTATTTTAACAGTATTCTTTTTATATCTTTCCAGTCATCTGCTCTTATAATATTTTCACCCTCTAAAAAGCTTTTATCATAATTTAAATTGTTGTAAGCGGTATATAATAATTTGATTTCTGCGCCCTCCAGGTTTGATAACTTATCATCTATTTTACAATAAGGAGTTAAAGCCTTCTTGTCATCCAGAAATGCATATTGATTAAAATTTATAAATGGAAAATTAGTACTTAAAAAATCAATTTTATTACAAATGTGCTTTTTAAGTAAATTAATATTCATTCCAGGTAGAATACAGCTGGATGCGATTAAAATCCTATATTTATTATTTAATTCTTTTAATACTTCCTGTGCATATGGATAGATAGTACAACACTCATACATGTTATTATGAGTCAGATATTCATAAAAAGTTTCTATATCACTTATTACTTCCTGCATATAGTAATTGGTAAAATCACTTTCCATGTAATTGGTTCCTAAGAATTTATTTATCATATTTAAGAATCCACTGTCACACATTACAAAATCCATATCTACTATTACTTTTTTTTCCATAAAAACCCTCCTAAATTTATTTTAACATACTGTTGTTATTTTTCAACTTTATTTATTCCATATATATGATCAACTGGATCTTCAAACATAAAAGATTTAATTGGAAAAAAAGTGAATAAAGAATAACTTGTTAATATTAAAATTATTCCAATTATAAAATATATATTATATATTTTTAATGATTTATTTATAGAAAGAACTTTATAAAATAAAAATTCTCCTATAAAAACACTTATTATAAAGAGTGTTATATCTAATATTACATTGTGATGTCCTAATAAAAAAGTATATCCGTAAAACAGTAATGGAATTAATATAATCATAGAAATTAAAGATATGAACATGCCTGCCAGTAAGTTGTTATTTTTTACATATATTAATCTTACGATTGAAAGTATTAGTGCGGGAAATAAGGCCAGTTTAATATGTTCCCAGGTACTTTCATTCACTGCAACAAAAAAACCTATTATTTTGTTATAATTTGACCATTCATATAAAAAGTGACTTATAGTTCCTAAAACAATAATAAATATAAAACTTAATATAAAACATTTTTTAAAATATTTATTCATATTATTATTTTATTGTTTATACGATAAATTATCAATAAAAAAACTTGCATTATGCAAGTTATTTATTACTTTTATCTTCTTTTCTATTTATTATAAATAAGAATCCAGCTACAATTATTACATTTGCAATTGATATATATAAATTTTTCCATCTATAATAATTAGAATTATCATTATTAAATTTATAATCATTGTAATATGTTTGACACATTTGTTCATATTCTTCTTCAGAAGTAGTTTCATCTTTATAGTTACAATTTGTAGCTTTATATTCTTCAAATGTATAATCTCTTGTAGGCTCTGTATAAATAAGATTTATTATACTTGAAAATGTAAATACAACAGCTGCAATTAACCATATTAATAATATAGCATTAGTGATTTTAAATATTATTTCCTTATCCTTGCTAAATAATGACATCTTACACCTCCTATTCTTAATAAATTATATCATATTTATTATATTATTATTATTTTTAATTATATCATACCTAATAATTGACACTATTGTAGATATTGTAAATATTACATCTCCTATAAAGGTTGCATATGCTCCTACAAGCAGATTAAAAATCGTATAAAATAACAGAAATAATAATGTGAAAAGTCTAACGTATTTTTCCTTCTTTTGAATCAGCATTAGAACATATGGAATACAAGCTAAAATAGCGAATATATCTATCCACGTTTTATAGAATAATGATGAAATAATAACGGATGAGACTAATAATATAAAAATTAAATATGATGGAATTTTTCTATTATTTTTATCGTATAAGTAATTTATATATGTTTCAATATTTATAATTAATGAAGTAACTACTCCACTATACGATTTTAATATTAAAAAACTAATAATAAAGAATACTCCTGCTATTAAATATGATAGCAATATTTTCTTCTTTGTTTTTAATTGTATTCCGATTGCATTTGTAAGAGTTGCCAATCCTCCAAATATTTGAGCTACTGCGTTCATTTTACCTCCAAAGCATAATAATGTTTTCTATATGATAAGTATGAGGAAACATATCAACCGGATATGCTTCACTGCAGTTATAACCTTCATTAATCAAATGACGTATATCTCTTGCCTGTGTTGTAGCATTACATGAGATATAGATTATTTTTTTTGGTTTCATTTCCAATATAGAATCTAAAAATGATTTACTGCAGCCTTTTCTTGGAGGGTCAATGAAAACCACATCTATGTTTTTATCTTTGAAGCTTATAATTTCTTTTTCCACATCTCCATTTATAAATTCCACATTATTTATATTATTGATTTTAGAATTCTCAATTGCGTCCGCTACTGCTGCTTTTTCTATCTCTATGCCATATACTTTCTTTACGTATTTACTTAAATATAGACTTATGGTTCCGATTCCGGAGTAAGCGTCAATTACTGTATTATCTTTATTCAAGTCAGCAAGTTCTATCGCTTTATTATACAGTTTTTCCGTTTGTACTGGATTTACTTGATAAAAGGATCTTGAACTTATTTTAAATTTTATATTATCCAAGATATCATGAATATAGCCACTTCCAAAAATAATTTTTTCTTTCTCATTAATTTTTTGAATAACTGTTGTAATACCAGCTGATTTTAATTCTTCTGATATATTGTGTAAATCAATCCATTTTTTACAGATAAATATAATCATTGATTCATTGGTGTTAAATCCCTCTTTAATTATAATTTCATCAATGTTAAAAATTTTATATTTATTTAACAAGTTTATTATTTTATCCAATAATTCATTACATCTCTTACTGCAGATAATGCATTTTTCAATTGGTATTAAATGATTTGATTTTTCTTCATAAAAACCATAAATTACTTTATTATTATTTTTCTTTAAATGAACTTTTATCTTGTTTCTATAATAATAAGGCTCTTTCATATCAATAATCTTATTTACTTTAATATCTTTATTTAATATTTTTTTAAAGATATTTTTAACAATATTTTCTTTCAATTTTTTTTGATAATCATATAAAATATGCAGTAATTGAACTCCGGCATTATTTACAGTTATATCCTTGTTTCTATATTTAGACATTTTAATTAGTTCAATAATTTCACCATATCCATAATTATTATTTATTTTAATTATTTTTATTACTGCAGTTTCATCTGTTATTAAATTAGGCACAAAAACAATAAAATTATCTATCTTGCAGACACCTAAAGCTTCAAAAGACATATCAATGCATTTAACTTCATATATTTCATTTATTTTTATCATTACCATCACTCTAGTTAATTTTATCATTGAAATTAATAAGTATCAATTATAATATAAAAAAAGATTATTTTTTTATAATCTTTTTTATTATTTATCTATTATATTTTCTATATCAAAGTTATTCGGAAGATATTCAACATCTTCTATCCCATGATTATATTTTATATAATTGTATAAATCTTTAATTTCACTTTTTACCTCTTTACTTATATTTTCATTTCTAACAATTTTATTGTCAATTAATATGCTGTTATCAATCAGAATTTTTTCCAATCTATTTATTTGACTGTTTTTTGAAACATTGAATGCTGATAATGGTCCGAATGTAGATATGAATAATGAAATAACCAGAATGAATGAGATACTACTTTTCTTATTTAATTTAATTAAAACTATAGAAAATATGGTAAATATAAATAGAATTATTGAAAAATATCTAAATTCAGTAAATCCATATTCATTAATTCTCAATATAAATGATATTACCATCATAGTGGCAGGAATTATTAATAAATAAGGATAAATTCTAACCAGTTTGTTTATAAAAGAATTAGTATTATCTCTATTGTTAAAATATAGGAATAATATGGATATAATTAAATAAGACATTACTAAATTACCCAGAACATTTAAAGGCCACTTGAATTCAATTAATATTTTAATAAAATATGAATAAAGAATTACTGTATAAACTAATAAAATTGGAAATATTATGTAAATTAATCCTTTCTTTATAAAATTAGGATATTCATTTGTTACATATTTATCTTTAGGAATTCCAGTCAAAAACAATGCAGGCATAAAGAAACCTAAAATAAATAATAATACCTGAGCAATTAAATATCTCTTAATTGTTATCTCAAATAAAGAGGATAAACTGTATGAGATAAAAACAATTCCGAATACTAATATCAAGTAACATATACCGGTTATTAATAGACTATTTATTATCTTATAAGTATAATACTCACTGTCATTATTCTTACCTATGAAAGGAATATAAATAAACAATAAAGCTGAAAGCACACATAACATAAAAAATTTTAAAAAAGTTGAGTCAATACTTATATTGTTTAATACTAAAAAATAAAGTATAAATAATATAACTGGAATAAATATATATAAAAACTTTAATTTATTAAATCTGTTTATCATTTCTTTAATTATTATAGATAAAATTCCTCCATACAGAAATGTTAAAGAAAGTTTTATTTTATATTCATCTAAATTTATATTGTAATACCCTTCCCTTATCATCATCATGAATCCAATTGTGGAAAGCATAAAAAATATTATGCCGATATAATAGTTTTTAATTGTATACAATACCTTGTTTTTTAAATCATTTACAACATTCATATTATCACCTATTTTAAATTATAACATATTTTATTTAATTATTAATAAAAATATCAATATTGACTTTATAAAACAAAAATAAAAAAATTATTTTTCAATAATTTTTCTACTTACATGTTCCATCTGTATTTTCATCAAACCAAACTTTAAACTCTTGGATGTAATCTTTCGTGCCAATAGTTTCTGCATAAGCATTCTGAGTATCAAAATCAAAAGATAGATCCCCAGATGTAGTATAACCGGTTAATTCTTCTTCATTATATAAAATAGTTATATTTCCAACTGATGAAGAACAAATTATTTTGTCTGATTTCACATAAATAGTAAAGAAAACAATACCTCCAAGGATAATCAATCCAACCACTATTCCACCAATAATCATTAAAGCTTTTTTCATATCTACTCCTCTACTATAATTATAAAACAATTTTATTATAAGTCAATAAATTAATTATTTGATAAACTTAATAAATTTTCACCATATTCCTGATATATATCAACTAGTTTTGATTCATCATCAACAATTTCATATATTTCATTTATAATCTGTTTATTATTCATCATTATTCTATTTAATATATTTCCTCTTAAATCAAAATAAGATAATTCTGAATAAATAACTTCCTCACCAAATATTTGATAATTAAATTTATTAATAATTTGGTCATCAATTATTATTATGCTTCTTATAAATTCATTAGTATAACAATTATAACTAGTATACTCTATCAAACCATTGTTTCCATAATTATTTGATAAAAAATAATTTATTTTTATTTTAGGATCCTTAATTTTTAACAGATTTTCCTCATTAATCCATAATTTATAATATGGATTAATATCAATCTGACTTTCAGTACATACACTAACAGTACTATTGTCATTATTTTCATAAATTAAATTTAAAACAGTATTTAAATTTTTATCATTGTCTACCAATTTTATTGGTAATTTACTTATAATCTTATAAAAGCAGTTTCTGGCACTGTTCCAATTATTTTTTGTTTTATACATGTAAAAAAACCTCCTATTAAATTATAACATATTTATATTTTTGTAATAATAAAAAGATTGTGATTTTTTCACAATTCTTTTATTTGATCAATATATTCTATTATAAAATAACTTTTTATACATCAGATTTAATGATTGTCAAATCTGCTCTAACTGTAGTAAAACCAACAAATATTTCATTGCCGGTGGTATTTATTAATTGAACAGTGACTGGTGATCCAGCACTCGCTGTAATATCTAATAAAGCATTGCCGGACATTTGACCGGATAATATCGGATTACTAGCTGTTATGATTTCACCTGTTGATGTAACAATGGATAAATCAATTGTTGTTGCAATTGGCGAACCGTCAGCTGAGAACCACCAATTAATATAATATGTGCCCGATTCTGTAATAGTGATTTCACCTGTTGTAGTATCATAAGATATACCTGAAGAATTATCAGTTATAATAGTATCAAATATGACTGGAGTATTATTATCTATTGTCTGAACATCACCCTGCATTTGCAATTGTGCACCTTCAAGTTCATTAGTTGCTGATATTATACTGATGCTTAAGGCTGCAATTGTTAAAAAAGTCAAAAGTAACATTGGAATTAACAAAATAATTCCTATTAAACTTCCTCCTGGATGGTTATCCTTACAATGAGAATTTTCATCATGATTCAAAGTTTATACCTCCTTTTTTTTATTCATTGTATTATATTAAAAATTAAAATTTTTATAAATTACTTTCTCCTATAATTAATTTATTATGTGAAGAAAGTAAAAAAAGTCTGTAATTGCTTACAGATTTTTTTATATAAAAATTTCTATAACTGGAACTGATTTTGTCGTTAAATTGACCAATTACACTTAAAAATTAATATTTTTCTTTATATAAAAGCTTTACTTATTGTAAATTCAGGAAGTTTTTGTTTCTCAAATGTATTTTTAAAATTGTAAAAAGATTATGTAAGATATCACTGAAAGCAAAAGTCAAAAAAGCAAATGCAAAATTTTTACAAAAAATTGCAATGTGAATAGAATTAATTTAAAAAATGATATATAATAATGTTTATATTTCCATTTGAGAAAATATAATAAAAAAATTGAAATGGGGGATGAAATTTGCTGTATTGTTATGCAAGTAAAAAAGCGGGTGATCAAGTTAATAAAGATACAGAGTTTTACTTAGCTACTAAACAAAAAAAATGTCTAATATATGATTGGAAAAAAGATGTTTTTCGCTGGAATCATGACGGAACAATTGTGAACCTTGTCGATTTGGACGACGGTATTATGCCTTTTTCAGAAGGCATAGAACAGCTTATAACTAAATTTGATATTGATTCATTGCTTGCTTTTCCGCTAACGACAGACTTCAATGATCCCAAGCAGCGCAAAGAAGCGGAAAAATCAATAAACCGAGTGTTAAAATCATATCATCGCAACCATACTTTAGGTCATATTAATTTCATCAAGATTATTGAACGACATGGCGGTAAATGTGTAATGAGTTCAAATGATGAGCAAATTATAGAATGCTGGCCAAATTATTACCAAACAAGGCGTAATACCAAAGTATTGACTGGAAAAGAATTAATTACTTTGTCACCTGAAGAATTAATTCCATATGCAAGAAAAGGTTTGGTTTTTGTAAAAACTGCACGCAAAAACTTTAGCGAGTATATTCCCCCAAGAGAAATATTGGATCCATTAGGGATATTTTACCAATTGGTGGTAGATAGTGCTCTTGATATTAACTTTATCATTTCTGAACCAGCTGCTATTAAAAAAATTGAATTAACACTTCCATATAGCATTGTTAATAGTGTTAAAGAAGATGATAAAAAAGGTAATCCTAGAGGTTGTAGGTATATCAATGCCGAATATCGTTGTATAGTAATTAATGGTGAACTTCGTAATATATCATTGTACACTGACAACTTAATTCATTCAGTTCCAGAAGAAGCATATAATTTTGCCATTCAAGTTATGAACAATATGAAAACAACAGTAAAATCTTTACAAACTTACAATTTTGATATAATGCAGTTTGATGATGATACTTGGGATGTTGTCGAATTTCACACTGTTCCAGCTCTTGGCTGCTATCTCTATAATACTTTATATGTTGATTTGCAAAGTGATAATATCGTTGAAGGTAATTTGCGTGATGAATGTCTACACACAGATTTAACCAAACTGCCTCTTAGAGTAATTCACAATATAGGTAATGGAAAACAAAAAATTGTACAAATTACTGAATATTTAGAAGCCAAATACGATAAATCGGGAGAAGATCATGGATATGCTTCTCCCTATCATTCTATGAAAAAACATGGTCTTGCTATGGCATTTATGATGTTACGCTTGGTTGATACTGGAATTGTTCCTGGCTTAGAAAGTATTGATCCAGACACCAGAGAAGAAACTAAAAAAAATGTAGTAGGTTTTATGGGCTGTTTGGGTGTAGATAAAATTAAAATTAAAAAACTGGTTGATTGTCAAGAAGAAAGGTTGCAATTTCGTTTCAATGATCCACAGAAAATACTAGACAGAGCTCGTGCAGAAGAAGCAAGATTAAAGCGCCGTTTTGGAGGTATATTTGGTTTAGAAACTTCGGATGCTTGGTATGTTAAAGAAGCTAAAAAAATGGGACTACTTCCCGACCAAGCTTCAGAGCATACTTTAACATTACAAAAAAAACTATTAATACAAAATTCAAATATAAAGTCAGATATTGAATGAATTTTCTACAATATTTTTACAAAAAAACAACAATGTAAATCTAGACTTCTAAAAATAATGAAGTAATATCACTATGGTTAGTAGAATAGAAAAGACTGTAATAAGACAATTAGTTTGCACTATTTGAATTTAAGAGCAATTGCTCTTTTTTTAAAAAAACTCTAATTTTCAAGTTTTTTTCCGATTTATTACTATATTTCTATAAAAAAAACTCTCCAATTACTTGGAAAGTCTTATATTCTAATGGTGTCCCCTGAGGGATTCGAACCCACGACCCACTGATTAAGAGTTCTATCAAGGGGTTATCTTGGTTTATCTCAAATTGTCGCAAACCGT
>CAZKSN010000007.1:28610-53350 GCA_964555585.1 uncultured Muribaculaceae bacterium | reverse complement strand
GACGCACCTATGGTGTATCTGTTGTCACGCCAGTGGCAGTGCAGAGTAGCTATGTACGGATGGGATAACCGCTGAAAGCATCTAAGCGGGAAGCCCTCTCCAAGATGAGTTTTCTTTTCTATAAGAAATAAGATCCCTTGTAGACTACAAGGTTGATAGGCCAGAGGTGGAAGAATAGTGATATTTTGAGCTGACTGGTACTAATAGATCGACAATTTAATCTATTTTAATTTGATGAATCACATTATCTTGTTTTGAGAGAACAATTATGGTATAATACTATTTGATTGGTGACGATAGCAAAGTGGATACACCTCTTCCCATACCGAACAGAGAAGTTAAGCACTTTTACGGCGAAGATAGCGTAAGTGAAAATAGCAAGTTGCCAATCTTTTTTTTATGTTAAAAAACTCACTGTTAAATTAGTGAGTTTTCTTTTTTATATTCTTGTTCTTATTATTTTTTCTAATTTCTTCTGTTCCTTATTATGTTTAATATATGAACCTTTTATTTTTTGCTTTTTATCATCTTGAACAAATTGTTTATAAGAATTAAATATTTCCAGCCATTGATTATATGTAATTGAAGTAATATTTGTATTAACATCCAACTTTATAGGCTTACTTAATCTCTTCAATTGTTTATAAGTAAATACGTTTTTAGTCTTTTCTTTAAAAGCTGATCCATTTTCATTAAATATATAGGACAACATATCAAAATACATTTCTAAAGGAACGTTTTTTATATCACAGTATTCTTTTTTATGAAAATGAACCAGTACAATATCTATGTTCGGTATTGGATGAAAGTCTGTTTCTTTAAATTCATAGATTATTTCAGATGAATAAACTGGTTTAAATAAAAGAGATTTAAAAGATTCATTAGGATATCCGATGTATCTATATGCCGCTTCCTTCTGCATAATTATATAAAAGTCTTCAATTAGATTATAATTTTCAAGTATTTTATTAAAGATTTCCGTGGTTAAATTAAAAGGTATATTTGAAAATATTTTATATTTGTTTTCATTGTTAAATTCATAATTTAAGAAATCATCATTTATTATTTTAGTATTCTCATAATTATTCTTATTTAATTCCTCATATAAATTTTTATCATATTCAACTGCTATTAATTGTTTACATTTTTTCTCAAGTATTCCAGTTATTATTCCTTTTCCAGGACCTATTTCTATTACAATATCTTTTTTAGTTATATTACTTAGATTTATTATTTTGTTTACTAAAGAATTATCATGTAAGAAGTTTTGTGAATCTTTAATATTCATTTTATCACCAAATAAATTGTAACATAAAATAGAAGTGTAAGCATTTTTAATTTTAAAAAAATAAAAAAATTGTAAAAATATATTGCATTATTAAAACTAAAGTGATAATATACTTAATAAATGACAAATTATTTTGTTGTTGTTTCTGTCCGTGGAGGATATATGAATAAAAATTATTTAAATATTATTAATACTCATATTCACCATCACCACCATCATATGGGGATAGAATTTAAATGTCTAAAAAATGTAAAAACGACTGGATTTTGAAATAAAATATTATTCACGTCGTTTTTTATTTTTTTAAAAAACTTAGGAAAGGGGGAGAATTTGTCAAAATTAAATTAATTAGAAAATAGCAAGAAATTAGGAGGATTTTTATGAATTATTTATTTATTTTAGCTCAGGTTTTTGGTTTATTTGGATCACTTTCAATGATAATAAGCATGTGGCAGAAAACCAGGAAGAAAATGTTATGGTTTTTAACTTTTGACAACGTATTTTATACAATCCACTATATGCTTCTGGGAGCATATGCCGGAGCGGTAAATAATGTTGTTGGATTATTTAGAACATTTACATTTGGTAAAAAAAATACAACAGAGTTTTATAAGAAAAACTATATTTTATATATAGTTATAGCTCTTTATGCAATATTTGGAGTTGTTACTTATGATGGAATAAGCAGTTTGTTTCCAGCAATTGCTGCTATCATTTACTGTGTGGTAATTTGGCTAGATAATCCTAAAAATATTAGAATGGGAACAGCATTCATGCTGCTTTTATGGTTATTATATAACATTGGAGTTAAATCATATGTTGGAATTATTACAGAAGGATGTCTGTTAATATCAACTGTAATTGCTATTGTAAAAATTGATATATTGAAGATAAAGGAAGGAAAGAAAAAAAATGTTAAAAAAACTAAAAAATTATGATGATTTTAGAAAAGTATTTAAAATATTTGAAACAGAACCCTTTTGGGAACTTTGGTCAGAAGAGCTTATAAAGGAGGAATTTGATGAATTTCAAACTCTATCTTCGGCATTTTTTACAAAATTATTATATATGATATTAATGATATAATGGGAATTGTAACATTAATATATGGAGCAAAAGCTTCTCATCCTGTAAAGTTTGACGATCCTAGTAAAGTTATTTACATATCTGACTTAGCGGTTTTACATCAATATCGTGGTAAGGGTGTAGGCTCTGAACTGGCAAAATATGCTTTAATAAAAGCTTACATGAAAGATAATTATAATCACATGTATTTACGTACA
Organism: uncultured Muribaculaceae bacterium; assembly: GCA_964555585.1. Taxonomy (GTDB): domain Bacteria; phylum Bacillota_I; class Bacilli_A; order RF39; family UBA660; genus CAZKSN01. The sequence goes on along the minus strand of CAZKSN010000007.1, from coordinate 50,779 downwards.
AATCTGGAAGGCTCTATGTCAGAAAATATATTTGATAAATTAGGTTTTGAAGTAATGAAGGATAAAGATGGAAACATTATTACTCAGGATGTTCAGTTTCCAAGATGTAAAGAAGGCGTTTCAGATACAGATGTTAGAAAGTTTATGCTAAAAAGACTTAAATAAACTAGATAGGAGGTTTAATGAACGAGTTAGAAATATTAAAAGAATTGATAGAATTCAATACAGTTGAAGATAAGGACAATAGTAAAATAGTTGATTGGATTTCTAATTATTTAAAAAACTCAGGATTCAAAAATAAAGTTGTTGTTAATAAAATTAACGGTAAAAAAATATTGATTTCAAGCATTGGAGAAAATCATGCTTTAGGCTTTATGGGTCATACAGATACTGTAGATAAAAGTAATAACTGGACATATAATCCATTTGAATTGACAAAAGCAGATAATAATTTATATGGACTTGGTGTATGTGATATGAAAAGCGGAATTGCTGCTTTTCTTAAAGCGATAAGTGATATTGATAAAAGTAAATTGAAGAATGGCATTAAAATATACTTGACTTATGATGAAGAAATTGGTTTTGAAGGCATCAAAGAGTTAGTGAAAAATGAAAAAGAATTTCCAAAAAACATTATAATAGCAGAACCAACCAATTTGACTCCGGTTGTGGCCACTAAGGGGTGTATAGAATATTCAGTTACTTTTAAAGGTAAATCGGCACATTCAAGCATGCCACATAAAGGAATAAATTCCATATACAGCGCTTTAAGTTTTGTTAATGAATTGAATTTGTTTTATAAAACCATAAAGGAAGAAAAAAATAATTTGTTTGAAGTTCCATTTACATCAATGAATATTGCTAAAATAAAAGGTGGAGATGCAATTAATAAAATACCGGAAAGCTGTACTTTGGAGTTTGATTTTAGAACAATAAAAAAAGAGCATCATGAGATAATAAAATCTAAAATAAGTAAACTGCTTATGAAATATAATTGTGAATATAAAATTATTAATGATGTGGAAGCAATGAATAATAAGGATCATAAGTTTATAAAGTATTTAGAGGATTTAACAAAAAATAAAAAGGAAAGTTTTGTATATGTCACTGAAGCCAGTTTTATTAAAGATTCAAATATCGTATTACTTGGTGTAGGACCGGTTACGGCACATGAAGCTGATGAACATATAAATTATAGTTCTTTAAAAGCATTAATAGAAATTTACAGGGATATAATAGAAAATAAATGTATGGGGGAAAGAAATGAAAAATAATAAAATTTATAGTTTAGCTGATGAAGTAATAAATCACAGAACTGAAGTAGTTGACATAATTAACAGTATAACTGACAGTGAAGTTCAGGACTCATTTTATGATATTTTGAAAAGACACATGTTTGTTCGTAAAAATATTGAATTTATAAAATATCTTGGAAATCAAAAAACAATGGACTGTCAAAGAGAAATGCTTTCTGCACTTTTGAATATGGAAGTTAGAGGCAATGATTATGCATTATATGTAATTTCAAATCAGGAAAAATGGGGATTACAGCAGCAAATAAGACTGCTTGCAGAAGAAGAATATGTTTCAAATGATCTGATTAAGCTAATGATCAATCAATATACCTGGGAGGATATGAATTCTTTAAGAAGAGCTATGGATAAAGATTATATTAGACTTAATAAATATTTCATTGAAACAATTGCCAAACAAAAAGATTATGAAGCTAAAGAGGCTTTGATAACTGCCTTAAGTCACAGTATCATAAGAGAAAACAAATCATATTTTGATTTAGTGGTAAGTCAGGGATATTATTTATGCATGTTAGAAATGCTTGATGCAATATTGAATAAAGATTTAAGAGACAATTATAATTTACTGATGATTATAGACAGTTATAAAACTGAATGTATGCTACAGGAACAGGCAAGATTGAATCTTTCTATAAAAGCTATTAGAGAAAATCTGGTTGACTTTTATAAAATAATGAAATGTAATATTTCAATTCAAGAAAAAATAAGAAGTGCATATAATAGTAATATACAATTTGATTTAGATGAATTGATTTCAGATTTTTCAAAAAGATTGACAAATAGATAGATTAGTGATAATCTATATACCTGAGGACTGATAATTATGAAAAAAAATATTATTAATAGTTTACATCATCACAGTGGGTGCACTGTAATCTAACTTTAAATTTTAAAGTGGGTACAGTGTCTTTTAGGCATGTACCTACTGGTTATAAAAGAAATATAAAACTATGTAGGTTTGAGACTTGCATAGTTTTTTTTTAATAGAAAGAAAGGATACTTATGACAACAATTATTATACCAACTGGGAGAATGCAGGAAGAATGTATTAATTTATTAGATAAAATGAAAATTAAAATATCAAATTTTGATAATAGAAAGTATATGTTTGAAGATGATAATTCAAAATACAGATTTCTGTTTGTAAAGCCGGCAGATATACCAATGACAATCAATTCCGGAATTGGAGATGTCGGTATAGTGGGTCTGGATATTTTATTGGAAGAGAATAACCAGAATCTTGAAGAGGTAAACAGACTCAATATTGGAGCCTGTCAGATGATCATTGCTGCTAAAGCAGAAAATACTTTTAGCAGTATTACTGATTTAAATGGAAAGGTAATCGCAACCAAATATGTTACCTTTACTAAAAAATTTCTGAAAGACAACAATATTAAACCTAAAAACATCATTAAAATGAATGGAAGTGTTGAAATAGCTCCTCTTATAGGACTTGCAGATTACATAGTTGATATAAAACAGAGTGGAGAAACCTTAAAGGCTAATGGTTTAATAGATTTTTATAAAATATGTGATATAAGTGCAACTACGATAATAAATAAGAAGAATAAAAAAATAATAAAAGATGAAAACTTTAAAAATCTAATAAATGCATTAAATTCAATAGAAAGTAACATTTAGTAATTATTTACAAATATATTTGTAAATGTTAAAATAAAAAAATAAAAGGAAGTGAAATATTATGGAATCACAAATCGAATTAAAAAATTTAAAGGGTACTACAGATTTTTTACCTGAAGAACAAGTTATCAGAGAAAATATAATGTCAGTATTAAAAGCTAATTTTAAAAAATATGGGTATTTACCTTTAGAAACTCCAATGCTTAATTATTATGATTTACTGGCTTACAAATATGAGGAAGGTGCTGAAATACTCAGTGAAATATATAAGCTGTATGATCAGGGTGGGCGCAGACTTGGTTTACGTTATGATTTAACTGTGCCATTCTGTAAAGTCATAGGACTTTATAAGGATTTAAAGTTACCTTTCAGAAGATATGAAATAGGAAAGGTATTTAGAAACGGACCTGTAAAATTAGGCAGAAGCAGAGAATTCTATCAGTGTGATGTAGATGTAGTCGGCATTGACAACAGATACATAGAAATTGAACAAATGATTTTAGTGGTAAATACATTTAAAGAGCTGAACGTAGATATTGATATTAAATGGAACAATAGAAAACTGATGATCGGAATATTAAATGAACTTGGTATTAAAGAAGAAGATTATAGTAAGATAATTGGAATAATTGATAAGCTGCAGAAAATAAGTCCGGAAGAATTAAATACTGAATTTGAAAGTGCAGGCTTAACAAAAACAGTTATCAACAAATTATTAGATATGTTTAATAAAACCATTGATGAATATGTGAAGCTATTTGCTGAAACAAAAAATACTGTTTTAGAAGAAGGTATAAAGGAAATAGTAGAAATTCAAAATTACATTAAGGAATTTAAATTGGAAGGTAATACAACTTTTATCCCAACTTTAGCAAGAGGACTTGGAATATATACTGGAATAGTATTTGAATTTTATGATAAGAAGAAAAGGTTGGAATGCAGTCTTGGTGGTGGAGGCAGATTTGATAAAATTATTACTGAATTTATGGATGATGGCAATCTGTATCCGGCAGTGGGACTATCTTTTGGGCTTGAACCGATATATACAATTCTCAAGGAAGAAAGTATAAATAATAATGGTATTGATGCATATATAATTCCAATGGATACAGAAATTGAATGCTTAAAGCTGGCAGATTTCTTAAGAAACAATGGAGTAAAAGTATTATTGGAAATGAATCAGAGAAAAATAAAGAAATGCTTTGAATACGCAAATAAAGCTTCAATTAGATATGTTATTGTAGTCGGAGATAATGAAATTAAACAAAAAATGTATACAATAAAAGATATGAATACTGGAGAGCAAACCCTATGTTCACAGGAAGAATTAGTTAATAAAATAAAAGAATAATTAAATTGTAGAAAAACTATTTTGTATAATAATTTTAAAATTATATTGACTTTTCTTTAATAAATAATTATTATAAGAATAGTTTTTAAATATGGTGGGTATAGTTCAGTTGGCTAGAACGCTAGATTGTGGCTCTAGAGGTCGCGGGTTCAAGTCCCGTTATCCACCCCATTAAAAAAATAAAAAATAAAAAAACGATTGATTTTTTTGTTTTTTTATAGTATATTAGTTAGTAATATTATTGAATTAGGTGTTTATATGTATGAGTTTATGAATGTTAATTTAAATATTAATGATATATTTTGTAATATTACAAAACATATATATTTATGCTGTAAAGAAAAATAAAACAACTTTTAACGCCCAAGTTTGAAAGTTGTTTTTTTGTTATATAAGAGGTGATTAATATGAATACAATTACTATTGAAGATTTATTAAATCATGTTAAGCAATATAATGCATGTGAAATAGATTATATTAAAAAAGCGTATGATTTTGCTTTTAAAGCACATAAAAAAGGTGTTAGAGAAAGCGGAGAACCTTATATTACTCATCCTTTAGCAGTAGCCTATATTCTATCTGAAAAATTTGCAGACAAAGATACGATATGTGCAGCACTTTTACATGATGTTATAGAGGATTCAGAATATACTAAAGAAGATATAGAAAGAGAATTTAATCCTGAAATTGCTAAACTTGTATATGGAGTTACAAAACTAAGTAAATTGAACTTTTCTACAAAAGAAGAGCAGATATATTCAAACACTAGAAAAATATTGGAAAGTATGATGGAGGATATAAGAATTATTATAATAAAGCTTGCTGACAGACTTCATAATATGAGAACTCTACAATTTAAATCTATAAATAAGCAAATAGAAAATGCGACTGAAACAATGGAATTATATGTTCCTTTAGCATATTATATTGGAGATTATAGAACAAAAAGTGAACTTGAAGATTTATCGCTGAGATATTTAAAACCTGAGGTATATCAGAAAATAGAATTGATTCAAAATAAAATTACTCAAGATAATAAAGAAAACTTGTCAAGTATTTCAAACAATTTAAAAAGTATATTAGAATCTAAAAATATTCATTGTGAAATTAAAGAAAGAATTAAAAATATTTATGGAATATACAACAGATTAAACCATGGTCATGAAATAAATAACATTCACGATTTATTCTCTTTAAAAATAATGACTGATGATATAGATAAATGTTATATAGCTTTAAGACATATTCATGATGCATATCATCCAATTGATTTTAAATTTAAAGATTATATTTGTAATCCTAAAACTAATCTATATCAATCATTGCATACAACTGTTTATGGCCCATATGATAAGTTAGTTCAAATTCAAGTAAGAACATTTGAAATGGATAAAATAGCTTCATTTGGATTAACAGCATACTGGGAGGAAAGTAAAGGCTTGGCAAGGGAATTAATGCAGAGAGATTTAAAAGAAAAACTTCAATTTTATAGAACACTCTCAGATATTAGTTTTATGTTTGAAGATAATAAAGAATTTATTCAACAAGTAAAAAAAGAACTGCTTTCAGAAAAGATTTTTGTGTATACACCTAAAGGTGAAATAATTGAATTACCTAAAGATTCAACTTTAATAGATGCGGCATTTAGAATAAATCCAATGCTTGGAAACAGCATGCAGTATGGCATAGTTAATAATGAAAGACAAAACTGTAATTATGTTTTAAAAAATAAAGACAGAATTTGTATTGAAACAGCTCCAGATTGTTCACCGCAGGAGGAATGGCTAAAAGATGTAAAAACTACAAATGCAAGAAAATTAATAATTGAATCTTGCAATAATCATTAAATTTAATAATAATAAATGATATAATATTTATAATTAAAAAGATTATTTAAAATAAATAATTGTTTTATTGTTTAAAAGATTAATAGGAGGAATAATGGCTATTAGTGATATTGAGTTAAAAAAAGAGTTTGAACATTTATCTAAAACAAGAAGTGTTATTAAGTCTCAAATAGAATCTAAACAATCAAATGTAGAAAATGATATAGAAGATATAGATGAGATAAAGAAATATGTTTGGAAAAGAATGTCCAGTGTCAATGATACAATGGATACTATAGAATATGGCTATTATTTATCTGAAACACAGAATAAGGGAAATTATGTAAAATCAAAACTTAAAAATATTGCAGCCTTAAAGAAAGCTTATAAGAATGCATATTTCGGAAGAATAGATTTTAATACAAATGATAAAATTGATAATATTTATGTTGGCATCACAACAGTAGCGGAAGATAATAAATTTTATGCATATGACTGGAGAAGTCCAATAGCCAGTTTATTTTATAATTATGGAATTGGTAAAGCCTCTTATGAAGCTCCTGAGGGTAATATAATAGGGTATATTCTACTAAAAAGACAATATAAAATAAAAGATGAAAATATCATCAGATGTTTCAACAATGATATAAATATAGATGATGACTATTTACAAGAAATTTTAGCTTCTACAAGTACTGATAAAATGACTACAATTGTAAATACCATTCAGGCAGAGCAGAATAAGATTATTAGAAATGAAAAAGATAAATATTTAATTACACAGGGAATTGCCGGAAGCGGAAAAACATCAGTTGGGCTTCATAGAATAGCATATCTTTTATATAGAAACAAGAATTTAAATTCAAACAATGTTTTAATCTTCTCTCCAAGTGAAGTATTCTCAAACTATATATCAGATGTACTTCCTGAGTTGGGAGAAGAAAACGTACTTCAGACAACCTTCAGTTCATTTTCTGAAGTATATCTTAATGAATTTAAAAATCTTGAAGGCTTCAGTGAATTTCTGGAAAGAGTTTATTCTAAGGATATTGAAGAAAACAATATATCTTATAAACTATCAGATGAAATTATAGCTGATTTAAATAAATTCATAAGTAATTTTAAAAATAATTTAAGATTTATAAATAGCTTTAAATTGAAGAATATATTATTTGATAAAAAAGATATGACTGATTTATTGGTTAATAAGTACAGTAATTTACCAATTTATGAAAGAATTGAAAAAATATCAGAAAGCATATGTGATAAATTGGGAGTAAGTTTAAACAAGTATCAGAATATATTTAGAGAGAATTTAATTAATATTTTAAATAACAAGCTTAACATTATAGAGATTTATAATGAATTTTTAGATTATATAAATAATAAAAAAGCTCTAAATTATGAAAAAATAGATTCAAATAATTTATATTATGAAGATTTAATATTAATATTGTATTTAAAATTTGAATTATTCGGATATCCTTATGATAGAAAAATAATGCAGATAGTTATTGATGAAGCTCAGGATTATTCAAAACTACAGTATACTATTTTAAAAAAGATATTTGCTGAATCTAGTTTTACAATATTAGGTGATGTCAATCAAACAATAAATCCATATTATAAATATAAATCTCTGGAAGATTTAAAAACAATATTTAATAAAAATAATAAATATATTGAACTTACTAAATCATACAGATCAACTCATGAAATTATTGAATATACAAATAAAATATTGAATTTAAACAATGTATGCGCTATTAGAAAAAATTCTGATATAGTTGTTGAAATAAAAAATATTAATAATAAAAATATTTATGAAACTATAACCAATGATATTATAAATATTCAAAGAACTAAAAATAGAAAAATAGCAATAATAACTAAAAATATAAAAGAGGCAGAAAACATCTATAATAAAATTGAATCTAAATTTAATAATATTATATTATTAAAAAGTTCTGAAAAGGAAAAACTTAAAGATATAATGGTAATTCCTTCATATATGTCAAAAGGATTGGAGTTTGATTCTGTTATAGTGTTAAATGATAGCAATAACAAATATAAAGAATCAGAAAAGAATTTATTTTATGTTGCCTGTACAAGAGCACAGCATAAGTTAATAGTTTACATAAATTAAAAATTAGGATATTAATTTACCAATTTTTATTGTAAAATAAAAAAATAGGAGTTTTATAATGAAAAAATTTATAAGATTTATATTTAAGTTAATTATCCTGGTACTCATTGGATATTTTGTTTATAAGAACATATTTATTAAAGAAATAGAATTTACTGATGCTTCAGGTGAAGATAATCCTGAAGTAATAGCAGAAGTATTTGCAGAAGGAATAAGTAAGGAAGACTATATAGAAATACTAAGTCAGAAATCAGATTATATAAAAGAAACTGGTAAATATAAAGAAATTGAATATGATTTTGACGAACATTACAAATATAGTGAATTAGAAAGTATTTATAAGAATTTAAATAATTCAAATATAGTTGAATTAGAAAAAATAGGTACTTCTACAGATAACAGAAATATGTATTCTATTGAAATAGGTAAGGGAGATAAAACTATTTTATTTGAAGCCGGAATACATGCGGCAGAACTGGCAAATACATTGTTTATTACTAAATTTGCAGTTGATTTGGTAAATAATTATGAAAATAATGATGAAGATACTGTTGAAATGTTAAATAATTATAAGGTTGTTATATTGCCTTCAGCAAATCCTGATGGGTATGATGTGGCAGTTTTTGGTGTAGACATGTTAAAAAATAAGAAATTATTTAATTATGTAAATCAAGATGATATAGATTTTCGTTATTTTAAGGCCAATCCGAATGGAATTGATTTAAACAGAAATTTTCCAACTCAAAATGCCGGACTGTATTATACTAAATATGATTTAATAGATTCTGTATCATATACTCTTACAACTAAAAGATATATTTATTATGGAGGAGATACTTTAGGTGGTGAATCTGAAACAAGAGCAATGATGTATTGGCAAAATAAATATGTTAAATCTACATATGCCTTTATAGCATTGCATTCTGCTGGAAGAATAATTTATAATGGCAAGCCCAACTTATCAGATGAATTTAATGACTTATGTAACAGCTGTGCAAAAATAGTTAAAAAACATACAGGATATGAAGTTTTAAAATTATCTTCAGAAGAAGTTGGAGAAGGCAATGACGGAAGCTCAACGGATTTCATAGCAGAACTGGCAGCTGGATTCAACTATAGTAGTAAAACAGGAAGATTAAGTTATACAAGCTATGATTCTAAAACTGAGGAATTAAAGTACCCATTATGTGTATTAACGATTGAAACTATGGGAAGTTATACAACCAACTTAAATACTATAAAAAGAGAATATGAATATTATGATTTGGAAGAAACTTTTCTAAGTTTAATAAATCAATAAAATATTGAAAAAAAGTATATTTTTTGATATAATTATACTTGTTTTATGGCGCTATTGGTGAAGTGGTAACACGGCAGACTGTGACTCTGTTATTACGTGGGTTCGATCCCCACATAGCGCCCCATTAAGAGAGTAATCGAACATTCCAATAGAAGGTTCGATTTTGGTTAAATGATATATAATTAAAGTGGGTGATTTTCATGAATAGTGAAAAATTTATTAAAATAAATATAAAAGGATGGAATGATCTTGCGAAAAGTGGGAAGCCATATTCTAATGCTTCTTTGCCAGAGTATGGTCCTTATATGAAAAATGAAGAAGAATTAGGCTTGTTTAAGAATATAAGGGGTAAAAAAATTTTACAATTAGGCTGTTCAGAAGGTAAAAGTTTAGAATTTTTGCAAAGTAAAGGTGCAAAAGAATTATGGGGTCTTGATATATGTGAGGAACAAATAAAAAAAGCTAGACAAGATCATAACTTTGATAACAGCAAATTATTTGTTTCTCCAATGGAATTGAACCCAGGAATACCAATAAATTACTTTGATTATGTATTATCTTTGTATAGTATAGGATATAGTTTCGATATTGCCAAAACAATAAATTTAGTAGTCCAATATCTTAAAAAAAATGGAATATTTATTCTTTCTTGGATTCATCCATTCTTTAATTGTTTTACTATTGAGGATGAAAAAATATTAGTTGGAAAATCTTATAATGATGAAAGCAGTAAAATAATTTCTAAAGGAACTGAAAAGGTAAAATTAGCTCAATATAATTTAAAAATATCGACTTTAATTAATATAATGATAAACTCAGGATTGTCAATTGATAAAATGATTGAAGAACAAGCTATTGAAAAAGATGATAATGGAGAGTATGATAGCCCATATTATGATAAAAGAAAAATATGTGCTTGTCCTACAACTTTAATAATAGTTGCTCATAAAAAATAATTTTAGAAGTTTTGTGCCTGTTGGAATATTGCCCCATTAAAGAAATAAAGCGAATTCCAATAGGATGGTTCGTTTTCTTTTTATAAAAAATGATATATAATTAAACTAGAGGTGAAAATATGGATAATAAATATCAATTATTAAGAGATCCTAAAGTAAATCCGACTGATGAAATAATTGCAAAGGGATTAGGTTTAGCGACTAATACATATATAAAATTTATTGACAGACTAGAACATAATGACATTAAACTTATGGATTGGCGATACTATAATGATGGAAAAGCATGGCTTTCAAAAGGTGAATATAAATGGGTAACAAATAGGGGTACTATTAAAGTAAAACCTATATTTTGGTTATCAATATGGAAAGAATTCTTTAAAGTATCGTTTTTCTTTTCTGCTAAGATAAAACCAGAGTTACTAACTTTGCCAATCAGTCAAGAAACAAAAAATTTAATAAAGAACACAAATGCAATGGGAAAATCCATGAAATTTATACCAGTTGTTTTTGATATTAGTGATGATAAGTGCCTCGATGACTTATTGGTATTGGCAGAATTTAGAAAAGGTAATATATAATTATATGAATCACAACTTTTAAATTGAATTAGTTAGTAAGTTGAAAAACAGTAGCATATGTAAAGAATTTAGTAAAAACGTTTTGTGCCTGTTGGAATATTGCCCCATTAAGAGAGTAATCGAACCTTCCAATAGGAGGTTCGTTTTTTTGTTTGAATATAGTATAATAAACAAAGGAGATAATTAATATGATATATATATAAAGAATAATGTGTTAAACAATATTAGTAACTGGACAGATGACACTATCCATGTTTTAACAGATTTTGATAGAACAATAACAGTTGGAAACAGTGATAGTTCTTGGAGTATCTTATCTAAGAGTAATCTTGTTCCAAAGAAATATGTACTGGAAAGACAAGAATTATTTAATTATTACAGGCCTATTGAAATAGATGAAACTTTAGATTATGAAACAAAGAATAGACTTATGACAGAATGGTGGAACAAACACATTAATTTATTTATTAAATATAAATTGTCAGAAACAGTTATCAATGAAGCTGCTAAAAATTTAAGAGCTATGTCTTTTAGAGAGGGAGCAAAAGAATTTTTAGAAAATATGAAAAGTAGAAATATTCCAATAATAATTATTTCTGCTGGAATCGGTAATTTCATAGAACAGTTTCTAATAAAAAATGATTGCAATTTTGATAATATACATATAATTTCAAATTTTATAAAGTTTGAGAATAGAATTGCAATTGGAATATCTGAAAATGTAATACATTCATTAAATAAAAATGAAGTATCTATACCAGATGAAATTCGTGAAATGATTAAATATAGAAAAAATATAATTTTACTGGGTGATTCAATTTCTGATATTAAGATGGTCAGCAAACAAAATAGAGCTTGTGCATTAAAGATAGGCTTTTTAGAAGAAAAAGCAACTGAAAATATGAAATATTTTGAAGAACATTTTGATGTTGTATGCACGGATAATACATCATATATAGAATTATTTGATAAAATTCCACTTTTAAAAAAATAAAAATAAATTTATTAAAATTTATAAGGAGAAAATAAAATGCAAAAGAAAGAAATGGTTGAAATTGTTGATATTTATGGTATTTCAACAGGTGAGATTGTAGAAAAGGAAACAGCTCATGACAAAAATCTACTGCATAAAGAAGTGGGTTTATTTATCATAAACAGTAATAATCAGGTGCTTTTACAAAAAAGAAGTGCTAATAAAAGGTTTAATCCAAATAAATGGGGATTGTGTGCAGGACATGTTGAAGCTTATGAAGAAAATGATTCAGCAATGCTTAGAGAATTGAAAGAGGAGCTTGGAGTAACTGTCAATAAGAATGATATAGTTCACTTTGATACTGTAGTAAGGAAAAGAGAATTAAATTCTCATATTAGGTATGAATATTACATGTTTTTGGATAAAGATGAAAAGGATTTCACTATTCAAAGTGAAGAGTTGTCAGAAGTAAAATGGATAGATTTTAATAAATATAAAGATATGGTTAAAAATAATGATTCCACTATAACATGGTCTAACAATAAATACTATATTAATGCATTGAAAAAATTAGAAAAAATAATTGAGGAGCATAGTAAAAGAAAATAATTTAATGTCTAATGAAAATTATAATGATTTAATTTTTAAGGATAATATTAAATGGAAAGAAACTAAATGAATTCCAATATGGAATTTCTTTTATAAATATTTCTTTTTTGCTATAATATAAACAGAGAGTGATTTATGAAGGAAATTTATTATATAAGCGGTGAAAAAGAAACAGTTTACGGGCACAATGACAGAACTAAAAACGACTATTGTTTTGCTCATTATGATGATGACGGAATAATTGATATAGGTGAAGAGAAAACAAACAATCAAGGTGGTTTTTTTGTACAGAGACCATATACTTCTGAAGAATTGACTAATATATTTAAATATCTGTTAAGAAAAGATTTAGAATTTTCAAGAAAATTGTTTTTAAAAGTTAACAAATATCATCTGAATGAATATGCTTTAGCATTTGGCATAAGTACTGAAGAATTAAAGAAAAATATGAGAGTGTGAAATAAAAAGGGTGGTTAATATGGATAAATTTAAATGTAAACTTATTGTTTTTTCAGATATTCACTATGCTCCTGAGCCTCCGGTAAATAATGGTTCTAAAATTGATAGAAAATTAACTCATCTTTCATTGCCCTTGACAAGAAAATTAATAACTGAAATAAATAATACTGTTAAACCGGACATTGTAATAAATCTGGGAGACTTAATTGAAGATTTTTTAAATCATGATATTGACATTGAAAATATTAAATATATTTTAAATGTTTTAAAAGAAGTTAAATCACCCATCTACTCATTAGCGGGTAACCATGATCTACGTTCCATGAAAGACAGGAAAGAAATTGAAGAAATAATGGGTTATGAACATTCAACTTTCTCAATTGACTTTAAAGGTTATCATTTTATCTTTTTAGGTTTAAATGTAAACAGTAAACTAAATGAAGGAGAGGGTGGAATTTTTAAAACTAAATTTATTTCTGAAGAAGATGTATTATGGCTGGAGAATGATTTAAAAAGTACATCTCTGCCCGTTCTTATTTTTTCTCATTTCGGTATAGCGGAGGATAATATGAAAGGCAATTGCTGGTTTGAAAATTGTCCTGAAAATGCGTTGCTTGGTAATAGAAAAGAAATAAAAAATGTATTTAAATTTAATAAAAATATAATAGCAGTGTTTTCTGGGCATCAACACTGGACAAAAGTTATAAATGAAAACGGTATCAGTTATTATGTTGTCGGCTCTTTAACAGAAAATATAAAAAATGATGGCGTTCCCGATGGGGTTTATTATGAAGTTGAATTAAATGGTGATATGATTTCTGTTCAGGAAAAACATATTAAGATTAACTAGTTGAAACTAGTTTTTTTGTTAATAAGGAATAATATTTTAAAAATATTCAAAATTAATAATAAAGGAATGATTAAATGTTAAATAAATTAAATATTTATAATAAAAAAAGGAATTTTAATATAACTAAGGAACCTGTTGGAAAAAGTAAAAAGAAATCTAAGAAGCTAAGATTTGCAGTTCAGCATCATATAGCAAGAAAAGATCATTTTGACTTTCGTCTGGAGTGGGATGGAACTTTAAAAAGCTGGGCAGTTCCTAAAGGACCTTCATACAATCCTGAAGATAAAAGATTGGCTATTCAAGTTGAAGATCATCCTTTTGATTATAGAAATTTTGAAGGTGTTATTCCGGAAGGTGAATATGGAGCGGGCACTGTAATGCTTTGGGATGAGGGGTTCTGGGAACCGATAAATGATCCAGATAAAGGTTTGAATTCAGGATATCTATTATTTAATTTAATAGGTAAAAGACTTGAAGGAAAATGGGCATTAGTGAGAATGAAGGAAAACAACTGGCTATTAATCAAAGAAAAAGATGGTTATAGCAAAGATAAAAGCTATGTTGATAAATATAAGACAAGTATTAGAACTGAATTGACAATGGAAGATATAAAAAACGGAAAAAAGAAAAAAGTTATCAAAAAAAAATCTTCAGATAAGATTAAAGCTGCTGACAAGTTTATTTTGGAAAAAGTTGACATCTCCAATCCGGATAAGATTGTTTATGAAGAATCAAATATATCTAAAAAAGATATTGCTGTATATTATCAAAAAGTATATTATCGTATGGAGCCGTATTTAAGAAACAGACTTATCAGTTCCATTAGATGTCCTGATGGAATAAATGAATCTTGCTTTTTTAAAAAACATTTAGGTATTCACAACAAGGGAATTGGAACGTTAAATGTGAAAAATGATAAAAAAGAAATAGAGGATTTTTATTATATTAAGAATATTTCAGGACTCATTTCTGAAGTGCAGCTGAACACCATTGAATTTCATATTTGGGGAAGCACTGTAAAAAATATTGAAAAACCTGATATATTTGTTTTTGATTTAGATCCTGATGAGGGATTGAGTATAGATAAGGTTCGTCAGGGAGTAAAGGATTTAAAGAGCATACTTGATGAGTTATCTCTCATATCTTTTCTAAAAACCAGTGGTGGAAAAGGATATCATATAGTTGTGCCGGTAAAACCATCCGTTAACTGGAAGAAATTCAGAGACTTTGCAAAAAATATTGCAAAGCTGATGGAGGCAAAATGGCCTGACAGATATGTATCTAATGTCAGAAAAATAAAAAGAAAGAATAAAATTTTTGTAGATTGGATTAGAAATGTAAAAGGAGCTACAAGCATTGCACCCTATTCTTTAAGAAGGAAAGAAAATGCTACAGTTTCTATGCCAATAAAATGGAGTGAACTTGACAAAGTAGCTCCAAATGAAATAACAATGTTTGATGCAGTTAATAGACTTAAACGAAAAGATCCATGGAACACTTTTTTTGATATTAACCAACAGTTGAAGTGATAAATATGTAAAAAAAAATGAAAAGTATCACTTAAATTCCAATAAGAGTTCGTTTTTACCGTAAATTAGAGTATAATTAATATATGGGAAAAACAGGAGATGAAATTATGCATAAACGTAAAAAATTTGATGCTGAAAAATATATAGCAAACAATTATGTGGAAGATGAGGATGCAATTATTTCTATTTATATTAATGAACTGGATGATTATTATAATGAATATGATGCTGATGATTTAACGTTATCCGATGACATATTGAGTTTCATTAATAACAGAGTTGAAAATATTTCTAATAAATATAATATTGTTTTGGAGTTTGATACTCCTCAAATATCTGAAGAGGAAAAGGATAAAATATTAACCATAGTAAGATCTCATTATGGATTATCATATTTCAGAAAGCAGAAAGTATTAAAAGCAAATAAATATAAGTCATTGGTTTTCTTTTTAATAGGAGCATTGTTTTTAGTTTTGTCAAATTACGTTCTTGATTATGGATTAATTATGTCAGATATTTTATCAATAGCGGGGTGGGTTTCATTATGGGAAACTCTAAGTATATTGTTATTTGATAATTTAAAATTTAGAGCAAATAGAATTAATATTGATAGACTTTATAATGCTAAAATAATATTTAATGTTAGAAAAAAATAAGGTTTAGAGCTTATGAAAAATAATAGAATTAAAAATATAATGAGATTTTATTTATTAACTTCAAGATTGAATGATTTAATCAGACAAGGTCAGATCACCTGGAAAATATCTAAAGAAAGATTAGAAAGCGTTAATGAACATATTATTCAAACAATTATGCTTGCCATAGCTATAGACAGTGAATTTCCAGAAACTAAAATCAACATTAATAAAGCTGTAATGATGATAGCTTTACATGAAATAGAAGAAATAGTCATAGGAGACATAACAATTTTTGACAATGTTAGTGAAAAGAAAAAATTAAAAGAAGGAAGAAAAGCTGTAGAATATGTTTTTGGAGATATGTTAAAAAAAGCTGAATATACAAAACTGATAGCTGAATTTAATGAAAGAAAAACCAAAGAAAGTATCTTTGTTCATTTATGTGATAAACTTCAAAATGATATACAGTTTAAAGTATATGAAGATAATGGTTATACAGATATTGATAATCCGGAATTAAAGGAATTGCTATGTAAAAAAGAGATAAATAAATTGGTTTCAGCTAGAGCAGAAACAATTGCGGATATTTTTATTGAATATGATAGATACAGATATAAGGATACTATATTTGAGAAAATATTAGATTATGTTAAAAATACTGATACTAAAGAAATAGATTGAACTATATTTAACTTAATGTTATAATAATTCACTAAGGAGATTATTATGGAAAAAAATATTAGTAAGGATAACTATGCTTTAGCAATAAGAATAGTACGTACAGCAAACATGAGTGATAGACCTGCATATTACAGTGGAAGAGGGGCACTGCTTGGAGATTTTAATTTTGGTAAGCCATCTCTCAATATTATTTTTGAAGAATTAAGAAAAATTAATGAGGAATTTGCTTTAAATTTTGTAGATTTTGTAATGTCTTTTAAAAATTTAAATGCCACAGATTTTTTAACTTATTTTTATTCTTTTGCAAGAAATAATTTTACTTTACAGAATAAAGAATTAAGAAAAAATGGAGTTAACTTGGATGCTGACAATGAAGAGCAAAGAAATTTAATTGCACTAGCAACAGTTTTTTCAGGATTAGGAAATACATATGATGAAACTGAAGCTATAAAAAATAAATTTTTAAGAAAGCTACCTGAAGATATTCAAAATTTGGAAAAAATTAAAGCTTATATGAGAAGCGAAGGTAATTTTTCAAGAAAAAGAATAGCGGACTATTATTAATAGTTCGTTTTTTTTATTTTTTATAGTATAATTGATATGTTAGAGAATGATAATTAAATAAAATTTATGGAGGTATTATGCAAAATATTATGATTTATTTAATTGTTTTTGTTGTAAAGGCATTAGATGGAACCTTATCAAATTATAGATTAATTCTGTTAAAGGAAGGTAATAAATTGGGTGTATCTGTTGTAAATATTTTTGCGTCTCTGTTTTGGCTGATTTCTGTTGCTTTAGTAGTAGATAATATAACTTCTGATCCCATAATAGTATTTCCTTTTGTATTAGGTTTGGTTGTGGGCAATTACATAGGAACATTTTTATATAATTCCTTTAAATCAGGACAAGTGTTAACTACTGTAATTGTTAATGAAGGAAATAAAGAATTACTTAATCAGTTAAATAATAATGGATTTAAAGTCACATCCTTTTCCGCAGAAGGCATCCAATCCAATAAAAAAGTTGTAATGATAGCCGTTCCAAGAAAAAAACAGGGTTTACTATTAAGTGTAATTAAGTCTAATGATGATTCTAATTTTATTATTAATGAAAGTGTAGAGGAGGCTATTGATTAAAAATGGATTTAAATTTTTATTTTACAATTTTTTCCTTGAAATTAATTGAAAATGCTTTCTATTCACTTGCAATGTGCTTTTTAACTTCCGGAGAAAAGAAAAAAGTAGCTTTAATGGCATTTTTTCATGTAGTATCCTGGGGCTTGGGAACTGGGATCGTTGTATTAAATCTATTTGATGATTTATTTATATTGTTTCCATTCCTGCTGGGTGGACAAATTGGAATATATCTTGGAATGATTGTTCAAAATATATTTTCAAGAAGAAATATGGTTGTAATCGGAATCACTAAGGATATATTCTTAGATAAAACAATGATGAAATTAAAAACTAGCAATTTTGGTGCTACAGTGATTGAAAGTGAAGATGAAACAAAAGTAATCATAATAGCAACTAAAAGAAATAATGTTTCAAAGATAAGAAAAATACTTAAGGAATTTAATGAATCGTCAAAAATAATTATTAATCCAGCTAATACACCGATCGGTGGATATATTTATTAAGGAGGAAATATGATTTTTGGAATTTATATTATAATTTTTTTAATCAAGCTAATTGAAAATCTATTGACTGCCTATAGAGTAATAATATATACTGCCGGATATAAGCATTTATCAGCCTTATTGACTGCCATAACAGCTCTTTTCTGGGTATATGCCACAAGTATTGTATTGTTAGATTTTGCAAATGATCCCTACAAATTAATTGCATATGCTTTGGGTCAGGCAATTGGTATGTATTTAGGTTCTCTTGTGGAAGGAAAAATTGCAATTGGAAATATTCTCTTATATATTATTATAGAGGAAGAAAAGGAAGATAAAATTATAGATTATTTAAAGGCAAATGGATATGGTTTTACAACAGTAAAAGCCAGAGGATATGAAGATAAACCAAGAAAATTATTAATGATTATGTGTAAAAGAAAAAATCAGTTTAATCTTTCTAATAAAATAAAGAAAATTGATCCATCCGTTGTGATAATGACAAAGAAACCTACAAGTATTTCAGGAAGTTATGTTTTAGAATAATGTAAAGTGATATCTAAACAGTTTTAAATATTCAATTGTTCAATGGTATAATAAAACCGGTGATGCATATGAAAGTTAAAGGTAAAAAAATAATCCTGACTGGAGCAGGCAGCGGAATTGGAAAAGAACTGACAGTTCAGCTATTGTCTAAGGGAGCAACAGTAATTGGATTGGATATCAATAAAGAAAACTTGGATAAATTAAAAGCTGAAATCAATAATAATGAAAAATTGTCCACTTATGTTGTTGATATTTCAAATGAAAAATCAGTTAATGATTTTGTTGGAGAAATTTTAAAAGAAAATGAATCTATTGATGGATTGATAAATAATGCCGGTATAATTCAGCCTTTTGTAAAAGTGGACAAGCTTGAGTCAGATATAATAGATAAAATAATGAATGTGAATTTTTACGGTCCTTTAAGATTAACAAGATTAATCTTGCCTGAACTGTTGAAAAGACAAGCAGCGCATATTGTAAATGTGTCAAGTATGGGAGGATTTTTTCCTTTTCCCGGTCAAACTGTATATGGAGCTTCAAAAGCAGCTTTAAAATTATTTACAGAAGGATTATATTCAGAACTGTTAGATTCTAATGTGAAAGTTACTGTAGTTTTTCCTGGTGCAGTTAATACGAATATTGCCAGTAATTCAAATGTAAGTACGAAAACTGATGAAAGTAGTGGAACTTACAGAATGCTATCTGCTAAAAAGGCGGCGGAAGCGATTATAAATGGAATGGAAAGAAATAAATTTCAATTATTTGTTGGATCAGATTCTAAAGTTATGAATTTCTTATATAAAATAAATGCTAAAGCAGCAATTAGATTTGTAAACAAAAAAATGAAAAATATGTAAGTGCAAGAGTAATTTTAATCTATATTTTAAAACAAAAAAACTGTTAGTTCATTAAGTCTATCAGTTTTTTTACACTGTAATTTGGGATGCTTTTGTTCATTATAACTATTCCAATAAATCTTTTTGGTACCTTAGGGTAAATTTCTATTTCAAACAAGGTTTTATCTTTAAGTTCATTTTTTATAAATTCTTTTGTGGCATATCCAATTCCAAAGCCTGCCTTTACCAAATCCATAATAAGATTGTAGCTTACAACTTCTAATTTTGGATTCAGTTTAACATTATTGTTCTTTAAAAAGTTATCTAAAAAGTTTCTTGTGTTTGAAGGAGATTTTTGAAATAACAAAGGATAATTATTTAAATCTTCTAGTTTTATTTTTCCTTTTGTTTTTTTATAATATTTTATATTTCCAACAAAAATATCTTGTACATCAGTCACTGGTATTATTTTTAAATCTTTCTGTTCCTCCATCGGTAAATTTAATATTAATATATCTAAATTTCCATTTCTTAAGTCTTTTAACAAATTATTAGTTAAATTATTTACAATTTGTATGTCTATATTCGGATAATTTTCATGAAATGTTTCCAGATAAGGAATAAGCACATGTCTGCTTACTGTTGTAGAAGCTCCAATTCTTAATATTCCATTATCTAGATTCTTAAGATTAGTTAACGTATTTATTCCATTAATGAAGCTTTCTATTCCAATTTTTACATACTCATACAATACCTTGCCTTCTTCTGTTAATATTACTCCATGTTTAGTTCTAATGAATAATCCAATACCTAATTGCTCCTCTAAATTTTTTATTTGAAAAGTAACTGCAGGTTGTGATATGTAAAGTCTTTCAGCCGCTTTTGAAATACTTCCATTGCTGGCTACGATATAAAACACTCTAAACAGATCTAAATTAAAATTCATATATAAAATCTCCTTATATTTAATATAAATAATATATATTATATTTATATCATATTTTATTTTATAATACAATTAGAAAGAAGGAATTTATATGGCAAGTCATGCAGGATTAGTATATACAATTAAAACAAAAAAAGGATATATTAAAGAAAATAATCAATATACTGAAAATATTGAAGAGGCACAAAAAATAAAATTTGAAAGATTTGGATGGACTGATGCCTCAAATGTATTAAAAAAATTAGGATATTCAAATGAAGAGGCAAAATATGTAATATTAGTGCCCTCTTATGATACAAGAATAGGTATTATTGAAGATTATTTAACACTATTAGGATATAATTATCCAAATTATATGTATAAAGCTGAAGAAATTTATAACCAAACAAAATCCTATGAATATGATAATTTTTTAAATTGTAAAAAATATTTAAAAAGAGAAGTTGAAAATTTTTATAAAAATAAAGAAACTGTTGATACTCTTATAATAGATGAAAAGACAGTAGAATTGAAAGAAATAGAAAATGGATTAAATATAAATAATTTAGAATACCAGATAAATGAATTATATTTTAATGAAAACAAAATATATAAATATAAATATAGACTAAAAAATATACCAATTGAAAAATATTTTGATTTGAATGAAGCAGAAAAGAATTATTTTAAGGATTATTATAATAAAATTGAAAAATATATATTAGATAGTATTGTGGATAAATCAATTTTAAATTCAAAATATGCAGATAATGAATTAACATTTTACAGTTACTCCAGCAATTTAAACAATATGATATTAAAAAATATTAGAGATTTTTATGAAAATAATCAAATACATATAACAAGAATGTTTGGAAGTTATATATTAATAGTTGGAAATAAAACTGAAATGAAAGCAATTAAAGCAACTGCAATTCCAATAAAATATTGCCCGCTTATGATAAAGCTGTTAAAAGAAGTAGGGGGAGAATATGCTACTGAACTTTTAAAGACTTTAGATGTAGAAAATAATGAATTGCAAGAGCAAATGATGTGTAAATTAATTAATGAAGTTGTCATAAAAGGAGGTTATTTTGATACAAACAGAGCTTTAAATTCTTGTGAATCAAATGTGTTGTTTGGAGCCTCTGAAACAATTTCATCTGCTTTTGAAAATGGTTTGTTGGATGCGGCTGTAATTGTTTCAAATAATCTCGGAACAATAATAACTACCAACAGTAGTAATACACAGGGTGCAGTAAAAAGAATGACTGGATTGTTTTATACCAGTCCATCAGAAAAATTAATGAAAACTGCAGTTGATTCAAAAATTATTCCAGTATTTCCATATACTGCTGAGATAAATCAACTTGAAGGAGTAAAGAAAG
>CAZKSN010000007.1:24343-28600 GCA_964555585.1 uncultured Muribaculaceae bacterium | reverse complement strand
GCAATGGAATTAGGATATAAGAAAATTGCAGTTTCTGTAGCAGCCTCAGATAACTATTTACATGAAGAATTAAAAAAATTAGAAGAGGAAAATGATATCATTATATATAAATTCGGTTTATGTTCAACCGGAATTGATGAAAAAACTGCTTTGATAATGAGAGATTATGCTGATGTGATTTGGTCCTGTGCCTCATTACAAGTTAAAAAACATATAGAACCTTATTCAATCGCGCAAGTCGGAGTAAAAATTCCTGTTCATATTATGACAAAACAGGGTTGGGAAATAATAAAAAATCATTTATTAAAAATGAATAATAAAATTGATTATGAAAATGTAGAATTGACTTGTACGGAAGATAAATCGGTTTTTATAAATGGAAATTCAGGAATAGTGAAATTGATTAAAAAAAATATGAAAAAATGTTCTGATTGTCCTCATCCATGTATTTAAAAGAAATATTAATATTTCTTTTTTATTGAAATTAATTAAGATAAGCTTTAGAATTAATTTATGAGGTGCAGTTATGAAAGAATATTATATAGATCTGGGTTCTTCCACCATAAAAGTTTACAGCTATGACAATACTTTAGAATTAATTGAAGAGCATTCCATTTATTTTAAAAATGATTTTACAATTGAAAAAGGAATAAGTGAAGTGAATAAGAAAGAATTATTCAGTTATTTTAAGGAAATAAAAAATAAATATAATTTAGAATATTATAACACTTATATATACTCTACCGGAATATTCAGAAATTTAAGTCATGATTTAAAAAGAGAATTAATAAAGGATTTCAATTTAAAATTTGATCTTCATTTAGAAATCATTAGTCATGGAATAGAAAATTATTATCTGGGAAAGGCAATGGAAAATGATTATCAAAATAAAAAAGTAATGATAATAAATATGGGTGGAAAAACCACTGAAATTGTTACCTTTGAAAATAATAGAATAATTGATAGAAAGAATTTAAAAATTGGAGTGGCTGAACTACTGAATGAATTTCCAAATTCTAATGATGTATATTCTTCAGTGAAAATTGAAGATATGGTTGATTTTGTATTGGATAAAATAAAATCATTTGATTTTGAAGAAGATTATGTCTGTGCTATTTTTACCGGAGGAGAAGAAAGATTTGAAAAGTTAACAGGCTACAACTTAAAACCCAATAATATATTTAATGATAAAATTCATAACTATAAAGTCAGTTTTAACGATTTTGTTAAAGGAAATAATAAAGTTTTTTTTAAAATTTCTTTACAAGAGTTGTATAATCTAATGCCGCAGAATCCAAAATGGATGGATGGAGCAAGGGCAGGAGCAGTTCTTTCACAGGCAATATTTGAAAAAGCAAAAATAAAGTATATTATTCCTTCAGATTTAAATTTAATAAATGGAGTAATCAATGACAGATATGAATAAAAAAATAAAGGTATTAAGCCTTAAAGAACCATTTGCAAGTTTAATAAAGGAAAATATAAAAAAGATTGAAACAAGAAGCTGGAAAACCAATTATCGCGGGAAGCTGTATATACATGCAAGTAAAAAGAAATTGTCAAGAAAAGAAGAAATAGAAGAAAAGGAACAGATAAATTTATTAAAAGATAGAAACTTCAATTATGGCTGTATAATTGCTGAATGCAATTTGACTGATTGTAAATTTATGGATAGAGAATTGATAAAAGAAATAAAGAAAAATAAAAAAGAACTTATCTGTGGAAGCTATGAAGTAGGTAGATATGCCTGGATGTTAGAAGATATTAAAGTTTTAGAAAAGCCAATTGAAGCAAAAGGTCAATTAGGAATATGGAATTACAAAAACAAATAGAATTTATATTATGGTACAATATAGTTTATTATTTAATAAAGTAAAAAGAAGTTTATATAGATACTTTTTTATTGACTTGTTTTAAAAAATTATTTATACTTAATTAAGTTGCATTTGCAACTTAAGAGGTGATTTAAATTGTCTGAAAATATTGATTTTGATTTTGAAAAAATAATTATAAATTTCAATATTATAAAAAAAACTATAAAGAAATCCATGGATGAGATTTTATTTAAATATGGGTTAAATTTTATGGATATGATGCATATAATGACACTGTATAAAAATAATGAACCCTTATATTTAAATGATTTTATTGAAATAATAGGAGTTGATAAGGCAACTACTACAAGAACTGTAAATGATTTATTAAATAAAGCTTATGTAGAAAAATTAACAAATAATATTCGTAAATTTAAAATTAAATTGACTAATGAAGGATTAAAAGTTGCAAAACATTTTTATAAAGAAAAAAAATTCATAATAAATAGAATATTTTATGAATTCAATGAAAAAGATAAGAATAATTTAATTGTTTTGATGGAGAAAATGATTAAAGGAATTGAGAAGGAGAACTATGAAAAAAATATTTAGCCTGTTAAAAAAATCTGTTTTAAAAATATTATTAATTATTTTACTGCTATATGTTCAGGTAAGATGTGATTTAATGCTGCCTGAATATACTTCAGATATAATTAATGTAGGCATACAGCAGGGTGGAATTACTGAATACATTCCGAAAGTAATAAGAACTGAAACTCTGGAAAAAATAATTTTATTTTCTAATACAGAAGAAACTGAATTAATTAATAATTCCTATCAAGTATTGAATATAAATGATAAAGAGTATATTGATGAATATCCAATACTAAAGGAAGAAAGCATAGCAGTATTGGATGAAGAAAAGTATGAAGATATAGAAGCTGTCATTCAGTTGTATTTTATTACTGTAAAAGCTATTGAAAAAGATGATTCCATTATAAAAAACAATCCAAATTTATTTGAGGATTTGAAATACATGGATAATGAAACAAAAAATTTGGTTATTGAAAAGATAACTGAAAAGTTTAGTAGTTATGATGATTCTATTATTAATCAAATGAGTATTGCTTTTACTAAAAGTGAATATGAAACAATTGGTATAAATATTGAAGCAACTCAAACAAGATATATTGTTACTGTAGGATTAAAAATGGTTGGTGTTTCTTTATTTGCCATGCTTCTGGCAGTCATAGTTGCGTATTTAAGTGCCCAGGTTGCAGCTTCCTTTGCCAAGGATTTAAGAAAAAATGTAGTTAATAAGGTTATGTCATTTACCAATAAAGAATATAAAGAGTTTTCTACTGCTTCCTTAATCACCAGAAGTACAAATGATATTCAACAAATACAATTAGTGATTGTAATGGCATTAAGAATTTTAATATATGCCCCTGTACTTGGAATTGGAGCGTTCCTAAAAGTTATTAACGATGAAATGAGCTGGGTAATAGCTTTAGCTTTGGGAGTTATTTTCTTCATTGTAATTTTATTATTTATGGTAGTTATGCCTAAATTTAAATTGATTCAGAAACTGATTGATAAATTGAATTTAGTATCAAGAGAAATCATTACTGGAATACCTGTAATAAGAGCATTTGCAACTCATAAGCAAGAAGAACAAAAATTTGATGAAGCCAATGTAAGCTTGACTAAAACAAATTTATTTGTAAATAAAGTCATGTCTACGATGATGCCTCTTATGATGTTTATTATGAATGGAGTAAGCATTCTGATATTATGGGTTGGCGCTGATAGAATAGATGCTGGAAGTATGCAAATAGGTACTTTAATGGCGTTCATTACCTATACTATGCAAATAATAATGGCGTTTTTAATGATTACAATGATATCTATTATTTTACCTAGAGCAAGTGTTTCCTTGAAAAGAATAAATGAGATTATTCAAAAGGAAATTTGTTTAAAGGATCCATTAAAACCTGAAAAGTATGATAATAAAGTTAAAGGTTTAGTTGAATTTAAAGATGTGTATTTCAGATATCATGATGCTGAAGAAGATGTTCTGGAAGATATTTCTTTTACTGCAGAACCTGGAACCACAACTGCAATTATTGGATCAACCGGATCAGGTAAATCCACATTAATCAATTTAATTCCAAGATTTTTTGATGTGACCGGTGGAAAAATTCTGGTTGATGGAATTGATGTTAAAGCTGTAAAACAGAAGGATTTAAGAGATAGAATAGGATTTGTTCCTCAAAAAGGACATCTATTTTATGGAACTATAGAATCCAATATTAAATTTGGTGCTGATGATATTAGTGAACAAGAAGTTAAAAATGCTGCTAAAATAGCTCAGGCAACAGAGTTTATTGATTCAAAAAAAGAAAAATATGGTACAGAAGTATCACAAGATGGAACAAATTTA
>CAZKSN010000007.1:0-24327 GCA_964555585.1 uncultured Muribaculaceae bacterium | reverse complement strand
TTGGCAATCGCAAGAGCAATAGCGAAAAATCCTGAAATTTATATATTTGATGATAGTTTTTCGGCATTGGATTATAAGACAGATATAAAATTGAGACAGGCATTATCAAAAACTACAGATAAAAGTACAATTATTATTGTGGCTCAACGTATTAGCACTATATTAAATGCTGATAAGATAATTGTTTTAGATCAAGGAAAAGTAGTTGGTATTGGAAATCATGAAACATTGATGAATAACTGTTCTGTTTATCAGGAAATAGCCTTATCTCAGTTGTCAAAGGAGGAGTTGTCAAATGCCTAAAACTAATAATTCTAACAAGTTTAACAGAATGGGTGGCCCAATGGCTTCCATTGGAAACATTGAGAAACCAAAAAATTTTAAAGATACATTTAAAAAATTAATAAAATATCTGTCAGTTTATAAAATAGCTTTAATCTTTGTATTGATATTTACAATTATAAGTACAATCTTTGCTATTATAGGTCCTAAAATATTAGGAAATGCTACAACTGATATATTTAATGGTATTATGGCAAAGATTCAAGGTACCGGTGGAATTGATTTTGAAAAAATAGGCAAAACCTTGCTTATATTGCTTATAATTTATATAGTTAGTCTGGTATTTTCCATAATTAGAGGTTTCATTATGTCAAGGATGGCTCAGTCATTTACTTATGAACTTCGTAAAAAAGTAAGTGAAAAGATGAATAAGTTGCCTATGTCATATTTTGATAAAAAGACACATGGAGAGACTCTATCAGTGATAACTAATGATATTGATACTTTAAGTCAGGGATTAAATCAAAGTGCAATACAGATAGTAACTTCTGTTGCAACTATAATTGGTGTAATAATAATGATGTTATCCATTGACTGGATAATGACAATCGTGTCTGTATTGATTTTCCCTTTGTCTTTTATTTTAATAGGATTGATTATTAAAAAATCTCAAAAATATTTTGTCAAGCAACAGGAGTATTTGGGAAGTGTTAACGGATCAATAGAGGAAATGTTTTCCGGACATTTAGTTGTAAAAGCATTCAATGCGGAAAATAAAGTATTAAGTAAATTTGAAAAGAATAATGATCAGCTGTTTAATTCGGCCTGGAAAAGCCAATTTTTATCAGGTTTAATGCAGCCCATTATGGTATTTATGGGAAACTTTGGTTATGTAATTGTCTCAATACTAGGTGGATATTTCGCAGTCAATGGAAGAATCACTATTGGAGATATTCAGTCTTTTATCCAATACTCAAGAAACTCCACTCAAACAGTTGCTCAACTGGCATCAGTATCATCCTCTATTCAATCTATGTTTGCGGCCAGTGAAAGAGTATTTAATTTCTTAAATGAAGTGGAAGAAGAAAAAATTGTTGAAAAAGATATCAACATGGATAAAATTGAAGGAAGAGTCAATTTTAAAGATGTGGTTTTTGGTTATAATCCAAATCAGGTAATTATCAAGGACTTTAATGTTTCTGTTGAAAAGGGTCAGAAAGTTGCGATAGTAGGTCCAACCGGTGCGGGAAAGACAACCATTGTTAAATTATTGATGAAATTTTATAACCTGAATAGTGGAAATATAATAGTGGATGGACATAATTTGAATGAATTAACAAGAGAACAGGTAAGTAAAATATTCGGAATGGTTTTACAGGATACCTGGCTGTTTAACGGAACAGTAATGGAAAATTTGAGATATGGAAGGCTTGATGCATCAGATGATGATGTAATTAAGGCAGCTAAAACTGCAAGAATACATCACTTTATAAAAACTTTGCCTAATGGATACAATATGGAATTGAATGAAGAAACATCTAATATATCACAGGGAGAAAAACAACTTCTAACAATTGCAAGAGCTATACTTGCCAATCCAAAGGTATTAATTCTTGATGAGGCAACCTCCTCTGTTGATACAAGAACAGAAATACTGATTCAAAATGCCATGGATGAATTAATAAAAGGTAGAACTACATTTGTGATTGCACATAGACTTTCTACAATTAAAAATGCAGATATTATTCTTGTTATTAATGATGGAGATATAATTGAACAGGGGAATCATAAGGAATTAATGAAAAAGAATGGATTCTATGCAGAACTTTATAATTCACAATTTGATAAAGTTTAAAAAGAAAATAAATATTATTTTCTTTTTTTTCTAAATTTGTTATATAATTGTACTATAGGAGTGATAGTAATGAAAGATGAATGTTGTCCTAAAATTGATGTAGAGAAATGGGATGATAAGGTATTTGAATGGAATGAAAAAAGATTTATTAAGGCGAAAGTGAAAACTTTTATGTTTATGCCTATAGGCTTTGGAAAAACTATGGCGAAACTTCAAAAATTAACAGAAACTTCAAAAGCAAATATTCAGGATTATTTATGCTTATCAGATCATACTTCAAAATGGAATATGGATCTTTATTTAGCTGTTGACAAAGATATTCAGGAAGCAGAAAATGTAAAAATAAGTGGTAAATTTTATAGTAAAGTTTGTGAAGGAAATTTTAAAGATACTGGAATCTGGTGTAAAGATTTTGAAAAAGAAGCAATGAATAAAAATTATAAAATAAAAAAATGGTATATGTGGTATACCACTTGTCCGAAGTGTGCTAAAAAGTATGGAAAAAATTATGTAGTAATCATTGCGGAGATAGAATAATTAAGTAATTATGTAGTTGTCTTTATTGCAGGAGAATTTAATGAAGGAAATTTTTAAAAAATATATATTTTATATAATAAGATGGCAGTTATCTACACCAATTTTAGCAGTAGTTTTAATAATACTTGCAAAACAAAACAAATGGATTGCAACAATTATAGCTAATCTAATAGGCGCTTTATTATTTTTTTGGATTGACAGGATAATATTCAAGACGAATTTTTTAAATCCTCTTTGGGAAGTAAAAGAAAATATCATATGTCATGACTGTGGAAAATTATGTAGGGGATATAGGCTGATAAAAGATAAAAAATATGATAGAATAAATGATAAAAAGCCTGAATTTAGATGTGAAAAATGTTCTATAAAAAAAAGAAGTAAAAATAAATAATCACTCATTGTTGAGTGATTATTTTATATATTAACCGCAACAGCATCGACAGCAACAGCATCGACAGCAACTGCAACAACTATTCATAATTTCACCTCTAATATAAAATATGATTTATTAGATATTATGAATATTTAATATGCCAAAAAGATTAAAAATAATAAAAAAATATGTAATATTTTAAAATCTTTTTAATAAAATGTTAAAAACATATTGACAAATTAAAATGTTTTTAATATAATGTTAATAACAGATGAGATATTCTGTCAAAGATTAATAATATTTTTTTAGAACATGTTATTATCAAAATATTAAAAAGAAGGAGATGTTAAATATGAAAGTAATCTTGAATGCAATAGAGGATAATAATGCTTCTCAAAAAATTACATGTAACTGGTGTGGTTCGGTATTGGAAATAACACCTGATGATTTAGGAAAAGTAAAAAGTGATTTTAGAGATGGAGATTATTACAATGTTGTATGTCCAGTGTGTAAAAATACTATCTACCTGCCAGTTGATTCTTTAAATAAAGATATGAGAGTTGCTGGATATGCAAGATCTAGAAGAAGAGAATAAAAAAATTAGAAAGAAGGAATTTATATGAAAATAAAAAATTTGAAGGAAATAAAAGAATTATTAATGATTATTGATGTAAACAATGGTTTTACAAGAGAAGGTGTCTTTAAAAATGAGTACATGGAAAAGATGATTCCAAGAGTTGCTGAGTTTGCTAAAAAATTTGATGATAAGACTGATAAGGATATTATTTTAGTAAATGAAGCTCACAAAGAAAACAGTCAAGAATTTAAAACCTATCCATCTCACTGTGTAAAAGGAACAACTGAAGCATTAATTGTTCCGGAATTAAATTGGCTAGTAGAAAAATATAAAGTGTTTGAAAAAAATTGTACTATGGCAATATTTGCACCTGGATTAATAAATTATTTAGATGAATTGATCAATTTAAAGAAAGTGTTTATTGCCGGAGGAGTTACAGACATATGCATTCTTGAAGCAGCCATACCAGTAAAAAAATATTTTGATCAAGGCAATAGAGACATTGAAGTGGTTGTTCCTACAGAAGTTGTAGAAACATATGATGCACCTTGGCATAATCGTGAAGAATATAGTGAAATGGCCTATAAATTAATGAGACAGGCAGGAATTGCTATAGTAAATAATTTAGAAGCTGAAGGCAAACTGAGTTTGCAGAAATAAGGGAGGATTTATGAAAATATATAATGGATATGAAAGATTGCCAAGAAATTACACATTATTATCTGATGAATATGAATTTACAATGTCTAACGGATATTTAAATAATAATAAACAGGCTCAGGAGGCGGTATTTGATTTATTCTTCAGAACAATACCAAATGGAGGAGCATACTCAATAATGGCCGGAATAGATAAAGTAATCCCATATATTCAGAATTTAAAATTTGGAGAGAGAGAATTGGATTATTTTAAAAGAAAAGGTTACAGTAATGAATTTATAAATTATTTAAAAAAGTTTAAGTTTACTGGAAACATTTATGCAATTCCTGATGGTACTCCTGTATTTCCGAATGAACCCTTAATGACTGTTAAAGCACCTATAATAGAAGCACAAATCATAGAAACAGCGTTATTAAGCATTGTAAACGGAGCCAAGGAACATGCCACCGGAGCTAGAAGAATAATTGAAGCAACACCAAAAGGTGTTGGAGTAATGGAATTTGG
The DNA here is from genome assembly GCA_964555585.1 of uncultured Muribaculaceae bacterium. GTDB lineage: Bacteria > Bacillota_I > Bacilli_A > RF39 > UBA660 > CAZKSN01. Next base: position 19,539 of record CAZKSN010000007.1, on the reverse strand, counting down.
TTCAAGAAGAGCTGACGGCTGTGAAGCGGCAATAGATTCAGCTATATATGGAATAATGGCCGGCTGTATTGGAACCTCAAATGTTTTAGCTGCGTATATGTTGAATATAACCGCAATGGGAACTCAGGCACACAGCTGGATTGAATCATATGATTCAGAATATGAATCTTTCCTAGCTTATGCAAAGACTTATCCAAAAGACTGCTTTTTGTTAGTTGATACAATAGATACTTTAAAAAGTGGAGTGCCCAATGCCATAAGAGTTGCAAAAGAATATTTACTTCCCAATGGATATAGATTAAAAGGAATAAGAATTGATTCAGGAGATTTGGCATATTTATCAAAAGAAGCCAGAAAAATGCTTGATGAAGCAGGATTATATGATGCTGGAATATGTTTAAGCAACGGTTTGACAGCGGAGTCAATTGAAAAATTAGTTGAACAAAAGGCAAGCTTTACAAGTTTAGGTGTTGGAGATAACATTTCAAAACCCAATGGCAGAATGGGCTGTGTTTATAAGGAAGTTGCTTTAACTGAAAATGGGATTTTAGTTCCAAAAATCAAGTTAAGCAATGATGTTATAAAAATAACAAATCCAGGTTATAAAAATTTATACCGAGCTTATGATAAAAACTCTGGATTGGCAATAGCAGACGTTATTACAGGATATAATGAAGAAATAAGGAAAGCAGAGTTAATGGTTATAGATCCAAGAAATAATTTAAAAACCAGTATATTGAATAATTTTGAATTATTAGAATTACAAAAGCCAATATTTATAAATGGAGAACTTGTATATTACGATCCGGAAATATTGAAAAAACAGAAATATTGTGATGATCAAATGACAACTATAGATTATAAAGTAAAGAAAACTGAATTACCTGATCAATATTTTGTAGGAACAACTGAAAATTATATTAATTTTAAAAATAATATAATTGAAGAAACTCAAAAGTTAGTAAGAACTAAGTAAATGGAGTTATAATGAAAAATAGCAAAATAAAAGAACTTAAAGAAATACTTGAAGAATTCAAAACAGTTAAGATTATTAATACAAATAATGAAAATAATTTTTTAAGTATAAAAAGTTTAAAATTTATTCTTAACAATGGAAGAACTATAACCAGAGAGAAACTGTTGAAAAATAAAAAGGATGGAAGTGCAGTCATAGTTCTTCCTGTAACTACTGAAGGAGATATTATACTGACTATTCAACCCAGAGTATTTACAAGATTTTCAGTTGGAGTAGAATTGCCGGCGGGATATGTTGAAAAAGGAGAATTTTCGGATAATGCAGTATACAGAGAATTAAGAGAGGAAACTGGATATGTTCCAAAAAAAATTATTAAAATAGGAGAATTTTATCAGGATACAGGCTGTTCTTCTGCATTAAATGAAGCTTTTATAGCGTTGGACTGCGAAAAATTATTTGATCAGGAGTTAGATAAAGATGAAATAATAAAGTTATATAAATGTAAATATGAAGAAGCATTTGAATTAATGGAAATGGGATATATAAATGATGCCAATACGATGCTTACTTTGGAAAAATCAAAAAAATATTTGAAAGAAGGTAAATAGATGAAGAAGGAAGGATATGTTAGAGTTGGAGCTTCAGTTCCGGAATTGAGAGTTGCTAATGTAAAATTTAATGTAAATAAAATTGTAAATCAAATAAAAAAAGCAGACAGTTCAGGTGTAAATATAATTACTTTCCCAGAACTTTCAATAAGCGGATATACATGTGCGGATTTATTTAATCAGGAGCTATTATTAAAAAAATCAATTAATGGATTGGAGTATATACTTAAAAAAACGAAAAATCTGGAAATAATATCTATAGTTGGTATGCCTTTACAGATAGATAATCAGCTGTTTAATACAGCAGTTATAATCCATAAAGGAATTATTTTAGGAATTGTTCCTAAAACATATATTCCCAATTATAATGAATTTTATGAAAAAAGATGGTTTTCTTCAAGTGAAAAATTAATCAGCAGAGAAGTGGAAATATTAAATCAGAAAGTACCTTTCGGAACAGATTTAATATTTGAAGATAAAGAAAGCAGTGATATCTGTTTTGGAGTTGAGGTATGTGAGGATTTATGGACCTTGTATCCGCCAAGTAACAGATATGCTTTAAACGGAGCCACTATATTATTTAATTTATCAGCAAGTAATGAAATTATAGGTAAATATGAATATAGAAGAACATTGGTAGCTTCACAATCCGCAAGATGCATAGCGGCTTATATATATTCTTCTGCAGGTGTAAACGAATCAACTACAGATCTGGTATTTTCCGGTCATTCTCTAATAACTGAAAATGGTATAATTTTAGAGGAAAGTAAAAGATTTGATTTTAACAGTAACCTTATAATAAGTGATATTGATGTAAAGAGATTAATGAATGACAGAATAAAAAATAAGAGTTATATGGAAATAATAAGTGATAATGAGATTCGTAAAATAGAAATAAATATAAAAGACAGGAATTTACTTACAATCAAAGAATACAGTAAATATCCCTTTGTACCTTCAAATGAATTAAAGAGAAATGAAAGATGCAGTGAAATATTTAATATTCAATCCTGTGCTTTAGCCAAAAGAATAAAACATACAAATATGTTTAAGACTGTCATAGGGATATCTGGAGGACTTGATTCAACATTAGCATTTCTGGTTATTACAGAAGCCTATAAAAAGCTGGGTATTGACAATAAAAATATTATTGCAGTTACCATGCCTGGATTTGGAACTACTGACAGAACATATCAGAATGCAGTTAATCTTATAAAATCTTATGGAGCAACTTTAAAGGAAATAAGTATAAAAGAAGCCTGCATTCAGCATTTTAAAGATATCAATCATGATATTGATGTTCATGATGTTGTTTATGAAAACTCTCAAGCGAGGGAAAGAACCCAAATACTAATGGATATTTCAAACAAGGAAAATGCCTTGGTTATCGGAACAGGAGATTTATCAGAATTGGCGCTTGGCTGGTGTACTTACAATGGAGATCATATGAGTATGTACAATGTCAATGTCAGTATTCCTAAGACTCTTGTTAAATATCTGGTTAAATGGGTTGCGGATACTTCAAAAAGTAACAAGTCTAAAAAAATCATTTATGATATACTGGATACACCAATCAGTCCTGAATTGTTGCCTCCAGATGAGAAAGGCAACATTAAACAAAAAACAGAAGAGACAGTTGGACCTTATATGCTTCATGATTTCTTTCTATATCATTTCCTAAGGTATGGAGCAACTCCTTCAAAAATATTAATGATAGCAAGAAAGACATTTGAAAAGGAATATGATGAAGAAACTATAAAATATTGGTTGAAAGTATTCATTAAAAGATTTTTTATACAGCAGTTTAAAAGAAGCTGTCTTCCTGATGGACCAAAGGTAGGTTCAATAAGTCTATCTCCAAGAGGGGATTTAAGAATGCCAAGTGATGCGGATTATTCTCTTTGGCTGGAAGATTTAGAAGGTGATGATTAATGAAAATAGGTATACTTGGAGGCTCATTTAATCCTCCTCAGAATGCACATTTAAGTATAGGCGTTTCTTTAGTAAAAAATAAAATACTGGATAAAGTTATCTATGTTCCAAATATTTTAAATCCAATTCATGAAAAAAAATTAGTTTCTTCATCAGATAGATATAATATGTTAAAACTCATGCTAGAGGATTATAATTATCTGGAAGTTTCTGACTTTGATATAAGGAATGAAAGACAAAATTATTCTTATGAAACTTTGGATGAATTTAAAAATATATATGAAAAGAATGAAATTTATCTAATAATTGGAAGTGACAATTTAAAAGAACTGGATTTATGGAAGAATTCTGAATATTTAATAAGTACAAATAAAATAATTGTTATAAAAAGAAGCAATGATGATATAAAAAATATTATAAAAACAAATGAGCTGTTAAAAAAGTATGAAGCTAATTTTATTTCTTTTGATAAAATAAAAGAACTTTATCTATCTTCAACTATCATTAGAGAAAAAATAGAAAAAAAAGAAGAAATTGTTTCTTTAGTGCCTGATAAAGTATATAATTATATTAAAGAAAAAAACTTATATGAGGTTTAAAATGAAGAATATTATTGAACTATTGATTAAAAGACATAAAACAGTCTCAACAATGGAATCATGCACCGGAGGTTTTTTAGCCAACTCTTTAACCAATATAGAAGGTGCTTCTGAAGTTTTTAAATTTGGTGCAGTTACGTACAGTAATGAATATAAAATTAAAATGGGGGTTAAAGAATCCTTAATAAATAAATATTCTGTATATAGTGAGCAGGTGGCAGAATCAATGGCTAGATCAATTTCAATTTATACTAATTCCGATTATGGAATCGGTATTACGGGTAAGTTAAAGAAAAAAGATAAAAACAACTTAACCGTTGATGACAATAAAGTATTCTGCAGTATTTACTCCTCAAAAGAAAACAAGTATTATAATAGTATTGTCAATGTAGATAAGACAACTAGAGAAGATAACAAGAAATATGTTGTTGATTTAATAATAAAAGATTTAAGAGAAGTGATATTGAATGAGAAAGATTAATAAAATTAAAATTTACTGCAATGAAAATAAAAAGTCTAGTAATGTTTATATTAAATTAGAAAAACTTTTAGTTAAGAATAATTTTGAAATTGTTGACAAGAATCCTGATTTAGCCGTTGCAATCGGTGGAGATGGCTCTTTTTTAAGACTGGTTAAGCAGGAGAACTATAACAGTAAGCTTTTATATATTGGAATTAATTCTGGAACTTTAGGTTTTCTACAGGAAGTAAGAATTAATGAGATCAGCGAATTAATAAAAGCATTAAATGAAAATAATTTTTCAGTAGAGGAAGTTGGTATTCAAGAGACTGTGATAGTTACAAATGAAAATAAATATTTATTTAATTCTTTAAATGAAATAGTAATTAGAGATAAAGATTTAAATACTGCCTTCTTAAAAATCCTAATTGGAAACAATTTATTAGAGGATTATTCCGGAGATGGAATATTAATTTCAACATCTGTTGGATCCACTGCCTATAATCTTAGTTTTGGAGGAAGTATTATTTATAATATTCTGCATACACTGCAGATTACTCCAGTGGCGCCTTTAAATAATAAATCATACAGAACACTCAATAATTCTGTTGTAGTTCCGGATAAAGCATGTATTAAAATAGTCCCAAATAAATGTAAAAACAATTTACTTGTTTCAGTTGATGGTGAAAATAAAATATTAAATAATGTTAAATTTATAAAAACTAAAGTGGATAAGAAAAGAATAAAATTTATGAGATTTAAAAAATATAATTATTGGCAAAAAGTAAATGAAAAGTTTCTTTCAATAAAGTAAGAGAGGTATGTATGATTTTTGGCTTTGATATAGATGATACAATAAGTGATTTTACAAAGGAATTAATTAAGCACGCTGTTAAATATGATAAAAAGTTAAGAAATACCGGTATTGTAAATAAAGATAAATATATTTATAAGGGAATGTTTGACTGGAATGAGGAAGAGACCACTAATTTTGAAAGAAAGTATGTTCAGCTTGCTGCAGGTAAAATGAAACCTAAAAAAGGCATAACTGAATTAATGAATAAACTTAAAAATGAAGGAAATACAATAAAGTTAATATCTGCAAGAGCTACAAATCACTATTCTAACCCATATGAAATCACTCTTGAGTGGTTAAATAAAAACAATATATTATTTGATAAACTAATAGTGCAGGCTTCAGATAAAGTCAAGGTTTGTGAAGAGGAAAACATTGATGTTTATATTGATGATATTTATTCTATATGTGAAAAAGTGTCAAATACAGGTATAAAATGTTATATATTTGATTCTATGTTTAATAAAAAATATTATAATGAAAATATAAAGAGAATAAAAAAGTGGAAAAATTTTTATAGGGAAATAGAGATGGAGAAGTTTTATGAATGAAAAATATAAAGTAATAATGGATACAGATATGTTCAATGAAATTGATGATCAGTATGCTTTAACATATTTAATTAAATCTTTAGCTGCAATTGATTTAAAAGCCGTTACAATAGCGCCTTTTAAAGGTAGTAAATATGCGCCTAAACTGAGTGTGGAAGCTGGAGTTGACCTTAGTTATGATACCACTTTAAAAATAATGGATTTACTGAATTACGATAATAAAGAAATAGTATACAAAGGTTCTGTTGACTATATGCAGAATGGCTATGAAGAGGAGACTGATGCAGTAAGAATCATTAAGGAAACTGCCTTAAAAAATGATAAAATATTTATCTTGGCACTTGGTGCCATTACAAATGTTGCCTTGGCAATTCAGAAATATCCGGAAATAATCAGTAATATAGAGATAATTTGGTTAGGTGGAAATAGCTTTTTGTATGATGAAAATGATGAATTTAATTTTGCTCAGGATATAAAGGCGGTAAGAACAGTATTTTCCTCAGGAGTAAAATTAACAGTGATACCGTGTAGAAATGTGGCTTCTAATTTAGTAACCACCATATATGAAATAGAGCATTTTTTAATTGATAAAGGTGAAATTGGAAAATACTTATGTGATATTTTTGAAAAATGTAAGAATAGAGAACCTGGAATGAGCAAGACAATTTGGGATTTAAGTGTTATAGCTTATTTAATAAATAAAAACTGGTTTAAAGAAGAACTGATAAGTTGCCCAAGCATTGATGACAACGGAAAATATGTTTTAAATTATTACAGTCATAAAGCAACTTTTGTCAAAGATTTAAGAAGAAATCATATTTATGGAGATTTCTTCAGAAAGATGGAACTGAAATGATAGTAAAGGCTGTAAAACATTTTTGTACAGTGACTAAACACAGATTAATAGTCTTTTATCTCTGTTCCAGATGCGGCTTGTTTTGGAGAGGTTTGGTTCATGATTTATCTAAATATTCACCAATAGAGTTCTTTGAAGGAGTAAAGTATTATCAGGGAGTTAAAAGTCCAATTGCTTTATGTAAAAAGATTAATGGCTATTCAAAGGCCTGGTTAAATCATACAGGAAGAAATAAACATCATCATGAATACTGGTATGATTACTATACTCCTGATAAGACTCCCGTTATTCCATATAAATATGTGGTTGAAATGATATGTGACAACTTGGCGGCAGGAATTGTATATAACGGAAAGAATTGGAAAAGAGATACTCAGTATAATTATTGGCTGGAAAGAAAAGATAAAATATTCATTAATGAAAAAGTAAATGAAATGCTGCTGGCAGTATTCAAGCAGGTAAGCAAGGATGGCATTAAAAAGACTATTACTAGAACTAATTTGAAAAAACAATATATAAAATATTGTGGTGAAATTAAGTGAGGTAAAATATGTTGGAATCGATTAAAAAAATAAATAAAATAAATTCTTTCAAGGATATTGATGAAAAAGATTTGTGGTTAAAATATTTATATACCACCAGAGAAAAAAATTATAATATTTTAAATGTTAAGGCTCTTTCTGAATTAAATAATAAAAGTGTCTTTAATTATGTTAAAAAAAGTTTACTCATTCTTGAAGAGGAAAAGTTGGATGAAACTGCTAATTTTTATGTTGAAGAAACATTAAAATGGATGGATGTTGCAAAATGTGGTTTAAAAAATGAAAGAAAAGAATGGACAGATAAGGGTTATGATCTTTTTGTGCATAATATTGGTTCTTCACAAATATATTATGAAAGCAATAAAAATGAAATTATCTATACATTGATAAGAACTCATGGATTAATAGGTCAGCATATAAAAGGTGAAGTAAATTTCATTAAGAATATGGATTTGTATAATCTTATAGAAAAGAAATTAATAGCTGAAGAATTGCTTCAAAAAGTACTTTATACTTTAAATAAGTGTATAATCGGAGCTATCTCATTGGATTTATGGAATAATGTTGAAGGAAAAGTTTCTAAGTTAATTGAAAGAATTATAAAAAATGAATTTTTTTATGAGGAATATTATAATAATGAATATATTATTGAAAGATTTACTAAATTAAGAAAACAAACTACTGAAGAGGAAAAAAATATATTCAATGAAATACTTGTAAAAAATGAAGATTTTAAAAATACTATTGGTTTTTTATTTGAAAATTTGGAACTGTGGTTTTTAGATTCAGCTTTAAACAGCTTTCAATTTGAAGAAGTAATAAAAATCTTGTATATAATTGGCATTAAGTTAAAAAAAGAAAAGAAATATTTTCATTTATCATTTGAGAATGTTATGAAGAATATGTATTTGGATTACAAGGGAATTAAAAATGTCAACATATATAAAGAAAGAATAATTGAAAGTTATTTAAAAAACATTTCTTATGAACAGATAAAATCAGATGACATTTATAATAAGGATTTGAATATCAGACTCAGTTATCTGAATAAAACTGTTTTAATAAATTTTGAATTCTCAATTGCAGCCACTAAATTAATAGAATTCTGTGAAATTGCGTATGGAACAGACAGTATATTCAATAAGGCAGTATTTCTTTTATATGATTTGTTCAGTTTCAGAAGAGATGAATATGATAGATTCTATAATGAAATAGATTATTTGAAAACAATGAATGAGTCTCTTAGTCAAAAATCAAAAATTCTTGATTATATAACAGGCAAGAACATACTTGACATTGGACCTGGTGGAGGAGCATTGATGGATCTGATCCTGGAAAAATTAAAAGCTGTAAATGTTTATGGAATAGATATATCAAGTAATGTTATTGAAGAATTAAATAAAAAGAAATTATTGGAAAATAAAAAATGGAATTTAATAAAGGGAGATGCTCTGGAATTACCAGACTATTTTGAAAAGGGCAAAATAGATACAATAATTTATTCATCTATAATTCATGAATTATATTCTTATATTCCTTTTGAAGGTAAAAAATTCAATCATAATACTATTAAGAAAGCTCTATTGGCAGCCTATGAAATACTGCCAGCTGGAGGAAGAATCATTATAAGAGATGGAATAATGACTGAAGATAAAGAATTAAATAGAATCATAAAATTTAAAGATAAGGAAGATATAAAAATATTGGATAGATACTGTAATGACTTTGAAGGCAGAAAAGTAACCTACAGAAAATTAAAAGAAGCTGAAGTAATGATGAAAGTAAATGATGCGATGGAGTTTTTATATACCTATACTTGGGGTGAAAATTCATATAGTTTAGAAGTTAAAGAGCAATTCGGTTATTTTACTCCAGCTCAATATGTTAATTTTATCAAGGAAATATTTAATAATAAATGCAAAATTGTAGAATGCATTCACTTTCTACAGGATGGCTATGAAGAACATTTATTTGAAAAAATAGAGTTTTATGATGAAAATTATAAGTCAGTAAGTCTTCCGGACAGCACTTGTATTATTGTAATAGAAAAAATATGATATAATTAGTATAGAGGTAAAAAATGAAATACGAAACAGAAGAAGAATTTTTAAAAAATTATGATCCCAATGAATTTGAAAGATTATCTTTAACAGCGGATATTTTAATTTTTAGTGTGTCTGATGGGATACAAAAGAATTATAGAAAATTAAATGAGAAATATTTCAGTGTTTTATTAATAAAAAGAGATAATTTTCCTTTTAAAAATAAATGGTGTCTACCCGGTGGTTTTGTCGGCATTGAAGAAACAATTGAAGCTGCTGCCAAGAGAATTTTAAGAAATGAAACAAATTTACATGATATATACTTGGAGCAGTTATGGACATTCGGAGATCCGAAAAGAGATCCGAGAATGAGAATAATATCAACTTCATATATGGCACTGATTGATAAAAATAATCTTAAAGATCAGTTGTCGGAGAATGCTTCCTGGTATAATATAAAGGTTTTAGAAGATAATAAAACCATGTTTATATCCTTGGATAATGGTATTGAAACTATTGATTTTGTTGTTGAAAAAATATTAAAGCAGAAAAATACAAATAATTTTGAATATAAGGTTGTAAAAAATGAAAAGCTTGCTTTTGACCATGCTTTAGTTTTAGCCACCGGAATAACAAGATTGAAAAATAAAATAGAATATACTGATATTGTATTTAACATGATGCCTGAATATTTTACCTTAGGAGAACTGCAGCAGGTATATGAAATAATACTAGGTAAAAAATTATTGGATCCGGCTTTCAGGAGAATAATTGCAGATAAGGTAGTTAAAACAGATAAAATGAAAACAGGTGGAGGACATAGACCGTCAGTATTGTTTAAATATGTTAATAGAGGTGATTAAGTGACTGAAAAAGAAATATTGGATATATCTGAGAAAATCATATCTAACAACGATTTTGCTGTGATTGGTACAATCAGTAAAAAAAGATTTCCTAATATATATGCATTAAAATTAATGAAAAAGGATGGATTAAAAAAATTCTACTTCAGTACAAAATTAAATTCAAATAAAATCAATCAGATAAAGAAGTATAAAAAAGGATGTATTTATTTTTATGACATGATTACATTTACATTTAATAACGTTTTAATTGAAGGTATTTATAAAATTGATCCCAAATCCGCATATGGAGTCTCTAATTTCTATGATATGGAAAGTAATCAGGAAGATTTATGCACAATAATTTTTGAATCAAAAAAATTATATTTATATATGTCTAATAAGAAGTATATTGTTGATTTCAGTAAAATAAAAGAATAAAAAAAGATTAAATTATTTAATCTTTTTTTCCTTTAATTCTTCAATCTGTTTTAAAAGTTCTTTTTGATTTTTTATTAAAATTACTATTTTTTCATGTAGATCCTCAAGTATAAGTTCTGATTTAGTATCAACTTTATAATCATTTTCACTTCTTAAACGATCTTTTTCATCCTGTCTGTTTTGACTCATCATAATTATTGGTGCCTGTAAGGCAGCTACACATGATAGAAATAAATTCAATAAGATAAACGGATATGGATCAAATCCTTCCTTCAGCACTATTACATTTATTATCATCCAAGCTATTATTAAGAGTATGAATATGATAATAAATCCCCAGCTACCTGCAACTTCAGATATTTTATCAGATAATCTTGCTCCTATTTTTGAATCTTCTTCAAGTTCCTTATCAACATTTCTTGAAATAGGATTTTCTACCAACAGATCTATCAAGAAATCATGATCATCTTCCTCCAGTTCCTTGTTTACAATCATCTTTACCAATTCTTTTTTTGTTTTTGCCATATGTTACTCCTTATTTTTAATTTTTATAAGATAAGTATACACTTTTTACATTTATTCTTCAATATAAATTATTATTTTCACATAATCATGATATAATAAAAATAAATAATAAAATTGGTGAGAATATGGTAATAATAGTTGAATTTATAAAGGATGTCTTTAAATATATAGTTATTATCGGAATAATTATATTAATCAGAATATATGTTTTAACCTCAGCTGTTGTAGTGGGGGATTCAATGGTTCCGACATTAACAGATGGAAACTTTTTAATGGTTGAACAATTAACCAGTAGATTTAATACTTTGCACAGATTTGATATAGTTGTAATAAAATATGATAGCCCAAGTTTCATTATAAAAAGAATTATTGGGCTGCCAGGTGAAAAGATTAAATACATTAACAATATGCTATTTGTAAATGATTATATGGTTAAGGAAGAATTTGATCATATAGGAGAAGTTGAAAATTTTGAAATAATTGTGCCTCAAAATAGTTTTTTTGTTATAGGTGATAATAGAAATGTTTCAGAAGATAGTAGATTTTTTGGACCAATAAATAAAGATGAAATAATTGGAAGACCTATATTAACAATATGGCCAATTAGTGATTTTGGAATAAATAAATAAAAAAAATTAAAAAATCATTGTACAATAAATAATTTTTATGTTAACATAAAACTTATAAAATTTAATTTTGTATATCATAGGGTTTTGGAAGATATATTTATTTAATTTATTCGATGTATGTATCTTTTCAAATCTATACATCTTTTTTTGATGTAAAAGATATACTTTATTAAAAGAAAGGAGAAAAAAATGACAAACAAAAAGATTATTGCAATAATAATTGCTATCATTATCGTATTTTTAGGAATTTTCACATTTGCTAACACAAGTAATGAAAATAAAGATAAAGATGATGATAATCAGACAATCATCGAAGATGAAGATGATGAAGAAAATGATGAAGAGGAGGTAACAGAAGAAGAAACAGAAGAAGAAAATACTAGTACAGTAACTAAAGTTTCTGCTGATAAAACAGCTCCAGTGATTATACTTAATGGAAGTTCAGAACTTTATATTGACTTAGGTACAACTTATGTAGAATTAGGTGCTAAAGTAACTGATAATAGAGATGACGATAAGAATGCTTCTATATCAGGTAATGTAGATAACACTATTGCTGGAGTTTATACTTTGACTTATAGTGCTACAGATGCTGCAGGAAATAAAGCTACTATTGTAACTAGAACTGTGTATGTTAGACCAGTTATTACAGTACTTGCTACTAAGTTAAATCATGTATTTGGTACAACTTATGTAGAACAACAAGCTGGATTTAGTAGTGATATGAGTAAACCATCAACTATAATGGCTGCTACAAGTAGTAATGTTGATCCAAATACAGTAGGAGGGCCTTACTATGTAAGATTTAATGCAAGTGCTAATGGAGTAGATGCATTAGAAAAAGTTATAGAAGTAATGGTTGTTGATGAAGAAAAACCAGTAATTACTAGTGTAGATAAAACACCTTCAACTGAATGGGCAAATACTGATGTTACAGTAACAATCAATGCTACTGATAATGACGAAGTATCTGAATACTCTTTTGATGGAGGAAATACATGGGATACAACTAATTCAAAAGTATTTGATGCAACTGAAACATTTGAAGTAGTAGTTAGAGATGCTTCTAAACTTGAATCAGATAAACAAGAAGTAAATGTTAAAATTGATAGACAAGATCCAACAGTAGGACCTAATGTAAAAGAATCAGTTCAAGCAGGTACTTATATTCGTGAAGAAATGTTAGCATATATAACTACAGAAGATTTAGAATCTGGAGTTGCAACAGGAACTATCACTTATAATAGTGAAACTGGAGATTATACATTTAGTTCTTTAGGTGAAACTATTGTAAACTATGTTGTTAAAGATAATGCAGGAAATGAAACATCTTTAGCAGTAGCGTTCAATATTATTGATACTCAAGGGCCTACTTGTGAAATAGAAAAAACTCCAAACAGTGAATGGTCAAATGATCATTATACTTTAAAAGTAAAAGCTAGTGATAATTATGCTTTAAATTCATTACCTTATAGTTTTGGATTTGGTGATGGAACTTTTGATGATTGGACAGCGGTTGATTCTAGAGATTATTATAATGAAGGAATAAGAACTATTGATATATTAGTTAGAGATAATTCTCCATTAATAAACACTACTACTTGTTCTGTAACTATAAAAATAGATAAAACAGCTCCTACTATAAGTGATACAATAAGAGTAGAAAAAAGATTATATACATCTGATGAGATGAAAAATTTTGTTAAAGATTCACTTTCAGGAGTTAATACAGTAAGTTATTGTAAAGAAAATGCTGGAATATGTAACTACGTTTCAACAGGATTTGATTTCTCAAATTTATCTGGAACTCAAATATTAAAAGTAAAAGCAATGGATAATGCTGGAAATATATTATCTTCAAAAGTGGGACCTCATATTTATGATTATAAGAATGTAAATTTTGTTGTATATCAAACTTACTTATTTGAAGCAACTAATAAATATGCAAACTTTAGTAACACAAAAAATAATGTAAGAGTAGAAATAAGTGAAAAATTTAATGATCATTTTAGACATCTAAAAATTACTTTAACAAATGGAAATAGAATTACTCCAATTAATACTAGTAATAGTTCAATTAGATATTCAAATGCTGATTATTTAAATTTTGAAAACTTCATTGATTTTAGTTCATCAAGTTATTCTCCAAGTACAGTTAATTTAGATCTTAATGATATAAATGGCTCAAAAGCAAATGTTTATTTTGAAGATAATGCTGGAAATAAATATTTAATTAAAATAGAATTATCAGATTATGATATTTAATAAAAAGAGCTTATAGCTCTTTTTTTATTTGTAAAATTAATTTAAATTAATTGTATAATTTCAATGATATTGTTATAATTAAAATATAATAGGAAGTGAAAATATGTCATTTATTAAATTTAAACCATTATCATCATTTTTTAATTTTTTATCAGTAGTGAAACCTGAAGAAGTTAATGATGATATTATAAGATTTGTAAATAAAGATGAGAAAGTAGTTATTTGTCTAAAATCTCAAAGAGATGTCGCTATATTTACAAATAAAAGAATTGTACTTGTTGATAAGAAAGGTATAAATGGTTTTAATAGAAGTATTTATGTAGTAGAATATGCTTCAATATCATCTTATATTTTAAATATAAATAGTATGAGTAGTGTAATAGAATTAATAACAGATAGTTCTCATACTATGAGAATAAAGTTATTTAGAACAATAAGTTTAGAAGAAGTTTATAAACTTTATAAATTTATTACTGATAGAGTAATTGAGGAAGAATAATTTATTATGAATTTACTTTCAAATGTTTTGGCAACTGAATTTAATTATGGAGATTATTGTAGAGATTATAATAAGAAAATAAAAAATAATTGCTACGGTAATTTTTTATCATTATATAATCAATATGATTTGAAAGAGTTGATTTTGTATTTAAATGAACTTGGTTTAGTAGATGATATTAAATCAATAGTAGATAAAATGGATAAAAGTATATTATATTCAAGTTTTACACATGGTTATATGCACAATGAAAGAGTAATATTTTTTACTTATATTTTAGCTAAATTAAAAAATTTAAGTAGTGAAGATTTAGAAATACTAATGGATGCTGCTAAATATCATGACATTGCAAGAATTAATGATTATGAAGATGATATTCATGGTTTAGGCGCAGCAAATAAAATAGAAAAAATAGTAAAAAATAAAAAAATTTATGAAAATAAAGAAAATCTTAATCTATTAAAATTTATTATAGATTTTCATTCTACAAAAGATAGTGTATTTGAAGTATTAATGGAAAATTATGAAATAGAAGATAAAGAGAGAGCAGAAATTCTTTCTTACACATTTAAAGCATCAGATGCATTAGATAGAGTAAGATTAACTATGGGTAAGAAAAAAACGGATTTAGATCCAAGTTATTTTAAAATTCCTGAAGCTTTTTCGTTAATAAAAGTTGCTCATCAATTAAATGAACTATATTTATCTCAATTAAATTTATTAGAAAATAAAGATATTTATAAAGAATTAGAAGATCAAATAGGTAAAGATTTATTTTTTCATGGAATAGGATTTGATTTTTATAAATTAGATAGTATATTAGAATATGGAATATTATCTAAAAATATGATGGAACAAAAGCAAATAAATTCTAGTGTAAATTTTAATGGAAATAATTTTGGAAATTATATTTGTGTTGCTTGTTATGGAGATGAATATTATGGTAAAAAGTCTGCAATAAATGATTTTATTAGAAATTCAATTTCATTTTGTATTACAGATATAGACGTAATTGATGGAATTCCTGTTAAAGATTTAACTATGTCAGAATATATTAATTATGATAAAAAAGAACCTTTAAAAGCAAATATTTTACCTGATGAAAGATTTGTAAAAGATTCAATTCCTTTAGAAAAAATAAATAATATTGTATTATCGAAAGAATTTATGAATTTAAATTTATCTCAATTAAATTACATGATTAATAGTCATCAAAGTAAGGTTATTGAAGATAAAATAAATTATTTTATAAAAAACATAGAAAAAGTACTAGGAACAAAATTAGATACCAGTGAATTGGATAACATAATTGAATATTTAAAACAAAATGAATCATATTTTAAAAATAGTTATGTAAAAGATGTAACTAAATATTATGAATTAATAGAAAAAGAGTTTAATAAAATTAATATTATTATTGGAAAATATTTTGAATTAATGTTTCAAAAATTAATTGGTAAATCTGATATAAAACTATTTGATGTTATGAATTTTATTGCAGAAAGACATAAATTAAAGTTGGAAGAGCTTGATGATGTAATTATATTTAAAACTGAACAATTAACATTAAAATAAATTAATTGTTAAATTTTTCTTTAACTCTTTTTATTACTTCTTCTTCGGGATATAGTAAACATATATCTCTATAATATTTTTGAACTTCTTCAAGAGATTTACCATTATTATAAAAAATTACTTCATAATTAGGTTTATACCAATTTGGATTATTATTTTGATTTTTTTCTTTATGCTGTCCTAAATTTTTCCCGCATTCTATGCATATATCTTCGCTATAGTTTGCATTTTCAAGGGATAGATTAACTGTTGGTTTATTTCCTTTATAAAATCTTTTATGATAACAAATTGGATGATAACATCTACTTAGTGGTTCCATTAAATCCTTGTGAGTCATTAATATATGTACTCTTTTTGATATTTCGCATATTCTTCTGTCAATTTCTTCTATTTGAAAACATTTATGAAAATATTTACTTTCTTTAATTTCATAACTTTCTTGAGCGTCAAATAATTTCATCTTTAATTTTTCATCATTTGGTGCTTCCTCCAGTAAACATTCCACATTTATTACCTTAGCCTCCGCTTTATTCTGTCTGTGATACAGCACCCCACAGGCTTTTTTTAAATTTTCTCTCTTTAATTCTAAAATTTTTACTATTTCTAAAAGACTTACACATTTTAATCTTAATTCCTCTATCATAAAAAAACTCCTTTAACAATTTATTATTATAATCAATAAGCTTAATTTTGTAAAATATTATTCTATTAAATATTTATTGATGATATAATTATTCTAGAGGTAGTTATGATAAAAATAAGTAATTTAACAAAATATTATGGTGATGTACTGGCTGTGAATAATTTATCTTTGGAAGTAAATAAGGGAGAAATATTTGGTTTTATCGGACCTAACGGAGCAGGTAAAAGTACAACGATAAGATGTATTTTAAAACTTGTGAATACAACAAAAGGTCAGATATATATAGATGGTGAAGAAATAACAGATAATTCAGAGGCATATAAGGAAATAGTGGGATATTTGCCAAGTGAGGTAAATTTATATGGAGAATATACTGTAAGAGAAATGCTGGACTATTCAGCCAGTTTCTATAAAGCTGATCTGTCTAAAAGAATAAAATATCTGGTAAAAGTGCTGGATGTGGATTTACATAAAAAAATTGAGGAGCTTTCTTTTGGAAATTTGAAAAAAGTTGGCATTGTCATAGCCTTAATGCATGAGCCGAAAATTCTAATACTTGATGAACCAACCAGTGGACTTGATCCTTTAAAGCAAGAAGCCTTTTTTGAATTACTAAGAGAAGAGAAAAGCAAAGGCACAACCATATTTTTCTCTTCACATAATTTAAGTGAAGTGAAAAAAGTATGTGATAATGTCGGTATCATTAAAAATGGTAGGCTGATTACTTTAAGCAATGTATCCAAATTGTCTGAAAAAGATATAAACATTGTCACCATTATAAGCAGTGACGTCAATAAATTCAGATTGTCAAAGGAAATAGATATTAAAGAAAAAAAGGAAAATTATATTAAGTTTATATACAAGGGTGATGTTAATAATTTAATTGCCTATTTAGGCAGAATAAATATTGAGAGTTTAACCATAGAAGAACCTTCACTTGAAGATGTATTCTTTCATTATTATGAGGAGGATTAGAAATGTTTAAGAAAGAGTTTAAGAATAATCTAAAATCATTCATTATATGGATATCAATTATAGTGTTTATGTTTGTCCTTGTATTTGCCATTTATCCCAGCATTGCAGAAAACTCCATACAAATGGAGGAACTATTAAGTACCATGCCGAAAGAGATGCTGGAAATGTTCAATATGGATGTCGTGGGAATAGGTACTGTTTTTGGATGGATTTCTACAGAAGGCTTCATGATGCTTACATTGATAGGCGGGGCATACTTTGCGATAATGGGATCCAGCATACTGCTGAAGGAAGAAAATGACGGGACCATAGAATTTTTATACAGCAAACCGATAACAAGAAGCAGTATAATAACCAATAAGCTGCTGACTGGTATTTCATATGTTCTTATATTTAATGTAGTAATATCATTCATTACTTTTGTTGGTTTAATGGCAAGCAATGATTTTAATTTAAAAGACTGGGCATTAATCTCTCTGCTTCCTATATTTTTACATTTATTTTTCTTTATTTTTACTTTTTCCATATCAATGCTATTTACCAAGACAAGAAAAAGCATGGGAGTCAGTTTAGGAATCTTGTTTGGATTTTACCTGCTTAACATTCTGAGCACTATGAGTGACAAAATCGCTTTCCTAAAGTATTTATCTCCCTTTTATTATATAAATGCCAGAAGTATTTTAACAGAAAATAAAATAGATCTAATCAATATACTGATAGTAACTGTCTGCTCACTGGTATTTACAATCTTTTCCTACAAATACTATGATAAAAAAGAATTGATTTAATATCATAAAACAGACTTTTTATACATAAAAAAAATAAAACATGTATATTTTGTTTGTTTTTTGTTGTATAATTTTTATATTAGAGGTGAGTTATGAATAAATTTCCGTTAAAATATGAATTGAATGCTGAACTCTTGAAATTACTGGGTCAGACATATGAAAAATTAGGAGAATACAAAAGTGTTTTAAAAACCTACAAGTATGATTTTAAAATATTACTGAATTTATTTTTACTTAAAGAATGTATTTCAACCTTGACAGTTGATGAAGAAGAATATACAGTGGATGACATATTATTTATAAATTATGTAAAAGAAACCAAAAAAATTAAAAAATTAAAAAATATTATGAAACTATACAACAGTGTCTTAATTGAAGCAAAGAGCAAAGATAAATTTGATATTCAGGTATTTAACCATTTTCATAAACTTTTATTTAATGGCATAAGGGGATTAAAAGTTAAAGTTGGAGCAGTGAGAAGAAAGCAGAATTATATAACTAAGACAGGATTGGTAGGAAAAAGTATCATATATGTGCCTCCTAAATATAATGAATTGACTGGCTTAATGAAAAATTTACTGGAATATTTGAATGAATCGCTGCAGGATGAGCCTTTCATAAAGCTGGCATTGATTCATTATCAGTTTGAATCAATTCATCCCTATATGATTGGCAATGGTATTATCGGAAGAAGTTTAATAAGTGCTTTATTTACAAAATATAAGGCTGAAAAACCAATACTGTTTATTTCAGAAGCCTTAAACAAGTATAAGACAACATATTATTCATCATTTAATGAATCTGCAAATAATGTTGAAATATTTATAAGATTCTTTATGCAGAGCGTAATTGAACAATGCAATTTAAATATTATAAAAATACCTATAAGTCCTGCCATAAAATACAAAGAGACTACAAAACGTGAGGAATAATTT
>CAZKSN010000006.1:0-60905 GCA_964555585.1 uncultured Muribaculaceae bacterium | reverse complement strand
ATTCTATGTGTCTTTTTTTATGCCCTTTTCGGACACTTACTTTTTCTATTTATCAAAAGCTCTATAAATATATAGAGTAAAAATAACATTTTTTATTCAAATATCTTTTTATTTTATTCTTTTTCTAGAAAATCCTTTAGATGAAAAATATTATTTATTGATTTTTTTATTATTAATTTCATCTTTTAATTGATTTATTAATTCTTCTATTGATAGATTAACTGTTTCCTCACTGCTGTATTTTCTATAACTGATTGTATTTGAATTAACTTCCTTGTCTCCAATAATTAAAGTGTATGGGATTTTCATTGTCTGACTTTCTCTAATCTTATATCCAAGTTTTTCATTTCTGTCATCCAACTCTACTCTGATATCATTATTTAATAGAATTTCTTTTATCTTATTTGAATATTCTAAATGATATTCATTATTTACTGGTAAGATGTTAACTTGTGTAGGAGACAGCCATAATGGTAGATTTCCTGCAAAGTGTTCAAGAATTAATACAAAGAATCTTTCATATGAGCCTAAAATAGCTCTGTGAACCATTACAGGATTTTCTTTTTCTCCATTTTTATTTATATATGTTAGATTAAATCTCTTTGGAGTCGCAAAATCCAACTGAACAGTAGGTATTTGAAATTCTCTACCCATAACATCCTTAAACATGAAATCAAGCTTAGGACCATATAAAGCAGCTTCTCCTTCACATTTAATAGCGTTTAATCCTAATTCATTTGACACTTCTTCCAGCATCTTTTCACAAGTATCCCAATCTGCTTGATCACCAATATATTTTTCTGGATGAGAATAATCTCTTAATGATAAAGATACCCATTGATTGCCCCATAATCCAAGACCAGAATAAAAATCTTTTATTATGTTAACCATATTGATGACTTCCTGCTTTACCTGTTCAACAGTGCAGAAAGAATGTCCATCTTCACATGTAATTGCATATACTCTTGAAAGTCCGCTTACAGCTCCAGGCATTTCCGCTCTATATTGTTTTTCACTTTCCATATATCTGATTGGTAAATCTTTATATGATCTTATTTTAGATGCATATATTTGAGTTTGATGAGGACATTGAACTGGTTTCATAACCATATTATGACCTTTCTCTGAAGTAACATGAAATAACTCTTCAGAAAACTTTTGAGCATGTCCAGATATCTCATATAGTTTAATATTTGCCAAGTGAGGAGTACTTACTTTTTGAAAGCCATAACTTCTACATATTTTTTCTACTGCTCTTTGAAGTTCTTCTTTCACAATTGTTCCTTTAGGAGTAAATAATGGTAAGCCTGGACCAACTAAATCTGAGAAACAAAATAAATCCATGTCCTTGCCTAGTTTTCTATGATCCCTTTTTTTAGCTTCCTCCAAAAAGTTTAAATAATCATTCAGTTCTTCCTCTGTCTTAAAACATATTCCATAAATTCTTTGTAGCATCTTATTTTTAGCATCACCTTTAAAATATGCTCCGGAAACTTTCAATAGTTTAAAATATTTAATATCTTTAGTGAATTCTACATGAGGACCTTTACATAGATCTATAAAATCATCCTGTTTATATGCAGTTATTAAAATCTCTTCTTCCATATTATTTATCAGTTCAATTTTATATGGATCAGCTTTAAACAGTTCCAATGCTTCTTCTTTGCTTAATTCAATTCTTATGATTTTCTTATTATCTTTAGAAATTCTTTTCATTTCTTTTTCTATTTTTTCTAATTCTTCTTCTTTTATTGGCACTTCTAAATCAATATCATAATAAAAACCATCTGATATTACAGGTCCTACCCAAAATTTTGAATCTGGATATAAATTTTTTATTGCGTGAGCCATTAAATGGGCACATGAATGATTTAAAACATTTAATTCTTTATCTTCTTTTATATTAATCATATTTTTCTTCCTTCCTTCTCTTCTAATAATTGATTATATAATATTTGTTTTATTTCTAATTCAATTTCTTTTCTTCTATTTTTAAAATCTGTTATTTCTTTTTTCGTACTTTTATTGACTTCCAAAGCAAATAATATCGTTCTTAATTCCCTTTTTAATTCCTTTAATTTATTTTCATACATCTTATATCTCCTTTTTATAAACAAAAAGCACCCTTTTCAAGGAGTGCTTTAAACACGGTACCATCCATTATTTACCTTTAATAGCTTTAACGCGCCTTACGTAGGTTATTAACCTCTCTCCAAGGTAGTAATTATTAATATATAATATTAGTTTTCACCATCCACTAACTCTCTTAAAAATATTTATTAATAATTGTGTCCTCTTCTATAATTTATAATTATATTCTAACATAAAATATTTTATTAAGCAACTTTAGATTCATCTTTATTTTTTCTTACTAAAATTGGATCTTCAGTTCTAATTCTATAATCTATTACTTTTCCCATAGCTGCATGAAAATCTTTTAATTTATCTAAAGGTGTATTGAAAATATCTTGTTCAATTTTATTTTTATTGTTTAAAAATTCCATTAAATCTATAACATCTCTAGAATTTGATTTAACATTTGTATCTACAAAAGGAGTAATTCCACTATGCTGTGATTCATCAAAAGTATCAAATATTATTTCTCCTTCAGTAGTATGTCTTTCATTAAATGATGATGCTTTATATGGTTCTTTTGGAGCAAAAGCAGTAGAATAATGTTTTCTTTTATATTCTATGTCATGATCATTAAAAAACATATTATCTAAGTTAATAACATCTTTAATTTCACCTGTTTCTACTTTAGATTTTATAACCTTATCTATATTTTGCTTATTTGTCTTATCTAGCAGCATTATTCCTTTGAAGCAATAATAAAAAGGTATGAAAAAATATATAATTTTCAATATATAATCATTGGCAGGATACATACTATCTTTTTTAGAATAATAGTAGCCACTCTCTTTAATTTTCTTATTTACAATAGAATTATATTTATTAATTGTAATTAAGCCAATTGAATTAGCCCATAACTGTATTACTAAATATATACCTAATATGTTCATTTTAATAAGCCCCCTTATAAAAATAACATATTAAATTTTATCATTTTTTTCATATTTTGTCAATTTTTTCAGTATTTTCCATTAATTTTATTATGTCTTAAAACAAGTTCTTCCCCTCTTTGAGTGTCACTGTTTATTTTATACAATACTTCCTCACTGGCCGGCTTAATTTTATTTTTATTACAAAAAGCCATTTGAGCAAATAAATTAAAATTATTCTGATAATATCTTGTTCTGTCTTCATCTGCAAATATTTTTCCTAAATTTTCTTTACTAACTTCTTCAAATGAATATCCGAAGTATGATCTTTGAATTAATATACCACTGTCCAATTCAATTGAATCATCCCTTAAATACATAGGAAAATCACTTAAAAAACCAATAAATCTATTATTTCCATCATATTGAAAGAATGTATAACTGAAATATCTATGCAGATTATTTATATTATCTCTGGCATGTTTTTTTAACCATGCACTGAAATTAATAAATCCTCTAGAATAATATCCCAATACATTTTCACCGGGTATTTTATAAATACCATTAATTTTATAGTTTGCATCTAAATTATTGTTTGAAAATTGTTTTATCTGTTCAATCATATATTACCTACCTTTACTTAATTATATTCTTTTAATATAATAAAATCAAAATTATAATAGAAAAATATAAATAATTATAGTATAATTACTAATGAAATATTTATTGCCCCGTGGCCAAGTGGTAAGGCGCTGGACTCTGACTCCAGTATTTCGTTGGTTCGAATCCAACCGGGGTAACCAATTAAGGAAGTGAATATATGAATTATAGAGAATTGGCTGAATTATTATTTCCAGAAGTGAAAAATACTATAGAGGATTATGAAAAATTATATCCTATGAGAAATCTTTCAGACGGAAAAGAAGTATGTAGATTTGCACCTTCTCCAACTGGAAGAATGCATTTAGGCAACCTGTTTGCATCTTTTATTCCGGAAGTATATGCACACCAAAGTAATGGTGTTTTTATATTAAGAATAGAGGATACTGATGATAAAAGAGCCATTGAAAATGGAGTTAATTTAATATTTCAGGACTTAAAGGCCTATAATTATAAAATTGATGAAAATCCAATAGATGGTGGAAATTATGGACCATATGTTCAATCTGAAAGAAAAGAAATATATGCAGCATTTGCTAAATATTTAGTATCTGTTGGAAAAGCTTATCCATGTTTTTGCACTGAAAATGATTTAGAAGCAATGCGTAATGTTCAAGAAACAAAAAAAGACAGAGTTGGATATTATGGAAAGTATGCCAAATGCAGAAATCTTACAATTGAAGAAATAAAAAATAAAATCAGCAAAGGAGAAAAATATGTAATAAGATTGAAAAGTGCCGGAGATTTTAATAAGAAAATAAGCTTTAAGGATTTAATAAAAGGTACCATTGAATTACCAGAAAATGATATTGATCATGTGTTATTAAAATCAGACGGTATTCCTCCATATGCCTTTGCTCACGTTGTAGATGATTATCTTATGAGAGTCACTATCGTTACAAGAGATGATTCCTATATATCCTCTGTACCTTATCATTTAGAAATATGGAATGCTTTTGGATTCAAAGTTCCAAAATTTGCTCACATATTACCGCTCTGCATAAAGGATAATAACAGTATCAGAAAAATAAGTAAAAGAAAGGATCCTGAAGCCGCGGTTAGTTTCTATCATGAAAAAGGTATTCCTGTAGAAGCAATTAAGTTATATTTTGCCACTCTGTTAAATTCAAACTTTGAGATGTGGTATCTGCAGAATCAGGATAAAAGTTTCAGAGACTTTAAGTTTACTTTTGATAAAATGACAACAAGCGGTTCATTATTTGATTTAGAAAAATTATTGAATATTTCTAAAAATTACTTTTCTAGATTAAAAGCAAAAGATATATATGAAAACTTGTTAATATGGACAGCTGAATTTGATAAAAGCTTTAAGGATTTATTAAATAAAAATAAAGATTATACGATAAATATCTTGAATATAGAGCGTGAAGTTTCCAGACCAAGAAAAGATTTTGGAAGTTATGGTGAAATTAAAAATCAAATATATTATATGTATGAAGAGTTGTTTTATGAAGAATGCAAGTATGAAAATATAGAAATTAAAAATTTTTATAGTTCAAAGCTGATAAAAAATTACTTAAATGAATTTTATAATGAAAAAGCTGATAAGGATACCTGGTTTAATACAGTCAAAGAATTTGCTGGTAAGAATGGATTTGCAGCAGAGGTAAAAGAATATAAAAGCAACCCAGATAGTTTTAAAGGTCATGTAGGCGATATTTGTGAACTTATAAGAGTTATCTCTACAGGAAGAACAATGACACCTGATTTATATGAAATATTGAAATTACTAGGTAAAGATAAGATATTAAAAAGAATAGAATATTTTAATAAATTAATGAATATTTAAAATATTCTTATGGCCCGTTGGTGAAATGGTTAACACACTGCCCTCTCAAGGCAGCATTCACGGGTTCAAATCCCGTACGGGTCACCAATTATAATAAAAAAAGCTATTAAAATTTTAATAGCTTTTTATTTTTTTCTTAAAATTCTCATAACCTCATCATCTAGATAAGGTGTTGTAATGCCAAATTCAGTTTCTTTCAATGAGGCATTAAATATTTCTTTTTGTTTAATTCTATCAGCTTCCATTTTCTGTCTTACTGTATTCTTAAAATTTTCTAGAGAACCAAATTCATTTAAATTTATTATTTCAGTTACTGTATCCAATGAATTTCCCTTAAATAGACAATTATTTCTAATTGATCCGTCCATATTTAATATAGCAATATATGACTCATTCATTTTAGGAAAACTAACACTTATATTTTCTAAAGTTATCGGATTGGTATAACATATTTCATCATCTTCTTTATATTCAGTTGTTATATTGAAAATTCCTACAAATGCACCATACATTTTTAAAAAATCTTTAGCTTTATGATCACGAGAACAAATATCAATGAAATCAGTATAAATGCCAAACTGTCTCATTTCAATAACAAATTTACTATTAATCCAGTCATATACACCTATTACAACTCCTACCGGATCTTCAACCAGATAAAATCCATAATCATGTAATATTTGCCATTTATATCCACCATACCAGTAACTGTTTACCTCCCAGCTGTTTTTTAAAACTGATTTTTTATTCTCAAGTCTGTAGTGTCTCATTTCATATCTTCCTAAGCAATGACAGCATTCTCCACTGTTAAAAAGAGTACGCGGTTCATCAGGATCTTGAATTTTAAATATAGCAATTGCATTCTCATTATCACACATATTTATTTCTTCCAAATATGGCAATCTTTTTATTTTTCTTTCTAACATAATAATCTCCTCTGTTACAGTAATTATTATTATACATAAAATAATAATTGTCAATGATATATGTTTTTTATACTTTATAACTATATATGATTATGGTAAAATTATATCATTAAACGTTTGGAGTATTTATGAAAAATGAATTGAATGCCGATTGGCTGAAAAACTCACCTATTGCACACAGAGGATTACAGGATATTAAAAATAATATAATAGAAAATACTTTGGAATCAATAGCTTCTGCAATAAATAAGGGCTATCCAGTAGAAATAGATATTAGATTAACAAAAGATAATGAAATTATCATATTTCACGATAAAACATTGAAAAGGATTGCCGGAATTAAAAAGGATATTTCAAAATATACTTTAAGTGATTTAAAGAATTTAAAATTGCTGAATACTGATAGTAAAATTTCATCTCTTAAAGAAGTACTGGAATTGGTTGATGGTAAAGTTCCACTATTAATTGAATTAAAGGTCACAGTCAATTTTTGGAGGATTAAAAGACTGTCTAAAGAATTGAGTAAAATATTAATAAACTATAAGGGTGAATATGCCATTCAGAGTTATTATCCAAAGATTTCAAAAATATATAAAAAATATGATCCGAATGCAAAAGTCGGATTACTGGGACCTCTATTATTTCCAAATAAAATATTTTTAAATAAACTTTTATTTAAATATTCAGTATTTAGATATAAATATGATTTTATAGCATATTCAATTAATCACGTGAAAAATAATAAATTGTTTAAAAAAGTAATAGCTAAAGAAATACCTCTTCTCTTCTATCACATTACTAATAAGAACAAAGAAGAACTGGCCAAAATTTTTAATGGCAATTTAATCTGGGCCGATTATGAGGAAACAGGCTATTTACCAAAAGTATAAAAGATTTTTATAATAAAATAATTTACATTTATTTATAAAAGAATTATAATATAAATTAATTATTTTTAAGGAGAAATTATGGAAAAACAATTAAGATTTATTAATGTTTTAGGATATAAAGTTAAAAAAATACATGATACCAGATGGGTAATATTGAATGAAAAGGATAAAAAAATTGGTTATATTCAATATAAAAAAATATGTAACAAAGATATAAAGAAAAATATACCGGCTAAATTTGGCTATGTTACAAAAATTGAAAGTGATAATGTTAAATATGATGACACAACACCAGAAGTGCAGAATTTTGAAACATATAATGGTTATTTATATTGTTTTAACAGTTTTAAAAATGGAAATTCAGATTATATTGAAATGAATTTATCAAGCAATCCCAGTTTAACTATATGGAGTGAATTATATGGATATATGAATTTTTTTATTAACAGCCATGAATTATTCTTTAATTTTAAAAGTAGTACAAAAAAACATAATATTGAAGAAACTATTAATTATAAATTAAGCAATTATTATGATGATAAACCAAATGAAGAATATACCTATGTAATGAGTACATGTAAAAAAGGAAAAGATATTGATAATAGAAAAGGCAGAAAAACATATGAATTATCTGCAAAAGCTGAAGCGGATGAGGCTTTAAGTTTAAATGAAAAATACTGGAGCAACGGAAAGTTAATTAAACAATACAGTACAGAATGCAACTCTACTATTTCTGAAATGATTACTGTGCATCAAATGGCTATTGAATCTTTCAATTTATTTAGAAGATTCATAAAAGAAATTCTTCCATTTAAAGAAGATATTATTGATGTAATGTTAAAGGATTTCTCATTTAAAAGTGATAATTTAAAATTATTTTTAACAAAATAAACTTTATATTTTACTTGAAAGCAATATTATGTTATAATACTGCATCGGGAGGACATATTATGTATAGTAATTTAGAAAAACTAGACAATATAATCAATAATCTTGAAGTAGGAGAATGTAAATCAATTGATTTTATTGTATCATCAAATGAATTGGATTATTTAATAAGTAATGGTTGTATCGTGGAAGGTGAAATCAAAAGAGTAATTAGAAGATATGCACCTAAACCTGAAACATTAACATTAGCTAAATAAAAAAGTAATATAATAAAAGTATTACTTTTTTTATTATAAGTCAATCAGTATATTACCCTTATAGTTTCTTTTATACTCATTTACAAAACTGTTCATCATATGTCTGTTCAATTTAAAAACTCCTTTTGCATTTATTACCACATTATCAACTTCATATTGGTTCAATACACTGAATACTCTTTCTCTCATAATATTCATTTCTTTAGCACCTAATTCACCTGATAGATCTACATATAATGTGTCATCTTGATATATCATATTCATATTTTTTTCACCTTTATTATATTTTAGAATATAATTATTATTATTTCATTAGTTTCGACAAAACTAGATATTTAATGATAAAATTGACTTTAATCTAAACACGTTATAAAATAATAAATAGAGATGATAATTATGAAAAAATTTATTTCAATATTTATGTGCAAATTAGCTAACTTTATGAGCAAGTTGCTAGTTCATAAGGAAGGCTCAGTAATTGGCGGATATATTGCAAGAAGAATATACCCAGATATTTTAAAAGAAATTAAATTACCTGATCTCATTATCGGAGTTACCGGTTCAAGCGGTAAAAGCTCATCTATTGAACTAATATCACATATTTTAAAACTATCTGACAAATCTGTCATTTATAACAAATCCGGAAGTAATACACTGAATGGAATAACATCTTTGATATTAAATAACTCTACATTGACAGGAGTTGTTAAAAAAGAAGTATTACTTATGGAATTAGATGAAAGACATATGAAAGATATATTTGTTTTTTTTCACCCTACTCACCTAATTATTACTAATATTACAAGAGATCAGCCACCAAGAAATGCTCATCCGGAATTTATATTTGAAGAAATTAAAAAGGTAATCACACCAAATCTTCATTTAATTTTAAATGCAGATGATCCTTTAGTAAGAAGATATGGTATAAATCATGATAAAGTAACATATTATGGAGTTGAAAAAAACAAATATTCAATAAAAAGTTCTCTGCACAATATTGACAGTGCATATTGTCCCATATGTAATACTAAACTAAAATATATATATTACCATTATGGACATATAGGAAACTATTATTGTTCTAAATGTGATTTTAAAAGACCTGAATTGGATTTTATGGCTCATAATATAGATTTAAATAATAAGGTTATATATATAAATAAGGAAAAAATAAATCTTCCATCCAGTTTCTTTTATTCAGTGTATTATATAACTGCAGTTTATTCTTTAGTTAATGTTTTAAATATTCCTAAAGAAAAAATATTATATGCCATGAATGAAAAAATGTTGCTGCCAAAAAGATTAAATATATATTCAATAAACAACAGAAAATGGCAGATGCTTGTTAGCAAAAATGAAAATAATTTAAGTTATAAGCAATCTATAGATTATATAATAAATGAATCTGGTAGAAAAACTATAGTTTTAGGATTTGAAAATTCATCAAGAAGGTATAAAGAAAATGATATTTCATGGATTTGGGATATTGATTTTGAAGAATTGAATAATAGTAATATTGATAAAATAGTTATCATCGGAAGATTTAAATATGATATTTTAACCAGATTAGAATATGCAGGAATAAAAAGTAATAAATTATTATTAGTAAACGATATGAATGATATAATTTCTATTTTGAAAAATAAGACAAAAGGAACCATATATTCAATGGTATGTTTTGATATGGAGATTATATTAAAAGATTTATTAAAAAAAGAGGTAAAATATGAAGGTTAAGATAGCACATCTCTATTATGACTTAATGAATTTATATGGTGAAAATGGAAACATAAGAGCTTTAAAAAAAGAATTTGAAAGACAGACTGTTAAAACAGAGATTCACTTTTTAACTGTTGGAGATGAAATTAATTTTAAAGAGTATGATATATTCTATATAGGCATGGGTTCTGAAAACTCTCAATTAATTGTACTAAATGATTTGCTGAAAAGAAAGAAAGATATCATTGAAGCCATTGAAAATAATAAATATTTCTTTCTAACAGGTAATTCTTATGAGTTGTTTGGTAAATATATTATAGATTTTAATAACAATAAAATAGATTGTTTGGATATTTTTCCATATTTTACAAAAATAATAAATTTTTCTGATTTAGAAAATGCTTCTAAATTTAGAATTGTTGGAGAAATAGTCGGCTCTTGTAATTTAATTGATAAAAAAATTATAGGCTTCCAAAACAGATGCGGAACGATTTTTGATAATAATTCACCTATTATAAAATTACAGGTAGGAACCGGCAATATGCCGAAAGACAATAATGAAGGTTACACATATAAAAACTTTTTTGCAACATATACCATTGGACCTTTATTTATAAGAAATCCTTATTTAACTAAATATTTTATAAAAAAGATAATTAAAGAAAAAAATGAAGAATATAAGTTAAAAGTATATAATAATACCAGTGAAATTAAAGCATATAATCAATATTTAGAAAACTTTAATATATAAAATACAAAATTAAACTTGATATAATAAAAAAATATTTTATTAGTTAAAGTATTTTTTTATTTCCTTTACTATCTCCACTGCATGAGTATTTGCAAAATCGTGATCAGCCGCTTTAATAAATGAGATTCTTTTTTTATGAGTAGCATCCATACTGTTATAAAATTTAAAAGGATCTACTAAACAATCATCCTCTCCATATATTATACAAAAATCTTTTACATTTATATTTTTCAATTCAACTGTTAAATCTTCTCTTACTATACTTTGATAGGATTTTCTTAAAAACTTGGTTCCAAATTTGGTTTCATTATTTTTTACTATATATATTAAATATATATTCCTTATAAAATTTCTAATGGGATTTAAAATTTTTGGTGTATTAATAAATTTTTTTGAAATAGAATTTCTAATTAATGCAGGAGCAACTAAAATAAGTTTTTCATCAGACCTATATAATGTTTTATACCTTGTAGCGACTGCTCCACCAAAGGAATATCCTAAAATATAATCAATTTTTAAATCCTTGTCTTTAATATATTTTTTTATATATTTTGCCCAATCATTTAAATTCCAAAAATTATCTTTAGGTTCTGCTGTTTTTCCAAATCCAGGTAGATCAAAATAATATATATTATAGTTTTTCTTCAATTCAGTGATAAATTTCTCTCTTTTACTCCAGACACTTCTATTAGTGTTTTTATTGTAAGAAAGATAACCCCAGCCGTGAATTAATAACATATTTTTCATAAAAATTCTCCTATAAAGTAATTATAACAAAAAAACAGTAAATATTTACTGTTTATTTTAAAGCTTCTAATAATTCAGCTTTTTTCATAGAAGTGTATCCTTCTACTTTTTTAGCCTTTGCTAAATTTTTTAATTCAGCAACTGTTAATTTAGAAATATCTTCTTTAGCTTCTTTTTTTGTTTCTGCTTTTACTTCTTTAGTTTCTTTAATTTCCTTTACTTCCACTTTTTGAACTGGATTTTTACTTAATTCAACTAATTTAGTAAATTCTTTTGGAGCTGCGATAGCAAGTTCACTTAACATTTTTCTATTAATAGTGATATTAGCTTTAGAAAGTCCGTTTATAAATTTAGAATAACTGATGTTATTTTCTCTGCAAGCGGCATTTATTCTTGTAATCCATAATTTTCTAAATTCACTCTGTCTCTTTCTTCTATCTCTGTAACTGTATTCACCTGAATGAAATAACTGTTCCTGAGCTGTTTTATATAATCTGTGTTTGCTTCCAAAATATCCTTTAGCCTGTTTTAAAACTTTTCTTCTTCTGTTTTTAGAAACAACTCCACCTTTAACTCTAGTCATTGTATTTCCCCCTTATATTACTTTCTTGTATCTGTTTAAATCTGCTTGACTCAATACAGAACCTTTTCTATTTTTTCTATTAAAACTGGTAGGTTTTTTACCTGTGTTATGATTTCCTCCAGGTCTTCCAATTTTAGTAGCTCCACTTGGTCTAAATTTAATTTTTTTACTGATACCCTTATGTGTTTTTTGTTTTGGCATAATACGCCCTCCTATTCTATTTAATTGGTGCTAAGAGCAAACTCATACTTCTACCTTCCATTTTAGGCTGTTGCTCTATTTTAGCTATATCTTCTAATCTATTGGCAAATTTCATTATTACTTCTTTTCCGATTTCAATGTGTGCCAGCTGTCTTCCTTTGAATCTTACAGTAACTTTAATTTTATGACCTTTTTCTAAATAGGCTTTAGCATTTCTAAATTTTGTCTCAAAGTCATGTACATCAATTGTAACACTTAATCTGTACTCTTTTACTTCAAGATTCAGATCTCTTTGCTTTTTCTTTGCTTCTTTTTCTTTTTTTTGCTTTTCATACTTAAATTTATTAAAGTCAATAATCCTACAGACAGGATTATTCCCTCCGTTCATAAGTACTAAATCAAGCCCGGCATATGAAGCTAAAGTAAGTGCATCTTGAATTGGTTTGACACCCATCTTTTCTCCATTAGGTCCTATCACTAAAACCTCAGAATAATGAATCTGTTCATTAATTAGAACATCGTTTTGTTTAGCTATTCTAAACACCTCCACAAACTTATAAAAAAAGTGGATATGTATCCACTTTGAAAACTTATCAATTTAAGCATTATACCCATTTAACAATAAATCGGGTGAGTGTGGATACACTTCTTTCTTCTTTTTACTAATAAATTATATATTATTATATGACAATTGTCAACTATTATTGTATTAATAATTTAAGTTTTAGATAAAGCCGGCCTTTAATTTCTCTTTATAAACTGAATCATTTGTTAATGCGTAGGTTAAGTTTCCTTTTAATGCTATTAAATTATCTTTATCTGCTTTTAATTGCTTTAGCAGAGTTCTATAAATATTTAAATATGCTTCTATAGGTTTTCCAGCTAAATCATAAAGTCCCCATTTTTTTAATTCAAGACTGTATTCTTCATAAAATTTAATATCTCTTACAACAGAAGATATTAAATCATCTAAATCTCTGATTTCATCCCTTAAATTCATTAAAACCTCCTAATAAAGCCTCTCTTCAAAATCAAATTCAAAATCAAGTATTCTGATTGTATCTCCTTCTTTTGCACCTAGTTCCCTTAATTCATCATCAATTCCCATATATTTCAGCTTTTTTGCAAATCTCATAGCAGATTCATCACTGTTGAATTTTGTCATTTTCAATAGCTTCTCTAATTCTTTTCCTGAAATAACCCAGCTATCTCCTTCTTTAGTAATTTTATATGGTTTTTCCTTTTTAAACTGATAAAGTACATAATCTTCAAATTCATTTTCTTCATAAATATTGTTTTTATCAATATTTTTCAGCATTTCATTTATCTTATATAAAAGTTTATCTATTCCTTGATGAGTAACTGCACTAATTTCCATAACTTCTAAATCTTTATAATTATTTTTAAATTTTATTATATTTTCTTTTGAAGTTGGTAGATCCATCTTATTAGCAACGATTATTTCCGGTTTCTTAAATAATGTTTCACTATATTCCTTTATCTCATTTCTGATTATTCTATAATCCTCTATCGGATCTCTTCCATCAGTTGCACTCATATCAATTATATGACAGATTAACTTAGTTCTCTGAGCATGTTTTAAAAATTTATCTCCTAAACCTACTCCCTTACTTGAGCCTTCAATTAATCCAGGTAAATCCGCCATAACAAAATTGTCTTCTCCAATTTTTACTACTCCTAAATTTGGAGATAAGGTAGTAAAATGATATTCCGCTATTTTAGGTTTTGAAGCACTAACTACAGATATTAAACTACTTTTTCCTACACTTGGAAAACCTACCAAGCCTACATCCGCCAACAACTTTAATTCACATTTAATGTTTCTTTTTTCACCAGGTTCTCCATATTCACTTGTTTTAGGAGCTTTATTTTTATTTGTAAGATAAGCAGCATTACCTTTTCCACCTCTACCAGCCTTAGCTACAATGCATTCTTCTCCATCATTTACCAAGTCTGCTATTATTAAATTAGTTTCTTCATCCTTTAAAGTTGTTCCAACAGGTACTTTAATAATTAAATCTTTTGCAGATGCTCCAGTTTTATCATTGCTGCTTCCATTTTCTCCGGAATCCGCTTTTATATTTTTTCTATATCTTAAATCAATTAAAGTTTTTAAACCTTTTTCGGCTCTGAAAATAACGTTACCGCCTTTACCACCATTACCGCCATCAGGTCCGCCCATTTCAATATATTTTTCATGGCGAAAGGAAGTGCAACCGTCTCCTCCCTTTCCAGCCTCTACTTTTATTATCACTTCATCTATAAACATAATTTTCAACTTCTTTCCTTATTAATTTTATCAAGTATTTAACAATTAATAAAGATTTTTTAAATTTATTCAATTTTTTTTGTTAAAGCTGAACATTTATTTTCATTTATAAAATTTCTATATATTTCATTTAAAGTTTCTGTTGGCACATCTAGTGTATCATTTTCATAACGCCATAGACTTATTAATTTTAGAAATTCCATTATATAAGGAAAAGCTTCAAAATCATTCGGATTTAAATTTTTATTTAAAGCCACATATTTTTTATCTTTTAATATATTAAATAAATTATTTTTTAAATCAGTACATTTTGAAAAAGTAAGCAATTTAAACATATCATATGTTTTTTTATCTAATATAACATATAAATTTATATATTCTCCTTCTACTTTCACTGTATATGCTTCTTCATCTCTGCTTCCCCAGCTGCTGCATCCAGAAGGATCCGGTTCTGACTGATGATATTTAATTGCATAACTATCCTTTTCCTTTAAACTGAAATTTCCTAAAATATAAGCTTCACTTTCAAATAAATTAATTATTAAAATAATTTTTTCTATTAATTCCTCATTAAAGTTAAAAGTTAAACAGCTTTCATATCTTTTTTCTTCTAAAATTAATTCTTTTAATTCTTCTTCTAATTCCTTTCTTTTTTTTGACAAAACAGCTTTCATAAAAATTTTTCCTTTCAAAAGTGTATTTATAACACTTATAAAGTTTATTATACATTTTAATATATTTTTGTCAATAATATTTTTATAAATTTTATTATGACATTTTAAAAAAACATTAACATAAAATTTTATAGAGGTGCATTATGTTAAAGAAAATAATTGATTTTTTTAAAGAAGTATTATTCTTTACAACTAGTTATTCAGTTAATGTGTTTCCACAGCCACTTTCTTCTGAAGAGGAGAAAATTGCAATAGAAAAAGCCAAAAAAGGAGATAAGGAAGCGAGAGCTAAACTGATTGAACATAATTTAAGGTTGGTTGCACATATAGTTAAAAAATATGATAAATTTAATGAGGATGCTGATGATTTAATCAGTATTGGAACCATAGGACTTATTAAGGGTATAGACTCTTATAGTATTGATAAGGGGGTTAAACTCACCACATATGTTGCTAAATGTGCTGAAAATGAGATATTGATGTACTTTAGAAGTAACAAGAAGAATGCCAATAATGTCAGTTTGAATGATTGTATAGGTTATGATAAAGATGGAAATGAAATTACTCTTGTAGATGTATTAAAGGAACAAAATAAGGAAATTATAGAAAATGTGTATTTAAAGGATAATATTAATTTATTGAAACAATATATTAAAATATTAAATGATAGAGAAAAAAATATTATAATTATGAGATATGGATTACTCGGAAGTGCAGAACAAACTCAAAAGGAAATTGCTAAAAAATTAAAAATAAGTAGAAGTTATGTTTCAAGAATAGAAAAAAGAGCATTAATCAAAATGCTCCGTGAATTTCTTAAAAATCAGAAGTGTTAGTTTTTATTAGTAATTTTTATATAGACACTTTCTCCATTTATTTCATATGATTCACTAAGATTACTTTCTTCATTTATTTGGATAGCTAAGGTTTCATTTTTAATATAATTTGTATATTTATTTATTGCTTCTTTTATTTCATTACTTCCACTATAAGAAACAATTATTCTATCAGTAATATTAAAGTTTAAACTTTTTCTTAATTGTTGAATTTTAGATATAAATTCTCTTGCAATTCCTTCAGATATTAATTCATTTGTAAGTTCTGTATTTAATATTAAGAAATTATGTTTTTCTGTTCCAGCATTAAATCCTTCTTTACTTGTTATACGAATTTCAATCATTGATTCATCTATTATATATTTTTGATTATTTATTTTTATTTCTATAGTTTCACTATTTTGAAGTTTTTTAATATTTTCATTAGAAAGTTCAAGTAATATTTTTTCAAATTCCTTTATTTTACTACCAAATATTTTTCCAACAACCTTATAATTAGGTTTTAATGTTATATTAATATAATTGGTTAAGTCATCTATAAATTTAACTTTTTTTACATTAAGTTCCTTCATTAATAAAGACGTAAGATTTCCAATTATATTTTTATTTTTACTATCTAATAGTATTTCACTTAATGGTTGTCTTATTTTTATTTTTACTTCTTCTCTTACATTTCTTCCTATACTAACTAAAGATTTTACTAAATCCATTTTTTCTTCTATTTTTTCATTTATCAAATCTTTATTATAATTTGGAAAATCTGAAGTATGTACAGAGTATTTTTCAGTTAATTTTGTATATATTTCTTCACTTAAAAATGGTACTATTGGAGCTATCAACTGTGACAAGCCAACAAGCACTTCATAAGTGGTTTTATAAACCGCTTTTTTAGAGTTATCAAATTCTGAACCCCAAAATCTATTTCTATTTATTCTAATATACCAGTTAGACAAATCTTCTGATACAAAATCAGTTATACTTCTAACTACTTTATTTAAATCATACTCTTCATAAGAATTGGTTACATATTCAATTAATTTATTATATTTACTAATCATCCATTT
This sequence comes from uncultured Muribaculaceae bacterium, assembly GCA_964555585.1. Lineage (GTDB taxonomy): Bacteria > Bacillota_I > Bacilli_A > RF39 > UBA660 > CAZKSN01. Next base: position 43,607 of record CAZKSN010000006.1, on the reverse strand, counting down.
ATCAATTTCTTCTAAATCATTATAAAAAATGTTACAATTTTCTATTTCTACTTCATCTGTATTAGCATAAAGTACAAAAAAATTAAATGTATTTTTTAAAGTATTAAAGAATTTAGATTTAACTTCTTTTAAACCCTCTATGTCAAATTTAGTTGGATTCCATACTGGTGAAACATAAAGAAAATACCATCTCAAAGTATCAGCACCATAAGTTTCAAACATTTCAAACGGATCTACCGCATTGCCTTTAGATTTACTCATTTTCTGTCCATTTTTATCTAAAAGTAAATCAGTTACTAATACATTTTTATAAGGACTTACACCTTTCAAAAATGTTGAAATTGCGAGTAATGAATAAAACCAGCCTCTGGTTTGATCAATTGCTTCAGAAATAAAATCTGCCGGGAATTGACTTTCAAACAATTCTTTATTTTCAAATGGATAATGATATTGGGCAAAAGGCATACTTCCTGAATCAAACCAGCAGTCTATTACCTCTTTCACTCTATTCATAAATTTACCGCATTTACTACATTTAATATGTATATTATCAACATATGGACGATGTAATTCAATAGATTCATCAATATTTTCAATTGATTTTTCAACTAGTTCTTTGATTGAACCAATACTTTCTAAGTGGCCACATTCACACTTCCATATATTAAGTGGTGTCCCCCAGTAACGATTCCTAGAAAGTGCCCAGTCATTAACATTTTCAAGCCAATTACCAAATCTTTTTTCTCCTACAAAAGGTGGATACCAATTTACTGTATTATTATTTTTAACTAAATCAGTTTTTAATTTAGTCATTTTAATATACCAACTAGGCTTTGAGTAATATAAAAGTGGTGTATTACATCTCCAGCAATGAGGATAATTATGATTCATTCTTTCTTTTTTAAACAATTTATTATTTTGTTTTAAATAAATTATTATTTCTTTATCTGCATCAAAAACCAACATATCTTTCCAAGGACCTTCTGTATATTTTCCATCTTCTCCTACTGGATTTAAGTATGGTAACTTATACTTTTTACCAACATTTGCATCATCTTCTCCAAAAGCCGGTGCAATGTGTACTATTCCTGTTCCTTCTTCCATACTTACATATTCATCACAAGTTACATAAAAAGCTTTTTTATCAACACTTAAAAACGGTAATATTTGTTCATATTCATTATATTCAAGAGCTTTTCCAGTATATTCTTCTATAATTTCATAATCACTTCCCAATACTTTTTTTGCAAGAGAAGAAGCAAGTATAAAATTATAATCTTTACTTTTAACTTTAATATATTTTTCATTGGGATTAACACATATTGCTACATTAGCAAGCAATGTCCATGGAGTTGTTGTCCATACTAAAAAGTATGAATTTTCATTTATTAATTTAAAAGGTACTATTACTGTATCTACTGCTACATCCTTATATCCCTGAGCTACCTCATGAGAAGCAAGTCCAGTACCACATCTAGAACAATATGGTAAAATTTTATGTCCTTCATATATAAGATTTGCATCAAAAAATTTATTTAAAATCCACCATTCAGTTTCAATAAAATTATTATGATAAGTCACATATGGATCTTCCATATTAATAAAATATCCCATCTTCCTAGTCATTTTTTCCCAGGCATTTTTATATTTAAAAACAGAACTTTTACATTTTTCATTGAATTTTTCTATTCCATATTCTTCTATAGCTGTCTTATCATTTAAACCGAGTTCTTTTTCAACTTCAATTTCTACAGGTAATCCATGAGTATCCCAACCTGCTTTTCTGATAACTTTATACCCCTTCATAGTTTTATATTTACAAATTGCATCCTTAAGATTTCTGGCAAGTACATGATGTATTCCGGGACTTCCATTTGCAGTAGGAGGTCCTTCATAAAAAACAAAAGTATCAGAATTTTTTCTATTCTCTATTGTTTTATATAATATATTTTCTTTCTCCCATTTTTCACTAATAGAATTTTCTACTTCACTTACTTTTCTATTATCCAATTCTTCAAATTTTTTCATATTTTACCTTCTTTCTAATAAAAAAAGTTATATCAGGAGCGAAATTACGCGGTACCATCCTATATAACTATTGTTATCCACTTAATTAATATAACGCTATTTATGCGTTCCTAACTTTCCTTAGGAATCATCAAGAGTGATTTATATTTAATATTTTTATTAGTTTCCACCAAACACTAACTCTCTATCAAAAAATTAATCAAATATCGTCTCTATCAAATGATTTTAAATCTAATTTATCTATTTCATCTATTACTTCCAGTTGATTCTCTATTATTGTTTTTAATCTTCTTTTAAATACATTAACATTCCTATTTAATAAATCTGCATTGGCCTGTATTCTCTCAGCCTTCATTAAAGCATCATTAATAATTCTGTTTGAATTTCTTCTAGCTTCATCTATTAATGATTCAGCTTCTTTTCTTGCTAATTTTTTAATCTGATCACTTGCACTTTCAGCAGTAAATATGGCACGGTTAAGTGTATCTTCTATCTTATTGTAATGAATTACTTTCTCTCTAAGTTTCTGATTCTCAGCTTCAGTAGTTTTACTTTTAGATAAAAGCTCTTCATAACTATTGATAATCTTATCAATACATTCATGAACCTGCTCTTTATTATAACCACGAAAAACAGTATCAAATTTTTTCATAGGACACCTCTATTATATTTTAATTAAAATTCTCCCAAATTTTCTTCATCAGTAGATTTTCCATCCTCCGTGATTTTACCCTGAACAGGAATATTACTTGGAGTGCATAAATAAATCCCCCCACCTAATTTTTGCAAATCTCCACCAATAGCATACAATGTACCTGATAAAAAGTCAATTATTCTTTTGGCTTGATCTGAAGTAACTCTTTTGAAATTAACTACAACAGAATTACGATTTTTTAAGTGATCTGCGATCTGCTGGCTTTCAGAATATGCTCTTGGCTCAACTAAAATCATTTTATTTCCGGAATCAGAGCCTTTTTTCATGGCCTCTTCAACACTAACATTATAAAATTCATCTTCTGCATTTGAAGAAGTATCTTCTCCACCAAACAATTCTTTTAATTTTTTAAATGCCATATTTTCCTCCACTATTATTATATACTTTATTATTTTATCATAAAAATCAGTATTAAGTAAATAGTTTTTAATTAAAACATAATATTTTCTCTAATGAAATCAATGATTTCATCAATATTAAGAGTTATTTGTTTCATAGTATCTCTATAACGAACGGTAACTGTATTATTATTCAATGTTTCATCATCTATTGTTATGCAAAATGGAGTTCCTATTGCATCCTGTCTCCTGTATCTTTTACCTATGCTTGCAGTTTCATCATAAGTGCACATGAATTCCTTGGATATGGACTTATACAAATCCAATGCTTTTTCACTGTGTATTTTTTTAATTAAAGGTAAAACAGCAACCTTATATGGAGCCAAGAAAGGATGAAGTCTTAATATTATTCTTTCTTCTGCTTCAAGCATTTCTTTTTCATATGCGTCACATAAAAAGGCAAGTAATACCCTATCCACACCAAGACTTGGCTCAATAACATATGGAATATATTTTTCATTGGTTTCAGAATCCAAATACTCAAGAGATTTATTTGAAGTATTTTGATGTACTCCTAAATCATAGTCTGTTCTACTGGCTATTCCCCATAATTCTCCCCATCCGAAAGGAAAATTATACTCTATATCAGTAGTTGCATTGCTGTAGAAACTTAACTCCTTTTTATCATGATCTCTCAATTTAATATTTTCTTCTTTTATACCAAGACTGGTTAACCAATTCTTGCAGAAATCTTTATAATAGCTGAACCAATTCAGTTCATCACCAGGCTTACAGAAGAATTCCAATTCCATCTGTTCAAATTCTCTGACTCTGAATAGAAAATTACCAGGTGTGATTTCATTTCTGAAACTTTTACCTATCTGTCCTACTCCAAAGGGTATTTTAAGCCTCATAGAACGCTGAATATTCATGAAATTAACAAATATACCTTGAGCAGTCTCAGGCCTTAAATATATGGTATTCTTTGCATCTTCAGTTACACCCTGAAATGTCTTAAACATTAAATTAAATTCTCTTGCTTCAGTAAAATCGCTGCTTCCGCATATTGGACATTTATTATCTATTATTTTATCTTCTCTAAATCTGTTTTTACACTTCTTGCAGTCAATCAAGGGATCACTAAAAGTTTCAATATGACCACTTGCCTGCCAGACTTTAAGATTCATTAAAATAGCAGAATCCAAACCCACATTATTTTTATCCTCCTGAATAAATTTCTTCATCCAGGCTTTTTTAATATTATTTTTTAATTCCACACCAATTGGACCATAATCCCAGGTATTGGCAAGTCCTCCATATATTTCACTGCCCTGAAATATAAAACCATAGTTCTTGCAGTAATTAACTAATTCATCCATGTTTACCTTATTCATATTAATTCCTTCTTTTAATTAATTATATTAAAATTATCAATAAATTACAATGATAGAATTAAAAAAATAGGAATAAATCCTATATTTTATTAATTGGTCTTTCCAATTTCAATAAAGCTCCTTCAAGTGATACATCAGGGTAATTTGATACCCCTCTAACTGCATCATACACCTGCTTATTGTATTCCTCAATTCCTTTTATTATAGTTTCCGCATATTCAAGAGCTTCATAATAGTCTGCTCCCAGCTGAGTAATTTTTTCTGCTAAAATGTATTTAATTCTTTCAATATGGAAATCCTGTTCAGCTTTTTTAAAATTATTATTATTTAATTCCCAGTAAGTACTTAAAGATTTATTTATATATTCATTTTCATTCAGGTTATTTCTTAAACAGTCCAAAGATATCTCAATATTAATATGTTTGTCTAATCTAGAAGGATTATTATCTGTAAAAATTCTTATTCTTGTTTGATCTTTATATTTATGAATTTCTTCATCAATTTTTAATAAACTTTTATTTAAGTTTTCTTTAGAATTAACTAATTCGTTACCCTCAAGAAGAAATGCAGTCCATTTGTTATTATTAATTTCAATCTTATATAAATTAATATCTTTATTTTCCAGCACAACAATCATTTTAAAGTTCATATAACCGGGAATACTACACAGTTCAGACATACAAGCATCAAAATATATTTTAACTTTATTATCATTTTTATAAGTGATTTCATTCCTACAAGTGATTTCATTAGCTTCTATTTTCAATCTTTGATTAACGTTTAAACATTTTAAAATTTCATTAGTATGCCTAACAACATAATTATATGATGCTGAAAATAATTCATATGATGATTTTGATATACGACTTTCATCATTAATCTCATAAAAATTATAATCAATTATAACATCATTGTCAGTTACAATAGCGGTTTCTCCTCCAACTATTCTTATATCTTCCACTCTATCTATATTTTTCATTATTCCAGATAAAAACAATACTGCATTATCTATAAATTCAACATCTAAATATATATTTATTTGCTTTAATTTATCCTTCAAAGTATTTATAATTCTATTTTTAATAGGTTCACATTTATCCCTAAGGCCAATTAGAATATCTATATGTGATTCATCAAAATCAGCAATAATTAATTTTTCTAATTCATTTTTTTCATAATAATCAATAAAATTATAATAATCAATTAATTTATTTAATAATTTTAAATCAATATAATCCTTTTCAGTAAATTTTTTTATTATTTGAGTTAATTCATTTAAATCCACAAGTAACCTCCATTACAAAAACTAGTATATCACTAATATTTCATTAGTCAACATTAAATAGATTAGATTGATTTATCATATTATTTAATATATAATAATTATGGATTATGAAAAAAATAATAATAAAATTAATTAAACTTTATCAGGCTACTCCTTTAGGCAGTCATTCAAAATGTAGATTTACTCCTACCTGTTCAAATTATGCTATTGAATGTTTTGAGACCTATGGAGTATTTAAGGGATTTTATTTAAGTTTTAAAAGAATATTAAGGTGTAATCCACTTGGAAAGATCGGATATGACCCTGTTCCAAAAAAGGAGAAAGTATGAAAAGAGTTTTACTGATATTTGTTATATTATTTATGTTAACTGGATGTTTTGAAGATAATAATTTTATAGACAACAAGACATATACAACCATATATCCAATTGAATATGCCACTGAAGTTATATATGGAGATTATTCTGATATCTCCAGTATATATCCAAGCGGCATCAATATTCAGGAATATGAGCTAACTGAAAAACAGATAAATAAATATGCTTTAGGTGAAACTTTCATTTATAACGGACTTGCAAATGAAGCTCCTATAGCAAAAGATTTGTTAAATATTAATAATAACATGCAAATCATTGATGCTATGCAGGGGATGTCAATTAACAATAGTGTTGAGGAATTATGGCTTGACCCTTCAAATTATCTAATGGTATCTAGAAATATTCAAAATAGTTTAATTGACTATTCAAATAATGTATACACAAAGGAGAAAATAGAGGAAAATTATAAAAATCTAAAGGAAGATATTTCAGAACTGGATGTTGAACTGTATAATATTGGAAAGAATAAGAATTATGATTATTTATTAACATCCAACAATGTGTTTGAATATTTAACCAAATATAATATTAATATAATTTCATTGGATCCGGAAAATACAAACTTAGATAAAGCCTATTCAGATGCTAAAAAATTAATTGATGATAAAAAAATTAAATATATATATGTTTTAAAAGATGAGGAGTTGAATGATTCTATCACTAAATTAATTCAGGATTATTCATTAGAAAAACTAGAAATATTCTCATTAAATACCATTACTGATGAACAAAGAAAAAATGGCTCAACATATATTTCAGTTATGAAAGAAATGCTGGACTCATTTAAGAAAGAATTATACAGATAATTTTTTATAAGTATATGTAGGAACTAATAATCTCGCAGTTCCTGCTTTTTTTATCTGAACTTCACTATATATATTTGGATTCTTTTCTCCATCAATACTCCAGTACTTATTGGTTAAAGAATTGAATTTTATATTTACAGCTGATGTTATTTCTTTATATAAATTAGAAATATTCTCATTACCGCTAAATATTCTTAAAATATCCACAATAGTTTGAAATTTACTTTTATATTTTAAAATTCTAAATTCAAACATTCCATCAATCAAATTAGAATCTCTCAATATAATAAATTTCATACCGCCTATGCTGTAAGAATTTGAAGCCAACACTAAAGAATATTTACCGGAATCAGATTTATTATCAGTCATATAACTTAATTCTATTGGAGTTACTTCAAATAAATCCTTTAATGAGGATAGCATATATGCCAAATGACCAAGAAGCTTCTTTATGTCATTTGGAGTATCATAAGAAGCTTTAGCAAAAACTCCTAAAGCTGCAACATAAATAAAATAATCATCATTCATTTGAAATACATCCAAATCAATTTCCCTACCATTTATAATATTTTTAGTGATTTTTAATATATTTTTAGTGTTATAGAAAGTATTTCCTATATCATTTGTTGTTCCAAAAGGTAAATGAGAAAGTAAAAATTTATTTTTATCAGCTAATTCACGATAAATATTTCCCTTTAATACTTCATTAAAAGTTCCATCTCCACCGCAAGATAAAACTAGGTCAAAATCATTATCTAATTCCTTTACAATTTCCACTGAATGATACTTTTTCTCAGTCTTCGCACTTATAACATTATACTGATCACTTAAAATATCAATAATTGCATTTTTATAATTAAGAATTAATCCGTTTCTTGTATTTGAATTATATATAAAAGCACACTTTTTCATAATTGGCTCCTAAAACAGTTATTTATTCTATCACATTAATGACAAAAAGTAAATTAATCAAAAAGAGTTTCTTGATTACTGATACCAAAATACTTAAAAGTTTTCTCTGTTACTTTTCTTCCTCTAGAAGTTCTTTTAACATAACCCTCCTGCAGCAGGAAAGGTTCTATTACATCTTCTATTGTAGTAATTTCTTCTCCAATTGAAGATGCTATACTTTCTATTCCAACCGGACCACCATTGAATTTATCTATTATGCTTTTTAAATAGTCAATATCTACCTGATCCAAACCTGATGAATCAATTGATAATTTATTCAACGCATCTGATGTAATATTATAATCAATTACTCCATTTCCATTCACTAATGCAAAATCAGATATTCTTTTCAATAATCTATTTGCAACTCTTGGTGTTTTTCTGCTTCTTTTAGCAATTTCCAACGCTGCATCTTCATTAATCTTTAAATTCAAAACTCTGCTTGTTCTTTTTACAATATCTTTTAATTCTTCATGTGTATAAAAATTTAATTTAGAAATAATTCCAAATCTGTCTCTTAGCGGCGCTGATAAATCTCCCGCTCTTGTGGTTGCACCGATCAATGTGAAAGCCGGTAAATCTATTTTTATATTTCTTGTTTGTCCTTCTGTTCCGACTATAATGTCTAATTTAAAGTCTTCCATCGCACTGTAAAGCATTTCTTCAATATATCTTGGTATTCTGTGTATTTCATCAATAAACAGCACATCATTTGGCTCTAAGGTTGATAAAACAGCGGCCAAATCTCCACTTTTCTCTATTGTAGGACCGCTTGCAGTTTTTATATTAACTCCCAGTTCATTGGAAATGATATGAGCCAAAGTAGTCTTCCCAAGTCCGGGAGGACCATATAAAAGCACATGATCCAGGGTATTCTCCCTCATCAATGCCGCTTTAATGAATACTTTGATATTTTCCTTTACTTCACTTTGACCAATATATTCATCTAGACTGTCAGGTCTGATACTTTTTTCAAAATTATCAGCCTCTAATTTATGATTTGCAATGATTCTTTCATCCATAAACCTCACCTACTTCAATAATAATTTTAAAGCTTCTTTTATTTGCTGCTCAATTGAAAGAGTGGAATCAATCTGAGTGATTACTCTTTTAATATCATTGTTTTTATATCCCAGATTTTCTAATACAGAATAAAGTTCCTCATTTGATTTATCAGTATTACTCTCAAAACTAACCAATTTACCTTTTAAATCCAGTATTATCTGCCTCGCTAATTTCTCTCCAATTTTTGGAAATTTTGTTAAGTATAGCAGATTTTCTCTGTCAATAGCATCTACTATTCCATTAATAGATCCGGTCGCAAGTATTGGCATTGCAACTTTAGGTCCCAGACCCTTTACATTTATCAGTTTTAAAAATAACTCTCTCTCTTCTTCATTTTTAAACCCATATAAAGAATTCTCTTCTTCTCTAATATGATTATATAAAAATACCTTATTCTCTTCATTTTCTTTAAAAATATAAGGATTTGGAGTAAATATCTTATATCCAATTCCATTGACATCTAAAACAATATGATTGGAATTTATATTGGAAACAACACCAGTCATATAATCAAACATATAATCACATCCTATGAATTAATTATAGCATATTAATATATAAAATTAATTAATAAATTATTAATAGGCTCATTTAAATATAAAACAACTAAAGCTCCGATCAACAGAAAAGGACCAAAAGGAATAATACCATCTTTATTCTTTTTAATTGTAAATAAAGCAAAAAGCAATCCAAAAACAGAGGCAAAGAATAATACAAAGAAACTATTGAGAAAACCAACTGCAATGGCTATCATTCCCATAAGTTTTAAATCCCCTCCGCCCATACTTTCTTTCTTGAATACTTTATCTCCCAATAATTTGATGGCGTTTATAATTAAGAACATTCCGATTCCACTTATTAATGAATAAAAAGTTTCATTAAGGCCAAGAGATATGTAATTTATTATTATCAGTGAAACTATGGAAATTAAAACTACTCTATCACTTATATAGTAGTATATAAAATCACTTACAATAGTAACCATTAGCGCGCTGGATATAACTATGGCAGTATAAAACTCCGGAGTAAATCCAAAGTTAATGTAAGCACATAAATATAGAATGGCAGTCACCAGTTCACAAGCGGGATAAATAAAATTTATCCTTTCATTACAGTAAGCACATTTTCCTTTTAAGAATATAAAGGAAAACAGAGGAATATTCATATACCATTTCAATGGTTTCTTGCACTTTGGACAATAACTTCCGGGTTTTGATAACGATACTTTATTTGGTATCCTATAACCCATACAGCAAAAGAAACTTCCAAATACTGCTCCAAAAATAAATATAATAAACATAATATAAATTTCCATAATTAACACTCCTATTGAATTGCAGAATATAAACTAAACAATGGTACTATTACTGATAAGATAACTCCACCGACTATTACTGCCAAAAAAAGTATCATAATAGGTTCAATAAAACTCTTTAATGCATTTATCATACCCTTCTGCTGCTTCTGATAAAAATCACTTACCTTATCCAGCATTGCTGAAAGTTCTCCAGTACTTTCACCGGTTGTAATCATATAATATGCAATGTCTGGCACTGCCCAGTTATCCTTAAATGATACACTCATTTTATCTCCTCTTAATAAATTTGCAATAGTATCAAACATAATCATCTTATATATCTCATTATTAGTAATTTTACTTAATATGTCAATACTTTTATCCAGAAGCACATTATTTTTATTTAATGCTGAAAAGGTCTTTGCAAATAAATTTATTTCATTGTAAATTATAATTTTACCAACTACCGGTATATGCATATTTATATATTGAACAGTAGTTTTATAAGCTTTTAAATATCTGAACAATAACCTGTGAGACACAATCAATCCTATGAATCCTATTATCATAAAGAAATAATATCTTTTTATAAAATCAGATAAATTTAATACAAATACAGTTACAGGGTTTAGTTCTACACCTACCTGACTATAAACATCAACAAACTGAGGGATAATATATATCAATATAAATGAAATAACTCCAATTGCAAAAACAAAAATTATAGCAGGATATGTCATAGCACTTATAATTGATTTTCTTGTATCTTCTATTTCTGTATAATATGTGACCATTTCATCCAATGTGGATTCAATATCTCCGATTAATTCAGCTGCAGCTATCATATTAATTAATAATCCAGGAAAGACAAAACCTTGCTTTTCCAGTGCTTTTGAAAAACTTTCTCCCATAGTCAATTCATATATTATTGAATCGTAAACCTTCTTATATTTTTTTCTTTTATCCTGCTGAGCCAGTATTTTTATTGAATCAGTTAAGGGAATACCGCTTTTGATATATGTTGAAATCTGAGCCAGCCAGAAAATCAAATCCTTGGTTTTCATTTTAACTCTTAGTGTTCTGCTTTCCCCATGTATAAAGTTTATCCAACTGCTGGTTTTAATTTCATATACTTCATATCCTTCATCAAGTAAATATGAATGAACATCTAATTTTGACAAAGCACTAAAATAACCTTTTATAAGTTTGCCATCTTTATTTCTGGCTAAATACTTATAAGTCTTTTTAATTTCACTTCTGACAGCATCTTCACTATCTTTATCAATAAATAATATTTCTAATTCTCTATCTCTTTTGTTTTTATAATACTTCACCAGAGCAAGATTGTTCCATTTTTTTATAAAATAATTAGCAATTCTTTTAGGTAATGATTTAATGAATTCTTTTGTTTCCTTCAAAAAGTTTTTTATTTTATTGTAAATGAAATAAATGAAACTAGAAAATGCACTTAAAATAAATTTAGGAATAATATAAAATACATATTTAAATATTACAAAAAAAGATAAAGCAAACGACTCTAATAGAATATAAATTTCAATAAAAACATATTTCAAATATTTATACAAAAACTTTAATATAATAAAAATTATATTAAAAATATATTTAATTATCTTATAGAATATTTTAGATATTTCAGCTATGGCTTTAAACATATATTTTCCTATTAATATTATAAATTTTATTAAATATTTGATACTATAATATATTCCATAAAAAAATTTTTTAATTAATAAACAAATTTCAGCAAATAAACATTTAATACTATAAAATAAATATTTAAAAATATTAAATATTAAATTAAAAATAAACTTAAATACTATAACAAATCCTTTATAAATAAATATAACTAATGTTTTTAATCCTTTATATATAATTATAAAAATATTTTTTATTACGAGATATATCCAATTTAAAATGCGCTTAAATACAGACATTTCAATATACCTCCTTTTATTCTTATACTATTAAATTATAACATATACAAATATAAAAAAAAACATTTTTTAACAAAAATAAATTTCATTAATAAAATATTGTAGGTGATTATAATGTTTGGTGAATCAAAAGGTTTAACAAATCTTATAAAAGGTGTTAATTTCAATAAAATTTTAAGTGGTGCAAACAAGACATTGAATTTTGTTAAACAAGCTATTCCTGTTTATAATCAGGTAAGACCTATGTGGGGAAATGTTAAAACATTTCTTAATATGTATGGTGCCATAAAATCGGAAAAGAACATAAAGCCGGAAATAAAAGAAACAAGACCGATGCCAGTAAAAAACAATATTAACAGCAATTCAATAAATAATTTTGATAGAGTCGACAAATTAAATGATACATTAACATTTTTTCAATAAAAAAATTAATATTTATAATTATTAATTATATCTATTAATTCTTTTGTTATTGCATTCTTATTATAATATTTTATATTAATATCATGAACATAACTGTTATATTTTTTCAATAAATCTAAATTCTTATGATTATATCCAATATATAATTCTTTCTTAGTATAGTCAGCTACTCCAGGAACAAATATTATTAAATTGTAATATTTGTTTTTTTCATAGATTATTTCTTCAAGCATTATTTTATAACCCAGTGCAAGCATTCTTTCTCTTAGTAATTTATGATCATTATTGGATATTGTTATTATTTTATTAAATTTATAAATGCTTTTGCTTATGATTTTTACAATTGTATGAGTTCCCAATCCGGACAGAACTAATGTATTAACTTCATTTTCCTTCAGTGAATCTGTTCCATTACCTATTCGCAAGTCAATATAATCTTTAAAATTATACTTATTAATCTTGTCCATACTTTTCTCTATAATATTGCTTCTTATGTCTATTCCAATACTGTGAATAGCTTTCTTTGCTAAAAGAATAGAAAGCTCTGCATGATCACATCCGATATCTGCTACCTTATCAGACCCATCAATATATTTTATTATTGCTTTAATTCTATTCAATTAAAAAATCCTTTAATTTCTTAGCTCTTGACGGATGTCTTAACTTTCTTAATGCTTTTGCTTCTATTTGTCTTATTCTTTCTCTAGTCACTCCAAATTTTTTGCCAACCTCTTCCAAAGTATGGCTTGTACCATCAAATAAACCAAAACGAAGCTCCAATACTTCTGCTTCTCTCTTTGTTAAAGTAAGCAATAGATTTTTCAGTTCATCTTTTAATATTTCATATGTGGCATATTCCTCCGGAGACAATATCTTTTCTTCCTCTAGAAAATCACCCAGTCTGGAATCTGCTTCCTCATTAACTGGAGTTTCTAATGAAACTGGATCTTGAGATATTTTTCTTATTTCCACTATCTTATCTACACTTAAATCCATTTTTTTAGATATTTCTTCATCAGTTGGTTCTCTATTCAATTCAAGAGTTAACTGTCTTTCAATTCTTGCCATTTTATTTATAGTTTCCACCATATGCACAGGAACTCTGATTGTTCTTGCTTGATCTGCCAGAGCTCTTGTAATCGCTTGTCTGATCCACCAGGTTGCATATGTACTGAATTTGTATCCTTTGTCATAGTCAAACTTTTCAACAGCTTTCATCAATCCGATGTTTCCTTCCTGAATTAAATCAAGAAACAGCAAACCTCTTCCAACATATCTTTTGGCAATGCTTACTACAAGACGTAAATTTGACTCTGCCAATATAATCTTAGCACTTTCATCACCATCAGCAACTCTTTTACTTATTTCCTGCTCTTCCTCCAAGCTTAATAAACTTACTCTTCCGATTTCCTTTAAATACATTCTAACATTATCATTAACACTCATATCTTTAGAATTGCTTAAGTCTTCAATGATAACTTCATCCTTAACCTTTACTTCTCCGCCTGCATCCTCTTCACCTTCAGGTATTACATCTATATTATTCTCAGAGAATATATTATACAGTTCATCTAAGGAATTGGAATCCATATCTAAATCCAGTGTTTTTTTCGCTATTTGCTCATAAGTCACATAACCCTGTTTTTTACCTAAATCTACTAATTCCTTAACTCTTTCTTCAAATGTTTTAATCTCATTCACCATTTCATCACTTCTTTCTTCATATTTTCAATTTTTTTACCTAATTTCTTTTTCTCTTCCATATCAAGAGTATTCTTAATTTTATTATTTAATTTTTCAATTTCATTTTTTACTGCATATTCCTTTATAATATTTATATAATCTTCTAATTCTCCTTCAGTATAAGTTTCAGTATGATTATAGTTCATTACATCTTTAAGTGTATTATTTAAGTTATCATTGGCACTTATATAGGATAAAAAGTCAGCATATTCAAATTCTTTGAATTTATTTTTATAGTTGACAATTTCATGAGCCAAATTTATCTTATCTTCAGATACCAAATATCCAAGTCTTTTTTCATATATTTTAATAATTTCATTATAATGCAGCATTAAATATAATATTCTTATTTCACTAATTTCATATTTGTTTCTGATTTTTATTTTAACAGACCTGATATTCTTATTAATCTCTTTAGGAGTGGTTTGAATTATTTTTGATTTCAATAATTCTTCACTTAAATCAAATTCCTTAGCTAATTCAGTCAATTTAATTTCCTTCAATATGTCATCATCAAGCTTATTAATATTATCAATTACTTCATTAATATACTTTGCCAGTTCTTCAGAATCATTTAGATTCTTATTTTTTCTTAAATAATTTATCTTAAAATCTATGAAGCTAACTTTATTATTATAAGAACGCATAAAAGCGTCTTTACCCTTATTTATTATGAATTCATCGCTATCCTTATAATCATTAAATAAAATAATACTAACCTCTATGCCATTCTGACTTAAGATATTTCCAATTGTGTATGCGGCATTCTTGCCGGCATCATCTTGATCAAGATTCAGTATGACCTTGACATTTAATTTTTTTATTATTTCAAACTGTTCTCTAGTAAAGCTTGTCCCCATTAAACCTATGACGTTTTTAATTCCAATAGATGAAATTCTTATGACATCCATCTGACCTTCACAGATAATAACTTCCTTTTCTCTTTTTATAGCTTCTTTGGCATTAAATAAATTATATAGAATACTTCCCTTTTTAAATATTTTTGTTTCTCTAGTATTTATATATTTGCTGGAATCTTCATTATTATATATTCTTCCACTAAAGCCAACAGCATATCCATCAATATTCCTAATTGGAAACATTATTCTGTTTTTAAATGTATCCATTATTTTACCATTAATATTCTTGCTAATATCAATATCCATCAGTAAATCTTTATCATATTTATTCACTAGTGAATTTGATAAATTTCCATCTAAGCTTAATCCAATATCAAATTCATTTATAATCTCTTCAGATATTTTTCTTGAATTCAGATAATTTCTTGCTTCTTTTCCAGCAGAAGACAATAAATTGTTCTTATAGAAAGCGGTTACTAATTCATATATATCATAGGATTCTTTTAAATCCTTAGAAATTTCTTTTTTGCTTGAAGTTTCAATTTTTATTCCAACATTATCTCCAAGAACTTTTAATGCTTCTGTAAAACTTAATTTTTCATAATTCATTAAAAAAGTTATTACATTTCCAGTGGCTCCACAGGAAAAGCAGGTATATATTTGTTTTTCCGGAGACACTGACATACTAGGACTGTGATCATCATGAAATGGACATATTCCAAAATAATTTTTACCTTTTTGAGTTAAAGAGACATACTTTCCAACTACATCCACAATATTATTAGAAGATCTTATTTTATTCTTTATATCTTCTGAAATATAACTCATCATAAACCTCCTAGTATATATATACGACAAATATTTTAAAAACGCTTTTTTAATAATAGCCGTTATAAATATATTTACTTTCAGCCACTACTATAAACGCATCTGGATCAATAGATATGATTAACTTTTTTAATAATTTTAATTTCTTATTTGTAGTTACAATAAACAACAAATCTTTATTTTTAATCAAATCTCTACCTTTGACTTTACTTAAAGAAAAAGCAAATCCATTCTCTTTTATAGCTTCAATAATTTCTTTTCTATTCTGATTAATAATAATATTAACGGAAAGTATACTTGTTATTAATTTTTCATTTATAAAAATTCCTAAAAAAATACCTGAAGCAAAACCTAGAGAATAACTGATTGCAATAAAAATGTTATTACCTGTATTTATCGCTTCTTTAACTATTAAAAACCATACCAGTATTTCAAAAAATGCTATTACTGTAGATATTACTATTTTATTTCTAATGATAAATATAGTCCTTATAGTTGCAAGTGAAGTATCAACTATTCTAACAAAATATATTAAAACACACAATAAATATATATTCATATCTATAGTGTGCATATAAGTAAAATTTATATTCTTAATAATATTAAATACCGTAATCTACATGCTTGTAAAATATAAAGTATTTTTTGACATATTTTTTTCTATCCCTCAAAACCACTTCTGCCGTATTCAGCATGTATTCTAGATAATGTAAAATCAAAAGATTTAACTGCATCTTCTTCCGTTTTAGCATCCATAATGGCCGCAACTACTTCATCAATTGAATTACTATTTCTTAATATCATATTATTATTTGCTCTTCTGATTAATTTTTCTTTTTTCAATTTTAATGAATCAATCACTTCTTTAGTTTTTAAATCAATTATAATTCCCATAAGCCCTCCAATATGAAAATTATTATATATTTATATAAATATATTGTCAAATAAAAAAATAAGTAATATTTGTTTACTTATTTAGTTTTTCAAATTTTTTAAACTCATCAGAATTTTCCAAATCTGTTTCACTTAATTCTTGTAAAATATTTTTTTGTTCCTTAGTTAACTTTGCTGGAGTTATAAGTTTCAGTATTATGAAAAAATCTCCATCTTTTCCCCAATTTTCATTTTCTATGCCTTTTCCTTTAACTCTTAATATTTCACCGGGTTGACTTCCCTCTTTTATTTTTAAAGTTATAAAATCATGAGGAGTCTTTATTTTCTTTGAAGTCCCGAGAGCTAAATCTGTAAATGTTACAGGAAGTTCAATATAAATATCATTTCCTTCTCTGGTATACAGAGGATGTTTATTCACATTAATTTCTATATATAGATCCCCATTAGGTCCTCCATTGTTTCCAGCTTCACCTTTTCCAGTTAATCTTAACTGTTCACCAGTATCAATACCCTTTGGAACATTAATTACAATATCCTTTTTTATTTTTACCTTGCCTTTTCCATGACATTTAGAACAAATATCTTTGTATACATGTCCTTTTCCCTTACATGTAGGACATACAGATTTAGATACAAAAGAACCTAATATAGTTCTGGTTTCCTGACTGATATAGCCTGATCCGTCACAATCCGGACAAGTTCTTTCATTAAACCCACCTGTACCATCACATTCAGGACAATTTTCTGTAACTTCAAGTTCAAATTCCTTCTTAGTTCCATATACAGCCTCTTCAAAATCTATACTCATGCGATACATTAAATCAGAGCCTTTAGTTGCTCTGGTTCTTTTATTTCCACCAAATCCGCCAAACCCTCCAAAAGATGAGAAGCCGCTGTTTCCAAATATCTCATCAAAAATATTTGAAAAATCAAATCCACTGAAATCATATCCGCCGGGATTTCCACCGCCACTCATATTATCAAAAGCACTATGACCGTACTGATCATATTTAGCTCTTTGATTTTTATCTGACAATACTGCATAAGCTTCCTGTGCTTCTTTAAATTTTGATGCCCCATCCGCCTCCTTGCAAACATCTGGATGATATTTCTTTGCAAGTTTCCTGAATGCACTCTTTATTTCATCATCAGAAGCACTCTTACTTACACCAAGTATTTCATAATAATCTCTTTTTGCCATTTCACTTCTCCTTATAATGTTTTTATTCTTTCATCAATTTATTTAATTCAGCTACTTTATTTTTAAAAACTTTTAAAGCATCATCAATAATTGTATTTTCCTCTATATCTATACCTAACTCTTTCAATATATTCTTTGAATAATCTTTTGCTCCGCTTGATAAAAATTCAATATATTTATCTTTAAAGCCAGGTTCTTCATTTAATAATTTCTCTGCTATCACAACTGCATATGACATTCCGGTAGCATATTTATACACATAGAATGGACTATGAAAATGCGGTATTCTTGCCCATTCATATTTTATTATCTCATCTATCTCTATATAATCGCCGAAATACTTTTTATTTAAATCATAATATGAATTACACAATTCATCTACGGTAAGAGGGATATTTTTGTTTTCATTGCCATGCATGTTTTTTTCAAATTCTGCAAACATTGTCTGTCTGTATATTGTAGCTCTCATTTTTTCCAATAAAGTTACAATATAGAATATTTTTTCCTCTCTTGTCTTAGCTCTTTTATATAAATAATCATCTAATAATAATTCATTTACAGTAGAGGCGATTTCTGCAAGAAATATGGTATAGTATTTGTAAAAGAAATGCTGTGAATTGTTTGAATAGTATGAATGCATTGCATGACCGAGTTCATGTGCTAAGGTAATTAGAGAATGTATTGAATCATTATAATTAGTCAACACATAAGGATGATATTCTGCAAGTCCTCCGCTACAATAAGCTCCAGATTTTTTACCTTTATTGGGATATACATCAATCCATTTATTTGTAAATGCTTTTCCTAAATCATTAATATATCTATCTCCGAGAGGCTTTAATGCTTCAGTTATTATATTTTTTGCTTCATCATATGAAACTTTTTTTTCAAAAGATGGATTGGCATACAAGTCATATAAATGAATTTTATCCATTTTTAATAATTTCTTTTTAAGATTAATATATTCATGTAAATGTTTTAAATTATTATGGACACTAATAATTAAATTATCATATACTCTTCTAGAAATATTTTCTTCAAACAGTGAATTGTCCAGTGAATCCTTAAAATTTCTTATTTTACTAAAAGTATATTCCTCTTTTACCTTTCCTCTGTATATGGATGCTATCGTGTTTATAAAATTCTTATAATATTCATGCATTCCCTCAAATGCGGCTTTTCTGACAGCTCTTTTATTACTGCATAAATATTCATTATAATTTCCATGTGTTAATTCAACATCATTTCCCTTTTCATCTCTTATAACATTAAATTTTACATCAGCACTATCAATGTTGTTGAAAACTTCATATGATTCTATAATTCCATATTGTATTTTGGTGATTAATTCCTCTTTTTCCTCACTTAAGATATGCTTACTATATCTGAATAGGTTATTAAAATAATGCTTGTATATCCTTAAATCCTTATTATCTTTCAGATACTGAATGATTTTATCTTTTCCCTTTATTAATTCATTTTCTGTAAAACTTAATTTTTCTAAAATTTTATATAAATTATCAACTTTCAGCTTATAGGAAAGACTCTTGTTATTAGTAGTATCCAAGTTTAATAGATTGCTAGAATAATATATCAGTCTTGATAATTTTTTATTAGAAAGTTCATACAGTTTCAAAAAATCCATTAAAGATTTATCACTGTTTAATATTTTTCCTTTATATTTAATCAATTTATTCAATAACCTTTTAACTTCATCATACTTATTATTAAAGTCAGCTTCATCTTTAACTAATTTATCCAAATCCCATTTAAATTCTTCACTAATTTCTTCTCGTGTTTTCTGAGTATTAATCATTTCAATATCCTTTAATTTAATAGACACCTAGAGTAAAACTCTAGGGTCTAAAATTTTTATTTGTTACTTTCTTCGTAATCAGCATCTTTTACTTTACTGTCGGAATTTTCCTCTTCAGTTGATTCTTGATTAGTATTAGCCTTTTCAGCAGATTGTTTGTTTATTTCCTCATATACTCTGGCAGACAGATTCATAGCCTTCTCTTGAAGTTTTTCTTTTGAAGTTTTAATTGCTTCAATGTCAGAACCTTCCAAAGCTTTTTTTACTTCTTCAATTAAAGCTTCTATTTCCTTCTTTTCATCAGCTTTAACCTTTTCGCCTAAATCTTTTACTGCCTTTTCAGTTGTAAATACCAGTTGTTCTGCTTCATTTCTTACTTCCACTTCTGCTTTTTTCTTTTCATCTGCCTCTTTATTAGCTTCAGCTTCCTTTACCATCTTATCAATTTCCTCATCTGACAGATTTGTACTTGAAGTGATTGTTATTGCCTGTTCCTTGTTTGTTCCCAAATCTTTAGCTTTAACATTAACAATACCATTGGCATCTATATCAAAAGATACTTCAATTTGTGGTACACCTCTAGGTGCTGGTGGTATATTTGTAAGCTGAAATCTTCCAAGAGTTTTATTATCAGTAGCCATAGGTCTTTCACCTTGAAGAACATGTATATCAACGGCCGGCTGATTATCTGCTGCAGTTGAAAATACTTGTGACTTAGTTGTTGGAATTGTTGTATTTCTAGGAATTAAAACAGTCATAACATTACCTAAAGTTTCAATACCTAAACTAAGTGGTGTAACATCCAAAAGTACTAAATCATCAACCTCTCCAGTAAGTACTCCACCTTGAATAGCTGCTCCCATTGAAACAACTTCATCTGGATTTACTTCTTTAGATGGTTCTTTTCCAAGTTCTTCCTTAACTAATTCCTGTACCATAGGTATACGTGTTGAACCTCCAACAAGTAATACTTTATCAATTCCGCTTTTATCTAATTTTGCTTCCTTTAAAGCATCTCTAACAGGTTTTCTGGTTGATTCAACTAAATCTCTAACAAGATCTTCAAATTTAGCTCTGGATAATGAAACTTCCAAGTGAAGAGGTCCATTTTCTCCCTGAGTTATAAATGGTAAGCTAATTTGAGTTGTAAGTACGTTACTTAAATCTTTCTTAGCTTTTTCAGCTCCTTCTTTAAGTCTTTGCATTGACAATTTATCCTTAGATAGATCAATACCGTTATCTTTCTTAAATTCACTTACTAAATAATCAATAATCTTATTGTCAAAGTCATCTCCACCTAAATGGTTATTACCACTTGTGGACTTAACTTCAAATACTCCATCTCCAAGTTCAAGCACAGATACATCAAATGTACCTCCACCTAAGTCATAAACTAAAATTGTATGATTTTTATCTTGTTTATCAAGTCCATAAGCAAGCGCAGCCGCAGTCGGTTCATTTATAATTCTTTCAACTTCAAGCCCTGCAATTTTTCCTGCATTCTTGGTAGCCTGACGTTGTGCATCATTGAAGTAAGCCGGTACTGTGATAACAGCCTTCTTAACTTCTCCGCCCAAATATCCTTCTGCATCCTTCTTTAAACTCATTAAGATTTTTGCGCTTATTTCTTCAGGTGTGTATTCTTTTCCTGCAGCCTTAACTTTTTCCTTGGTTCCCATCAGTCTTTTTATTGAACTGATTACATCTGTAGAAATTTGAGCTTCACGTTTTGCAACATCTCCAACTCTAACTTCTCCATTTTTAAATGATACTACTGAAGGAGTAGTTCTGTTTCCTTCAGAGTTTGGAATTACCTTAGCAACTCCACCTTCTAATACACTTACACAACTATTAGTTGTTCCTAAGTCTATTCCTATTACTTTATTCACTATACTCATTATTTATCCTTTCCTTTCTTAATGCCAATATATTCTTAGCATCTTTCTGTACATATTCTTGCTGTTGTTTTGTCAATTTTCTATATGAATCAAGATCCAAATTGTCTATGATCCAGATTAATTCTTCCTCATCATACCATTCCATTAGCAATAATAGCATCATATATACTTCAAATTGACAGTTGTTAACATCCATATCCATCATATATTTTAAATCTTCACTTGAAAAACTAGTATTATAATCATTATTACCATATAATGCCGATATTAACAATAAACTTGATACTAGACTTTCTGCTTTTTTCATTTATTCACCTTAACCATTGCAGGTCTAATTACTTTATCTTTATATTTATAACCTTTAGTAAGTACTTCAAGCACAACACCGCTAGGTTTATTTTTATCTTCCTCCACCATTACAGCATCTGCAATATTTGGATCAAATTCTTTTCCTAAGCAGTCTATTTCTTTTATT
This sequence comes from uncultured Muribaculaceae bacterium, assembly GCA_964555585.1. Taxonomy (GTDB): domain Bacteria; phylum Bacillota_I; class Bacilli_A; order RF39; family UBA660; genus CAZKSN01. The sequence goes on along the minus strand of CAZKSN010000006.1, from coordinate 21,258 downwards.
TCATATTCTTCAAATATAGAAATCATATTCCCATAAATCATTTTAAATCCACTTAGAAATTTACTAACCTCATCAGACAAGTCATTATCATCCATCTTTATTGCTCTTTCAAAATTATCAACAATGGATAAAAATCTTTTAATTAATTCCTCGCCCTCGTACTTAAACAAATCTCTCTGTTCAATAATACTCCTGTTCATATAATTTTGAAATTCAGCTTGAATTCTTAAGCACTTATCTTCAAGTTCCTTATTTTTAATTATTAAATCTTCAATAATTTTTGAATCTTTAGATTTACCATTTTTATTTTTATGTTCTTTGTCTTTCAATAAATTCACCTCATTAATAATGTCTTTCAATATTATCTTTTATATATTCCAACATAGTTACCACTCTTTCATACTGCATGCGTTTCGGTCCTATTATGGCTATAGTACCTTCTTTATCCTTTGTTTTATACTTTGTTTTAACAATAGTAACATTGTCGTCAAATTCACTGTCTTTTCCAATATATACCTTAACCTCATCATCTGTACCTTCAATTTTACTCACTATATCTTCGCTTTCAAATTTACTTATAATACTTTTAATATTATCGACAGTATTGAATTCCGGTTGTTTTAATATATTAGCCTTACCACTGAAATGTACATCCTTATCAGCAGAGAAATTGCTCAAAGCCTCATAAAATGCATTATATAGTACTTCATAATTTTTCACATAGTTTCCAATGATTGGTTTAATGTCAAATTCTAATTTCTTACCAACCTCATTTAACGGAGTTCCTATCAGCATTTTATTTAATAATTCTGTAGTTTTCATAACTTCTTTAGAATCAATATTTTCATCTAAATTGATATTCTTGCTTTCCACATGACCTTTGTCAGTAATGACAATTGCAATTATTCTGTTATTGTTAATTGGAATTACCTCTACTTTTTGCAAATAATTATCATTGGAATCTTTTCCAAGTACCACAGAAGTATAATTTGTAATGTCACTTACTATTTCCAAGCTTTTTATAATAGCATCATTTAATGTAAGTTTATTGTTATTAAATATAGTCTGAAGTTTCAACATATCTTCCCCACTAATTTTTTTAGCTTCCATTAAATTATCTACATAATAACGATATCCACTTTCAGAAGGAATTCTACCGGAGGAGATATGTGTCTTTTCCAGATATCCAAGATTTTCTAAAATAGCCATATCATTTCTTATTGTAGCTGAAGAACATTTAAATTTCTTACATATAAGTTTACTTCCAATCGGATGCGCACTTTTTATATACTCTTCAACTATTACTTTTAATAATTCTTTTTGTCTAGTTCCAAGCACATCATTACCTCCTTTAGCACTTAAATTATCAAAGTGCTATCTACATTATAATATTATGTTCTAGCATTGTCAATATATGAGTGCTAATTTTTTTTATTTTGACAATAATTTTTTATTTTGATATAATAAATGAAAATTTTTATTTATGAAGGGGGAAAATTAAATGTTAGTAACAGGAAAAAAAGAATGCCAAATTTCAATTGAAAATGAAGAAGCAATTGATGCACTTTTAGAAAATTTTGGTATTCAAAAGGATCTAAATTATTCTGTAAGAACTATTGATGGGGTTGAAGGTATATATTTTTCATATAATACAGCTTATCATGGAAGTCCTGATATTGAATATGCTTTAGTTCATAAAGGAGAAACAGCCATTAAAATATTTGAAGCATTAATGCTATTAAAAGAATTATATGATGAATATTTAAATGATTCAGCAAAATTAAAACATGAAAAATAATATAAAAAAATCTTGAAAATCTTCAAGATTTTATTTTTCTCTCATTACAACATTATTCTATAAGCTGCTTCTGATATTCAATTAAATTTCATACTTCCTCATTTTAAAATTAATTTTCTAATTTTATTGTATTCATCAATCAATATACTTCTTTCATTCATTGAAGCTCTATCAAAAGGTGAATTTGGTAAATACAATTTATTATGAATTATTTCATCAATAGATTCATTTATTCTTATGACATTTGATTCAGAATTTATATTATTATTTATAAATAAGTTCATATTTTCTTTTATAAATGGCGTTGGATCAAGACATTTTCTTCTATAACCATCCATTCTCGTTTGCATATTATATTTCATTAAATCTAAAAAAAGTAATATATCTTCATAATTTATTTTTCCAATTTCATATATCAAAGACATATTAATTATGAGATTTAGCCAAAGTAAACTAATGCCATAAACTCCATCATATATATTGACATCATTTAATCTTAGATATAATTTCTTACTATTATTTTGAAATTGAGGATTTACAGAACTATCACATATAATATTTGAAAGTCTATTTGTTAATATCAGTCTAATTGAATCAAAATTAAAAATTTCTTTATTATTCTCTATAAAGTCTACTATAACATAATAAATTGATTTATCTTCAATAAATTTCAAGTAATTAAAATCTTTATCAATATAAATTCTTGCTATTTCTTTTAAAAATTTAGATAGCTTTAAATAAACAAAATATTTATGATGAATAAAATTTTTTGAAAAATACACATATTTTAATTTATAATTGTTAGTTAAATATAAATTTCCTTCAGAATTCACATCAATTCGTTTCATACTCATTTTAAAACTAGAAAAGTCAGAATCACTTTGAAATCTATATAAACGATGTAGAATATTATCTTTTATAAAATTATTATTAATAATATTTGAATCCATCTTATCCCCCATAAAATTTGCAAATATTATACAATAATTTTTTATAAATGTCAAAAAAATCTAGATATTATCTAGATTTATTTTGCTCCCATACCGCCATCAATTCTGTAAGCGGCTCCAGTTATTCCACTGGACTTGCCACTTGCCAAGAAATAAATTAAATTTGCTACTTCTTCATTTGTAGAATATCTCTTCATCGGTATACTATTAATGAAGTTTTGTTTAACCGCATCTCCATTTCCTGGAGCGGCCTTTTCTTCAATTGCTCTCATCATTCTGTTGTCCACAGGACCAGGACAGACTGCATTTACTCTTATATTAAAGTCTGCCGCCTCTAATGCTGCCGTTTTAGTAATTCCTATTACTGCATGCTTAGACGCTATATATGGAGCTAAACCCGGTGATCCAATAAATCCAGCTACTGAAGAGGTATTAATTATACTTCCATATTTTTGCTCCATCATTACCTTTAATACATGTTTTAAACCAAAATATACACCTTTAATATTTACATTTAAGACTGCATCCAAATCTTCAGCAAGAGTATTGACAATCGGCTGCACCTTTCCCTCAATGCCTGCATTGTTTACAAATACATCAATTTTTCCAAATTTTAATTTTGCTTGAGTTACATAACTTTCAACTTGCAGTTCCTGAGAAACATCTGCTTCTTGAACAATATAATTACCTTCAGTTAAATTTAGCTCTCTTACTGTTTCCATTAATCTTTGTTCATTCAAATCCACTAAAACCAATTTTGCCCCATTTTGTGCGAACATCCTAGCTGCCTCTTTACCTATTCCGCCGGCTGCTCCTGTTATAACAATTACTTTATCATTAAAATCCATGATATCACTCCTATATTCTATAATTTTATTTTAACAAATTTAAATAAAAAAATACAATAATAAATATTGTATTTTAAATTTATCATTATCTTAGCATACGATCAATATCATAACTTTTTGATTTTAATTCTTTTTTTAATTCTAATTCTTCAATAGTAACTAGTTTACTTTTTTTCGAAAAATGATTCAATAATAATTTAATGAATATATTATTTTTTAATAAAATTCCATAATCTTTACCTCTAGTATATTCATTTAGATAAAAGATTCCTATCAATTTTTCTAATCTATCATAATTATTTATAATATAATTAATTACTGTATTTGGAAGTGAATAATCATAATCATATCTTTCAATATCTGATAAAAATAAAATTGAAGATCTATTAAAAATGTCATGAATTGTTTCTATATATAATAAATTATAATCTGGAATTAGTGGCCTATTTTTTAAAAATTTTTGTGAAGCATTTAATATGCTAGCAATACAAATATTATATTTTTTTAATGTTTCCCTATCTGATTCATCCAAATCATATAGCCAAGGAATCAGATTTATAATATAATCAGCTGTATTATTTTTATAATCATTGAATAAAACGGTAATAATAGTATTTACTGACTGCATCCACTTCAATTCTTTGTTATTAGCAATTTTATTTGCAAATTTGATAAATTCTTCATCAATCATATTTAATTGTTCAATTTTTATGTAATTAAGCAATTCAATTAAATAAGAAAAATCATCTGCATTAAAAAAAGTATTAGAGCAAACTGTATTTAATTGAGATTTAATATTCATTAACTCTGGCCTATTTAATTCTTCAAATTTTGATTCATAATAAATTTTTTCTAATTCTTTCCTTGTGTATTTCATAAGTTCATTATTATAACATAAATTAAAAAAAACACAATATTGTGTTTTTATATTGAGTATACACTCACTTGTTTTTTATCTTTTCCTTTTCTTTCGTACTTAACTATTCCATCTATTTTTGCAAATAAAGTATGATCTTTTCCCATTCCGGTATTGATACCTGGATATATTTTAGTTCCTCTTTGACGATATATTATTGAACCAGCTGAAACTTTTTCACCATCACTTGCTTTAGCGCCTAATCTACGACCAATAGAATCTCTACCGTTCTTTGTAGATCCAACACCTTTTTTAGATGCAAATAATTGTATATTTAATATCATCTTAAACATTGTTATTCCTCCTTAACTTGAATATTTTTATTATATCTGAGTTCTAATTCCTTAAAATGATTAACTAAATTATCAAGTAACTTATTAGTTATTTCATCTCTTTTTAAATTAGTTATATTAAATTCTTTTTCTTCTACTTTTATAGAATCTTTATCAAACTCAAGTATAGCATTAACTGTAACTGTTAACATAGAAGAAACTGAAGCGCACACAATATCTTTTCCTTTGATGTCAAATGATGCATGGCCACTTATTCCTATACTTTCAATTACATTATTATTTCTCTTAACAAATACTTTTACCATTTACTTCACTTCTATTTTTTTAATAACTATTTTTGTATATGGTTGTCTGTGTCCTTGAGTTTTTCTATATTTCTTTTTTGGTTTATATTTAAACACAATAATTTTCTTCTGTTTACCATGCTTAACTACTTCAGCAGTAACCTTTGCACCTTTTACTGTAGGATTTCCCACTGTGCCGTCAACATATAATACTTCATCAAATACTATTGTTGATTTAGGTTCTTTATCTAATTTTTCAATATATAATTCATCATTTTCAGATACTATATATTGTTTACCACCTGTAACAAATATTGCTTTCATAACTTTCCTCCTTCAATAAGACTCGCCTTTAAGGTAACATAAATGTTTTAAAAACCTTTTTAGTGCGGTTGTAGAGAAGAATCTACAAACATAGTGATTTTATCATAATTAATGCCTGAAGTCAAATAAATTCTCTAAATATTCTCTTTCAGTAATTAATCTATTTTTACTTATTATTTTATGAGTTTTATTTCTTTTTATTTCATATATATTTTTTATAGTCCTTCCTCTTTTAAAATTGAATTTATATAATAGTCTTTCAATTAAGAATTTATTAATTTTATATTTATGATCATATAATTCCAATACAATAGATTTAAATAGAATTATTGCTATAAAAATAAACAATAATTTATAATTAAATATTAATAACAATATTAAAATTATAACAGAAATATATATGGTAATTAAATTTGCTTTTTTATATGAAAATACCAATTCTAGCATTAAATTTAAAAATTTACTTCCATCCAATGGAATTATAGGTAAAGAATTAAATAATATTAAATAATAATGAATACTTTTTACAATTAAAAAATTATTATTGGTAATATAGTTATTAACAAATAAAAGATAAATGATAAAATAAAAGATAAATTGAAAAATAAATCCAAACAACAATATTACCAATTCATTTATAATCGGAGAATTAAGTAAAGCTGTGTATTTTGTTTTTCCTCCAAAAGGATAAATAATGATTTTATCCAATTCATATTTAAACATATCTGCCGCAAACAAGTGACCAAGTTCATGAATGATTATTAAAATTAAAAATATAATTACATATTTAAAATAACCAGATAATAATGAAATCAATATTAAAAGATATGTTAGATTATGAATATGTATCTTACTTAATAGCTTCTTTATAATTTAAAAACTCTCCATTTTTTTGAAAAACTAAATATAATTTATCTTCTGAAGTTCCAATTATATTGCCTTTTTCAACATAATCATATAAATTTATATCTGTATTGCCGATATTCCCATACCAAGCATCAATTCCATTGCTCTGTTGAATGATTACTGTATTGTTGTAATTTTCTTTTTCTCCGATGAATACCACTATTCCGCTTTCTATTAAATTTATAGTAGTACCTTTAGTCAAATTTATACTTATCCCATCTTTATATTCTTCTGCATTGGAAAAATCAAGAGTATCTTCAGTATTAACCGGTTTTGTTTTTTCTTTTATATCAAATAAATATTTATTGAAAAATGTATTGATAGTTGAAAATTTAAAATCTGTTTGAAATAAGTATTTGACTACGAACTTTCTAGAAGAAATACTAAAATTAGTAATTATCAGTGTTGACAATACTAATATGGTAGTTATAAGTATTCTATTGAATAATCCGCGTATGTACCTGTTTTTAAATATTTTAAGAGTATGTCCATTTCTTTGTTTGTCATAGTCTTCCAATGTCATATAATCACCTAAAGAAATATATGAAATCAATTATTTTTTATTCATAGTTTCATAAAAACTATAATAGGAGTCTTCTCCGAATATCAAGTGATCAATTACCTTTATTCCCATAATTTCACCAATTTTCATTAACTTATCAGTTGCTTCCATATCTATTTTACTTGGTGTCACATCTCCACTTGGATGATTATGAATGCATACAATTGAAGAGGCACTTACATTAAATGCTTCTTTGAATATTTCTCTTGGATGAATTGTAGATATATTGACCGAGCCAATAAATAAATTCTTATATGAAATTAACTTACATTTTGTATCTAAGTATATACAGTAAAATTTTTCTTGTTTCTCATTAATGAATTCACTTTTAAACAGATTAAATATTTTACTGGAATTATTCAATATAACATCTTTTTTGTTTTTCACATAATATACTCTTTTTCCCAATTCTATAGCTGCTATTAAAGAAATAGCTTTTGTCTTGCCAATTCCTTTAATTTTACATAGCTTGTTTATTGATATATTCTTTAAATTATTTATATTATCAAACTCTTTCAGTATATTATTTGCCAAATATTTTGCAGACAGATTTTTAGTGCCGCTTCTTAAAATAATAGCAATCAGTTCTTCATTGGATATATTGTCTTTTCCATATAAAAACAATCTTTCTCTTGGTTTCTCGTCAACAGCTATATCTCTTATTAAAACATCATTCATTAATCACTTCCTCATATTTTTTTAATACATTTTTTGAAATATTAATTATTGTATCCTTATCATTGGTTTCCTCTAAAAGAAAATCATATTTAACAATATATTCAATTAAATCATTATTATCCTCCTTTTTTTCTTTAACAAATATATCATTGCCATTTTTAATATAAAACTCTTTTAATTTTTCTATATTCTTTTCATCCTTTGTAATGGCAACATAAATATGGTATAAGTCATCTTCTTTTATAACTATATATGAAGGAAGTAATTTACTCATTTTTATAACATTGTCATATTTTTTAAATGCTGCCACCTGCAGAAAATATAATGTATTGCTTTTTGTTTCATTTGAATTACTTTTTCTTGAATAATTCAAATATAGAAACAATGCAAAAACAAGAGAAATAAAAATTGTTAATATGATAATTTTTTTATTCATTTTTCACCTTTTTAAAAAATTATAAACATATCAATATAATAATTTTGTCAAAAGAAGTACAAAAAAATAAATAATTATCAATTATTTATTTTTCAATATATTAACTACATTTTCAAATGTATCTGCTTTTATAATGTCTATATCATAATTATTTTTTTCTTTCTCTTCTATAGCCTCTTCATAATTTTCTTCCGGAACAATAAATATATCTGCCTTCTTTTTTACTGCTCCTGCAAGTTTATATTTTATTCCCGCCACTTCACCAACAATTCCGTTTATATCAATTGTCCCTGTCCCTGATATTTTATTACCCTTGGTAATGTCCTCGTCAACCAGCATATCATAAATAGTTAAAGCATTCATTAAACCTCCAGAAGAACCGGTTTCATTATTTTTATTTTTAAACTCCACTTCCCTGCTTGTTTTTATATCCAGCATGGAAATAATATATATTCCAATAAATTTCTTACCTTCTTCTTCCCTAACATAAGCATATACTTCTTTTTCTTTTTTATCTCTCTCAATTCTAATGTTTATTTTCTCACCATTATCATAATTTTTCATAATATTCGCAATATCTTCAGTTGTTTCTACAGTTATATCATTTATACTGAGTATAATATCTCCAATCTTAAGACTGGTATCTGCGGCTTCTTCCACGTAATAAACAACCAAATCATTGTTTATAATCTCATAATCAACATTCGCGGCTTCAAATGCAACTACAATTGAATATTTATTTCCCTCCAGCAAGGATATTTTCTCTCTTTCAATTATTTCGTTGTAATCCTCATTTTCTATTCTGCTTTCATCTAGACTCTCTATATCCCAGTTAGGTATTACCAAAGATAAAAGCAATATGGGCAGAGTTCCTTTTTTAGCACCAACATAAGTTAAATTGAAACTTCCTTCACTTTCAGTACCAGCTTCCACTTCAATTCTGTTGTTTAAATTGATCAATCCACCGGGAGTATATACTTCATAATTTGTTGGAATTGTAATTAATAAAATAAAGAAAAACATAAATAATAAAGATTTATAGTTTTCCTTTATATATTTCAATATTTTATCATAAATTTTATTAAGCATTCTCTAGCCTCCATAAAACATTATAACACATCAAAGGAGAAATTATGAATGGTAAAATAAAATATATACTTATATTTATTATATTTTTATTAATATGCATATTAACACTTGTTAATCCCCGTATCATTATAGAAAGTGTTAGAGACAGTTCATATTTGTTTTTTGATAAAATATTCTTATCTATGTTCCCATTTTTTATTTTAAGTGATATTTTAATCAGTTATAATTTTCCTTTCTATATCGGTAAAGTGTTGGGTAATATATTTAATAAGCTGTTTAAAATAAGTAAGGAAAGCTCAATAGTTATTATATTAAGCATGTTAAGCGGACATCCCGGTAATGCCAAATATACTAAAGTACTGCTGGACAATAAAATTATTGATGAGGAAGAAGCCACAAAGCTAATAGCTTTCACTTATTTTCCAAATCCCATGTTTATAATAGGAAGTGTTGGATTATTATTTTTAAATAATATAAAACTTGGTTTTTTAATATTAATAATTTTATATATTAATAATTTTACTTTGGGCTATCTGATAAGAAATAAATTTAAAAAAACTATAAGTACTAAAATATATAGAAACTATAATTCTTTAAATTTCGGAAAAATAATGAAAAATTCAATTATAAATTCTTTTGATACTTTAATTCTTATACTGGGAAACATAACTATATTTACAATAATAGAAAATATATTATTCAATTATTTGAAATTAAATAATATTGCTAAAGCAATTACAACCTCATTTATAGAAATTACAGGTGGTATTGAAAATATAAGCAATCTAGTTATTGATGTTAACTTAAAAATTACTTTAATAATATTTACCTTAATATTCAGTGGTTTTTGCATACATTCACAAATATTCAGTATATTGAGCGAATATAAAATAAATTATAAATATATTATAAAAGTAAGATTTATATCTGCGATTATATTTTCTATAATTACATACATATTACTTATTTTATTCTGATAAATTACCATAATAATATACTTCTAAATTATAAATTGGATTATCTGTAACAGATATTGTTAACTTTATCAAATCTCCATTTGTATAATTATTTTTTAATAAAGTAATTGAAGCATATGTATAATCATCTGGCAATGCTTTTACAAAGTCATTATTAGTACTGGTACCATAAGTTATTGTTTTTAAATTTTCAGATAAAGAAATAAACTTTTCAGTTCCATTATTAAATATCAAAGTACAATTAGCACCATCTGAACAAGATACTGATGATAAACCATTGTTATTAAAAATATCTGAATTCATTTTTTTAGACATTAATGCCTGATCAATAAGTATATTTAAATCTCCATTACCTTCCCTTTTTTCAGTTAATTTTACCAAAAGACTTAACATAAAAATTAAAATTATAGTCAATAAAGAAATACTAATTAATAATTCAATAAGAGTAAAACCTTTTTTCATAATATCCTAACTTTCCTTAAAGATTATTGAAGCATAATAATCTTCACCATTTCTGATGCAGTGTATAATTATTGTATTTTCTTCAATAGCTTTATTATTTAAATAACTAATTAGTGTAGATGGTAAATCTGGTTCAGAAATCAATATATCTTCATAAGAAATATCATTTATAAATATATCATTAATTCCTAAATCAGATAATACATTAGCACAGTCAGAATTCATATAACTTGAACAGTTTGTTTCATCTATCTCTACATAATCTGCTCCAATTGTATATGAAGTAAATAATCTACTCACTATATTTGCTTTATAAATATCATTAATATTATCATATTTTTCTTTTCTATTTATATTGGTTAAAATCAAGGAAAAGCTTGAATAAATTGATACAAGCAAAACCATTGCAACTACAATTACAATTATTGTTTCAATAAATACAAATCCATGTTTTTCTTTCATATTAACCTCTTCATTTTATTCTAAACTCATTACAACTATTTTTGCATAACCATTACCTGAATGACCAGTTTCAGTATCTCCTATGGAACTTGGCATAGAAGCATTACCTGCAATTATTTGAGAATTGGTAAATATATATCCAGAATAATGAGTAGGTTGTCCAGTACTATTTCCTGAAGAATCAATTGCATTACATCCAGTATAACCTGAAATAAATGATGAACCACCACCACCCGAAGCTCTAGAAGCTGGAGAACATGTAGTGCCTCCACTTTTTCCTCCACCTCCACCAAAGTAGCCACCACCACCAGCTGAAGCATCATTACAATTTGGATTAGCAGAATTGAGAATAAACCCATCTCCTCCTGTACCAAAAAAACCTGCATGATATCCGCTAGTACCTCCTGCTGTTTGAGTACCCCCTGCTCCAGCTATGCCATCACTACCTGAAACAATCATACCATTCCCTCCAGTAAGTGCTCCAGCATAACCACCATTATATACACCATCTCCACCGCCTCCACCAGCTGCCACCATAATTCTATCTTTTAAATTTGTATCAAGTTTTTTTCCAAAGTTACTTTCATAATAAATATTTCCAATAGCTGAATCATACACTGTATTACTAACAGTTCGATCAGAATTATATAAAACAGTTTTAGTAGAATAATATCTTCTTATATCTAAGTAAAAATGCCATATTTGTACATATGAAAGTTGATACTCACTTCCTAAATCTATTTCTACGTAATGAAGTCCGGTTTCAGATACATATCCATAACCATTACCTCCATCTATTCCATCTGTATAATTTCCATCTACTATTAAATTTCCACGATTCAATGTTGCATCACTTGTAACAGTCTTATTCAGTGCAACATTATTTCCATTCATATCAAAAGCTTGTATTTCAATCCAGTGATTTCCAGTATTTGCTGTACTTCCATTTATGTAATCTCTAATATACCTATATCCAGTTGTTGAAGTAGTTCTTATATCAGTGGCTCCTCCTCCACCTGCATTTCTATATAAATATCCACTTGCAGTGAAATATCCACCAGTTCCTCCTCCATTCCAGCCATTAGTATTGCTTGCAGAATAGGGATTTGATGAAGCTAAACCTTGAGAACCAACATACACATATAATTCTGTGTTTTTAGTTAAATTTAAATTTCCCTTAGTATAAGCGCCCTTTCCTCCATTTGCACCACCTTGAGCTCCCCAAAGCTCTATCTGATAAGTGCCATTTTCTGGAACTGTAAATGTTTGATAGTTTCCAGTATATGAAAATTCAAAAGTATCTCCAATCAATACTTCTTTTGCTCCTGTATCCTTATCTAAAAATCCCTCTTCTATTTCCTTTTTAGCATCCTCATTTATAAAACTGAGTAATTTTTCCTTATTCAAATTATATGAAATAATAGAAAGTGTAATAAATAAAAATACTATTATAAATGAATATACCAGTGAACTTGATACAAATCCCTTTTTCATATTTACTCTTCCTTATTATTAAGTATAACATATATATAATTATTTTCAAGAATTTATAAAATTAAAAAATTGATTAAAAAAATCAATTTTTTTAAATATTTCATATAATAAACTAGGTGTTTTTATATGAATGATAAGTTTAACAAATTAATGGATATCTACAAAAACAATAAACCTCTATTTAACATATTAATATTCTTTATTTTGGGAGTATTGGTAATTTGGCAGATAATATTCACTTTTATATTGCCTTCCAGAATAAATATATTTATTTTATTGACACTAATTGGTTTGTTTTGCTTCTTTTTCTTCAAAATTCATTGAAGATATGAGTTTACTTGTATTATATAAATAATCAAAAATATATTTCATATTTTTAACGTTTATTATTTCATTTGAAACTTCTTCAATTCTCTTAGGCATTGAAATTAATATAAATAATAATTTTCTTTCTTCCATACTCAGTTCAAAATGTTTATTATATTCTCTAAATATATCTAGAAAATCATATTTTAATGAATCATTAAGGTAAAATTTATATAAGTCTATCACTGGAGTATCTATTATATAATTGTCCCAATTAATTAAATATCCTTGATCACTTCTTAAGAAATGTTCGGTTTTTATATTGTTATGTACTATAGATACTCTTTCTTTATTCTTATTTTCAACCATTTTAAACCAATTTTTTAATTCTTTTTCACAATATAATAAGGAATTATTAATTATTGAATAATTTCTTTCAATAAAATAATGAGATGGAGATGGAAAGACTTCTGTCTCAATATTATTTATTAAATTATCATAATATTTTTTTAATATTTCAATATTATCTTTTAACTTATCATGAATCTCTCTATATTTATTTTTACTTACATCTTTAAAATAAGAGGTTTTATAATGTAAATTTGATAACAATTCAGCTATGTCATTTCCTTTTCTTTCATTCGGATAAAACTTCTCCTCAATGTATTCATATCTATATTCGTTATCAATATTATCTATTATTCTTGGATGATTGATGAAATTTCTACTATCCAGGTAGTCAAATAATTCTTTAATATTCTTTTCTGTTTTTTTACATACATATTTACTATCCTCTGATTCAATAATTTTTATTTTATTCTTAAAGATACTTCTATTATTCATTCTTTACATATGGAATAACTATTTTATCTCCTATGCTTATTGATTCAATATCATTATAGTCACTTAGATCATTGATTGCTACATTGTATTTACTTGCAATTGTTTCAACAGTGTCATTTTCTCTTACAATATACACTTTATAAGTAACAGTATCATTGCTTTTCTTAACTTTATTTGTGATGGACATTATACTTTCTTTAGCTTCTTCCTGTTCCTTAGCATTTACCTCATACTCTTTAAATAATATATCTTTTTTCTCTTCTTCTACTTCAATATCTCTATATACATTCTTATCTATTATTTCATCAATGGATTTCTCTATCTCATCCTCTTCTTTTTCATATATCTTTTTTCTAAGATTAAACTCTGAAGAACTTATTTCTTCACAGCTCATGTCTAATTCTACCTTTATTGTCATGATATCACCCTTCACTTCATATTTAAAATCATGAAGTATCAGATTAATAGATTCTTTTTCCACATCATCTCCAACGGCTATTGAAAAAGGAATATTATAAATAAATTCTTCATTCATAACGCTGGCCTCAGTCATCTTGTATGTTCCTGATAATAGGAAATCTCCTTCTATTACATTTTCTAATATTTTATAATCATGTGTTAAAGAAATATCTGTTATTTTAGCTATTTTTGTATTAAAGATAATATCTTTTTTAAATGGAATTATTTCTTTCAATTAAAAAACTCTCCTTTCTCTAAATTATATGAGAAGAAGAGTATTTTATGAAAATAAATCTACATATATTTCTTTATAGTTTTTTACTAAAATAAATTTAATTTTATCTTTTATTTCCTCATCCAATTCTTCTAGATCCGAACTGTTATCAAAAGGAAGATAGATTTTATTAATTCCAACTTTTAAGGCTGCCAAAGATTTTTCCTTTATTCCGCCTACAGGTAGAATATCACCTTTTAATGTAATTTCCCCAGTCATAGAAATTCTGGGATTTACTTTTTTATTCAGCACATGACTTAATAAAGCTGTAGTAATAGCTACTCCTGCAGAGGGTCCTTCTTTTGGCACTGCAGTTTCTCTAAAATTTATATGATAGTCTTTATTTTTAAATACATCTTTCTTTACTTTTAAATATTCACTATTACCTTTTATATAACTTAAAGTAATGGATACGCTTTCCTTGATCACTTCTCCCAAATGACCGGTATAAATAAATTTTCCTTTTCCCGGATAACTGGAAACTTCTATTTCAAAGGTTGTACCGCCAATCGGAGTAAAGGCAAGTCCGATAACATATCCTGAAGTACTTTCTTGTTTATGTACCTTTGGAGGATAAATTTCTTTTTTTAAATATTTAACTAATTCAGTCTCTGTTATTAAAATATTATTAATCTTTTTACTTTCCAAACTTTTTTCAGTAACAACTTTTCTAATAATCTTATTAATATTTCTGTCCAACTCACGAACTCCACTTTCTCTTGTATATGATTCAATTAACTTTAATAAAGCCTTATCTTCAAATTTAATAGAATTACCTGTTAGACCATTGTTTGTTAAAGCTTTTTTTATCAGATAATTTTTTGAAATTTTTAACTTTTCAGAATTTGTATAACCACATATATTAATTATTTCCAGTCTATCATAGAGAGCTGCAGGAATATTATAAGTATCATTGGCAGTCAATATAAATAATACCTTGCTTAAATCAACTTCTTCTTCTATATAGTTATCTACAAATCTTTTATTTTGAAGTGGATCAAGTATATCCAGTAAAACTGATGCAGGATCTCCTCTAAAATCTTTTGTAAGCTTATCTATTTCATCTAACAGGAATATTGGATTCCTACTTCCAGATTTTATCAATGAAGATATGATTTTTCCAGGATTACTTCCAATATATGTCCTTCTATGTCCAATTAGTTCAGCAGTATCATTCATTCCACCCAAGGAAATTTTTACAAAGTTTCTATTTAATGCTTTAGCAATTGCCTCAGCAAATGTCGTCTTTCCTGTTCCAGGAGGTCCAGATAAACAAATTATTGGAGAAACAACATCCTCACTGATACTTTTAACAGCAATATATTCAATGATTCTCGTTTTCACATCATTAAGTCCATAATGAGATTCATCAAGTTTTTTCTGTATTCTACTTAAATTCTTTTCATCTTTTGTTATGCTGTTCCAGGGAATATTTAATAAATAATCTATATGATTTCTAATTACACTTATTTCAGGAGATATTTCAGGTGTTATTTCATATCTTTCTAATTCCTTAAGCACTCTTTTTTCAATAGCTTCCGGCAATTTAGAATTCTTTATTTTCTCTTTAAAGAATTCAATATCTGTATTTTTATTATCCCTTTCACCAAGTTCTCTTTTAATTACTTTAATCTTTTCCTTTAAAATAAAATCCTTTTGTGCAGAATCTAAATCTTTTTTTAAATCACTGTCAATTTTATTTTCCAATTCTATTATTGCAGTCTCAACATTAATTTCTTTTATTAAATACTTTGCTCTACTTATAGAAGAGGCATCTAACATTAAATTAATTTTCTTATCAAAAGACAATGGAAGAAAAGTCGCTATTAAATCAGTCAGTTTATCCAGGTCATCAATTCCTTTTACCTGAGACATAATAGAATTGGAAATAAATGGATTTTTAATAATAAATCTCTCTAAATCTATCATTAATTTTCTTAAAATGGCAGTTTCAGTTACTTCATCGGAATCAGTCGTATCAAAAGATGTTACTATACTTTCAAGTATATCCTCTTCATTTGAGTAATTCACATAGCTGAATACTTTAACTCTTTTTATTCCTAAAATAACTACCCTGGTATTTCCATTAGGTAATTCAATATTGCTCTTTATTTTGCCAATCACACCAATTTTTGGTAAATCTGATGTATCAGGATTCTCTTCCAGAGAATTAAGAGGACATACAACAAGTACTTCATTATCATGAAACTGTTTAGATATTTCAACTACCTTTTTACTGGTATCATTATTTACTTCAATTCTAACTTCTTGAAATGGAAGCAATACTAATTTTTTTAACAGAATGACTGGTAAATTATTTTTGATCATATTAGTACCTCCATTTAATTTTTTATTATAAATAAGTTTGGCTTAAATGTCCATACTAAAAAGTATAAAGTTTTATTTTATTGAAGAAATTACTTTTATATGATACAATTACATAGTATTTAAGGGGCAGTAATATGAGTGATTCATTAAATAATTACATAGAAAATAATCCGGAATTTTATGATTACAGCAGCAAATATACTACTAAAAATTTATTAAGTTTTGATGAAATAAATCAGTTATTATTAATTTTGGAACCAATTGTAAATTCAGAATTTTGGAAAAGAATAAAAAGCTATCCTCATCATGATGATTCCAGAGGTCATCATATTATGAGTGTTGTTTTTAGAGCTTATTACATTTCAATAAAAAGGAAATTAAGCCCAGATCAAATTAAAAAAACAGTCTATATTGCAATCTTTCATGACTGTTTTGATTATGATTGGAAGTTACCGTTGGATTATAAACCAAAGTTTAAAGAACTGCATGCATTTTCACATCCAGAAAGAGCATTTATTGAAGCAAAAAGATATTTTCCTGAATTAATAGATGAGGAAGTAGAAAATGGTATAAAATCTCATATGTTTCCACTAACAATTACTAAGCTTCCTAAATATCGTACCGGATGGATAGTATTATTTGCAGATAAATATGCTGCAAAAAGAGATGCAAAAAACATGAGAGATTATCCAATGTATTTAAATTTAAATCAAAATTTTATAAACAGATATCAAAAAGTTTATGACTTCTTTATAAATAAGAAAATATATTTATTAATAATATTTCATTTTTTATAATTCTAAAAAGAATATTTCAAGCGCTCTATTTTTATCAGATATTCCAGATTTTATTTCATAATCTATATCTGCAAGTGAACTTAGAATATTTAAAAGTTTTTCTTCATCGTATTTACTTGCCTTTTCAATAGCAAGCTTTACTCTGTAGGGATGAATACCCAGTTCTGAGGCTATTTCATATTGCTTCATTCCTTCTGTCAGTAATATTTTTACTTGATATAACAATCTGAAGTGATTAGCAAGCATCACTATCAATTTTACAGGTTCTTCATTGTTATCTATTAAATCTTTATAGATATTAAACATACTTTCCTTATCGTTGTTAACAACAGCATCAACCAGTTTAAAAATATTATCTTCTGGAAGTCTTGTTACAACTTCTTCCACATCTTTTATATTAATATTTTTATCTTCCAGCTTATAAAGCTTTAATTTTTCTACTTCATTATCTACAAACTTAAATTCACCATTTAATAGTGAAACTATTTTTTTAATACTATTTAAATCTATTTTATATCCATCTTTTTCAAAACTGTCCTTTATATAATTTTCTAAATTAAAACCCTCCAGTTTATTGAATTCCTCAAATTTAGTAAATTTATTGTTTTTTAGAGCTTTCACTACTTTCTTTCTTTCATCAAGTTTTTCAGAATTCACAATAAATATCAATATACTTTTATCATTTGGATTATTTATATATTTTTCTAATTCTTCTGTTTCTAAAGATTCAGAAGCAGTTAAAAAAGCTGAATTATTTACAACAATAATCTTATTATTGCCAAATAAATCCATATATGAAGCATCTTCAATAATATTATCAATAGAAGTATCAGTTAAATCATATTTAACGATATTATCAATGCATTTTTCCATTATTAGATTTTCTATATATTTATCAATTAATAATTCTTCTGTTCCATATAAAACATATATCATAAATACTCACCAATTTAATAATAACATAATTTATTACTTTATTGAATTAATAAATCCAAGGCTTCTTTTTTATACCAAAAATCTATGTTAGAATTCAATTCTTCAACTCCAAGAAGTCTGGGTTCATAATAATTATCCTCATTATTTCTTTCTTTTTCTTCTCCTATTATTTCTATATTTCCACTAAAATAATTACAAGTGAAAATTAAAGTTATATTTTTTTCATCTTCAAAGAAAGAATATGGTTTTATATTTATCACTTCTATATTCAATTCTTCTTTCAATTCTCTTTTTAAAGCCTTTATTAAATTTGAATCTTCCTCATCCACTCCACCACCAGGAAGCACATAATATTCCTTTCCGGCTTTTTTTCTATACATTGTTACTATTTTATCATGCTTTATGATTAAAGCTCTGACAGTAATTCTTTTATACATATCTCCTCCGTATATTATTTAATATTATTATATCAATAATTGACTTATTTTAAAATATATAATAAAATATATATAGTTTTTAGGGGCATAGTTAAATGGTATAATAGCGGTCTCCAAATTACACTACTCGGTATAAAAAATAATAAATAATTATATAATTATTTATTAAAAAAGGGAATGTGAAAATGCCGATAAAATAAGGCTTTGAAAGGGAAAAGTTAGAAAATTAAAATTATTACAGGGATATAGTTCAGATGGTAGAACGTTGGTCTCCAAAACCAAATGTCGTGGGTTCAAGTCCTACTATCCCTGCCAAAATGAGAGCAAGGATAGCATAAATGCTATCTTTTTACATTTAGACAGGGGGAGTGAATTTTGAAAAGCACCTATTGATGTTCGGCATAGACCTATTGAGAGGGTTTAAGAACAAAAATAAGAAAGTGAGGTGAAATGAAGGCTTTTCAAAATACGTTCATATTTAAGTTTCTTTTGAACTTTTGACAGTTGGAAATAAATAATTGAAATAATTATTTTAAAGGAGAAACTATGACAGAACAAACTATAACTGAACTAACAAACTTTTTTAAATCAATAAATAAGGAAACTCTTATTAACAACTGTCAAAAGCAAAGTAATCTATCTTTTGACAAAGCCTGTGAATATTTTTTTAGGAATGCAGAAGAAAGAGGGTTAGCGAATGCAACAAAATCTTTTTATAAAGACAAGTTAAGAGTATTTGGAAAATATTTAGCTTTGATAAAAAAGAAAGAGTATCTAGAAAGTGTAACAGAGGTAGAAATAAGACATTATATAAACACTAAATATTCAAAGCTAAGTGCCTATACTCTTAATTGTCATGCAAGAGCATTAAGAACATTGTTTAATTACCTTGAAAAAGATGGTTATTTGCTCGCTAACCCTTGTAGAAATATCAGACCTAAAAAAATAAGAAGGGAAAAGATAGATTACTTAACAATAGACCAAGTGCGAAAACTACTTTCTTCATTTGATACGCGTTATAAGTCAGAAATAAGAAATCTATTAATAATAATGATATTACTTGATACAGGAGTTAGAAATGGTGAGTTGGTGCGTATCAAAATAGAAGATTTTAATTTTAAAGAAAGAAGTATTTATGTATACGCAACAAAAACAAATACATTTCGCACTGTCTATTATTCAAAAGAAACAGAGAAATTATTGAATATTTATAGGCGTGAAGTTTTGAAAGATAAAGAAAATGGACCGTTGTTTTTAAAGTTTCAAAGTGAGTGTGATGAGCCAACAAGTGAAGGCTTATGTGCTGATAGAATATATAATATTTTAAGACATAAAGCTCTTAAAATATTTGGAAAAGGTTTTAGATTAAACCCACATAAGTTTAGACATACATTTGCCACTCACTTCGTAATAAATGGTGGAGATCCATTTTCTTTAAGAGAACTTCTGGGACATACAAGTATAGAAACAACAAAGATGTAGATATGAGTCCCAAAGACTTAAGAACAAAACACGCCAAACATTCAATAATTTCAAATATGAACGAACAAGAAGGAGTAAAAAGTGAATATTAAAACTAGAAAACTTAAAGTGTATTCAGATTTTAAAAATATTCCTTACATACTACTAAAAGGTAAATGGTTAAAAGAGTTAGGTTTTAATATTCACGATATTATAAAAGTAAGTTTAGAAAAGAATAAATTAGTTATAGAGAAAGAAAAGGAACAAAGTGTTTGAATAAACTCTTTGCTCCTTTTTATTTCCTATTTATGCCCTTCTTGTTCGGACTTGAACGCACGACATTTGGTTTTGGAGACCAACGTTCTACCATCTGAACTATATCCCTGTAATAATTTTAATTTTCTAACTTTTCCCTTTCAAAGCCTTATTTTATCGGCATTTTCACATTCCCTTTTTTAATAAATAATTATATAATTATTTATTATTTTTTATACCGAGTAGTGTAATTTGGAGTTAGACGTGAATTCAGGTGATACCTACTGGTCCCTATAACTAAATAATTGATGTATTCATTATAATATTATTAATTTTTTATTGCAAGTATATAAAATTGAATTTTATAATAATTTTGATAGTCAAAATTAAAAAATCGCGGTGCGGCTTTGCCGCTCCGATTAAAGTTTATTGATTATTATTTTTTTATGTGGCTTACTCATAGCTTATAAGAATGAAAAATCCCAAAACGCTGGGGGTGTGGGGGAAAGCGGTTTGGAATATTGAATTATAAAAGAATATGAAAGAATTATCCTTTTTCATTAATTAGGAATATTTTTTATAATTAACATTAAAAATGTAAGTACTATGTAAAATCAGTTTGGTAACATGGATTTTTTTAATATAATTTGATATATTAAAATGAGAGAGAGTAATTATATGGA
>CAZKSN010000005.1:15951-66790 GCA_964555585.1 uncultured Muribaculaceae bacterium | reverse complement strand
GGACCCACGTTAGCAGCTTGGAAGGCTGAAGTTCTACCATTAAACTACACCTGCATAAAAACTATTATTATTTTACTAGTATTGGTATTAAAAGTCAAGTATTTATGGTATTATATTCACGTGATTTAGAATGATTCAAGAAAAAATTATAGAATTAAGTAAAAATTTAGGTATAGATTTAATTGGTTTTACAGCGCTAAAATATTATAAAGAATTAGAGAGCATTTTAATTAGACAGGAAGAATTAAAATATAAAACTGATTTTCAAATTGGAAGTGCTGAAGAAAAATCTTTTAAAATAGGTAAATATAAAGATATGAAGAGTGCTGTTGTATTTGGGCTTGCCTATAATAAAAATGATTTAATATTGAAAGAAGCTGAAGTAATGCTTTCTTCCTATTGCTGGGGCAGAGACTATCATATTGTTTTAAGGGAAAAGCTTGAAGCAATAAAGGAATTTATTTTAAATAGTAAAGGGAAGGCATTAATCTTTGTAGATAATAATATTCTTGATGAAAGATACTTGGCCAGAGAAGCCGGATTAGGTTTTTATGGCAGGAATAATCTATTAATAAATGAGAACTGTGGAAGTTATTTTTTTATAGGAATAATTTTAACAGATTTAATTTTTGAATATAATGAAAGAAATAATAATAAATGCCATGAATGCAGAAAGTGTATTGAAGCATGTCCAACAAAGGCTATAAATGAAAACGGTATTCTTAATGGAAATAAATGTTTAAGTTATTTAACTCAAAAAAAGGAACTTTCAAAGGCTGAAGAAAGTTTCTTTAATGAAACTATATTTGGCTGTGATATCTGCAGTCAGGTATGTCCTTATAATGATAATATTAAAAGCACAAATAATTTTAAATTTAGAGGAATAGAATTAATTAAGATAAGTGAATTTAAAAAATTATCAAATGATAATTTTAATAAAATATATAAGGAAAATTCATGTGTCTGGAGAGGTAAAGAAGTACTGGATAGAAATATAAAAATAGTAGAAGAAAAAATTGATAAAAAATAATATCTATGCTAAAATATCTATAAGGAGGATAGCATGAAAAAAGAGTTAAGAAAAGTACCTTTAAAAAATTATATAATTCTTTTTGTAGTTGCAGTTCTTACAGTTGTACTTTGTTTGTATATAAGAGAATGGATTCTTACATATAAGGAAACTAAAATAAGTATAAGTCCTTTAAGCGGGGAAATTAGCGAAGTTAATACCAATGAATTAGATTTAATACTGACAGAAAGCAATCAGGTTGTCTTATATGTTAGTTATGTAAATAATTTAGAAGTTTATAATAAAGAGATTAAATTACTCAAGAAGATAAAATCTGAAGAATTAAATGAATATATTATTTACTATAATGTTACTGATTTGCTGGAGAATAAAGAATATCTGAATGTATTGAAAACTCAATTCAAAACTTTAAAGAATGAAATAAAGAAAGCTCCGTTATTTATATATATAAAGAATGGTGAGGGAATTGAAGTAATCAATTCCAATGATGAAATTGTAAATGACAAAGAATTAATCTATTTGATAGACAAGTATGAAATAGGAGAATAAAAAAAGGTTTTTAAAACCTTTTTTATATTTGCAGGAATATTTCTTTTCTTTTTATTATTGCTATCAGCAGTACTGATATACTGAAAAATATTGTGGCCGGTATAAATAAATCATATAAACCGGTTTTAGGATTGCTAATTAATATTTTTATAATCGGACTGCACTGATAAGTATCATTGTAATCATTTGACTCACTATCACTATATTCAAAATATATACTTTCATTTATATTTAACAATATGTCTTTAATGCTTGCCGGCACCTGATCATTCAATGTCAGTTTATATCTGAAGGTTGCTATTTTATTATCCTCTAAATTTCCAACATTCCAGGTAAAACTTTTGTCAGTTTCATTTAATTCTTCTACAGTTCCATGACTGGGACTTCCGACATATTCAATTGTGAAATTTTCAAATATTGAATCTGGAAACACATCTTCTAGTAAAACTCCAAATTTATCATCCGGCAGTAAATCTATTAAGTCACTGTAAGCATCAGCTGTTAAGGTATCATTTATATCAGCTTCATCTATATCATATAAGATTCCTGTGGTGGGTGATACTTCTGTTCCAAACATTTCTTCCACATATACTTCATCATTCTCTACAACTAAGGTAATTATTTCAGCATCATTTCCAATATCTGTCAATACATCTTTATATGTTTCTATATTTGTTGAATCAATTCCGGAAGTTATCAGTACAATAACTTTATTTTCAGCTTCTTCTGAAAAACTGTCATTAGCAGCATTCATTACTGCTACAAAATCCTGTCCGTTTTCTCCAGAAGCTGTTCCCAAATCATCCAAAGCATCTAATGTATCAGTCTCATCAGCACTTATTTCACTTAACAGTCCCCCATTAGTTGGAGTTGTTGGAGTGGTTCCGTAAGGATGCACTGCAAATAAACCGGTTTTTATATTATTTAAGTTAGTATGTAAATTAGTAACCATTGTTTTTGTTGAGTTGATAATTGTAGACTTTACTGTTTCCAGAGCTTCCATTTCAGTTGAATTATCTATTACAAATATTATTTCAGTCAGTCTGGCATTGGATATTTTAACTTCAATAGTTATTTCACCTTTTTCCGTATCAGAAGCCACTATTGTTTTAGTTATCTGTCCTCCATTTTCACCTAAATTTACAATTCCGCCTGCTGCAGATATTATTTCAATTCTATCGCTTGCAGCATTGACAGTTACAATACATATAAAAAAGGTAAGTATTATAGTGGATAATTTATAAAATTTATTTCTTAATTCTAACTTCATGATAGCCTCCGTATCATAAATATATAATAACATAAATAATTTAATAAATAAATAATAAAACAATGTAAAATGACTTATTTTTTTATTTTATATGTCATTGAAAAATGATAAAATATAATAGTAAAGTAGGTCAATATATGAAAAAATATGTTTTGATTTATTATTCAAATAGTGAACTTGTATTTTCTATGAGAGATGAACTTAATCAAAATGAAAAAGAAGTAATAAATAAAAATTTTCCTTTTTCAAATATTTTTTATTATGATTATAAGTATTTTAAAAGAAAAATAAATTCAATTTATAAAATATTACTGGAAGTTGCAAGAAAAAATAAAATTAATAAGATAATCGTTGAAAACAATGAATTAATAGATCTGGTGATCAATGTTTATAATATTCTGAGAGTTCCATATTTTCACATATTGGTAGATACAGCTTTAAGTTTCAATCAATATGAAAGAATCCTGACAAATAAAAGATTGAAATATATTAGTTGTTACTACATGCCACCTGTTTATTTGAATAAGTTCAGTAGAAGAAACATTCAAATAAATTTAAGATTAAAAAAAGAACTGTCTGAAGACTTTCTTTTAAGTATAGACTGCTTTGATTATGATACCTTATATTTTAAAGAAAGTGTTGTTTTAAAAACAGATGGTAGTCGGGAATTGAAGGATTTTGAAGAATTCATAAAGATAAATAAGAATTTAAGAAGTATACACTTATATAGCTTCAATGAAAAATTTATTGAAAAGATTATAAATATATTAAGGGAATATAACAGACAGTACATTAATATATATCTGCATCAGGATAACTATGATGAAGAGTATATTAAATCCATTTTTAAAAATTTAAAGGATATTAACAGAGAATATTATAAGAAAATGTATGGAGAGATTAAAATTATTTATTCTAATAAATATATTAGAAATAATTTATTTAAGCAGTTATCATTCAATAACCTTAAAATAATCTTCTTTATAGTAGCCTACATATGTATAATAGCAGTTTTCTTTCAGGAGTTTTACTTTTATATTTCTAAGAGTAATATAGATAAGTTAAATGAGGAGATAAACAATGTTCCTCTGGAGACAGAAGATGAAAATGAAATAACTGATGAAGCTCATTCATTAAAAGAGGTGTTTTCCACTTTACTGGAGATTAATGATGAAACTGTGGGATGGCTTACAGTGAATAATACAAATATAAATTATCCGATAGTGCAGCACAGTGACAATGACTACTATTTACATAGAAATTTTTATAAGACCAAAACATCAAGTGGGTGGGTGTTTATGGATTACAGAAACAGTACAGCTGAATTGGATGACAATACAATAATATTTGGACACAGACTGAAAGACAATACAATGTTCGGCTCACTTGACAATGTCATTTATAGTGACTGGTATACTAATAAGGAAAATTTAACAGTTAAATTTAATACTTTAAATAAAAACATGAACTGGCAGGTGTTTTCAATATACAGAGTTGAATATACAATAGACTATCTGAAAACAGAATTTCAAAATAAACAGGAATTTGATGAATTTATAAACCTAATAACTAATAGAAGTGTGTATAATTTTAAAGTTTCTATTGATTATGGAGATAAAATACTTACACTGTCAACCTGTGTAAGTTATAATGACAGATTAGTGCTTCATGCCAAATTAATTGAATAAGTAAGGAAATGATGTTATGAAAAATATAGGCAGTAATCATGAATTAATAAAACAAATAAAAAAATATAAAAAGAAAACTGAAAACAATCTAATGATTGTTGAAGGACTTAGTGTGTTAGAAATGTTATGTAAAAGTGAACATTTGATAAAATATTTTTTATACTGCTATGAAGAAAACTTCTCATATGAGGCATTAAATATAAAAAAACATTGTGAGAATAAAGCTCTTGAAGTGTTTACTATATCAAAAAAAGTTTTTGAAAATATAAAGGAAAAAGAAAATTCAACAGGTATGATCGCAGTAGTAGAATATAAGGAATTAAGTATTAATGATATTGATATAAATAAACATAAATTTATTCTTATTAATGATGGAATTGAACTGCCTGGAAATTTAGGAACTATTTATAGAACCGCTTATTCTACCAATGTGGATTTAATTATTAATATGGATTGTAGGACGGATATATACAAACCTAAATTTTTAAGCAGCAGCAGAGGATACATTTTTAATTTGCCTACAGTAAATTCAACCTATAAGGAAGTACAGGAATTTTTATTAAAAAATGATTACAGAATCATACTGCTTGAACCTAATTTAGGTAAAATATATAGATCTTATGATTACAAAGGAAAAACAGTAATTGTTGTAGGTTCAGAAAGGTTTGGAATAAATAACAACTGGTATTTAAATAAACATGAGGAAGTATTTATTCCTATGAGAGATAATATTAATTCTTTAAATGTGGGAGTTGCAGCATCAATAGTGCTGTATGAGGCTTATATTAATAGAGAACTTAAATGAAAAAAAGTATATTGATATAAAAAAATAATTATGATAATATATATTTAATTAATTTTCTTTAAAAATTTATCACTATATTGTTTAGGAGATATATGAAGATTACAAAGAATGATATTGAAAAAGAAGAAATTTATTTAGAAAAAGTTAACCAAATTTTAAATCAGGTAGTTAAAGTCAATAATTTGAATTTAAATGAACTTGCAAATGCAACTACAGAAACAAAAAAATATATTTGGAATAACTATTCTTCTTTAGACTGGGCAGAAAAGGAATTTTTCAGAAAAGAAATTTCTACTAATATATCATTGTTTGAAGATTTATCTCAAAAGACTTTTTTACTTAAGAATATGATTAATTCTCCTTATTTTGGAAGAATTGATTTTATTTTTGAAAATGAAGATAATTCAGAAAACATTTATATTGGTTTAACGAATCTTACTGATGAAAACTTGAATATTTTTGTATATGATTGGAGAAGTCCTATTGCGAGTTTATACTATGATTATGAATTAGGAAAGGCTTCATACGAAAGCCCAACGGGTATTATTAAAGGTACAATAAGTTTAAAACGTCAATATAAAATTGAAAAGGGCAAATTAATATATGCGATTAACAGCTCACTAAATATTGACGATGAATTATTGCTGGAAACCTTGTCTTCTGCCTCAGGAGAGAACATGAGAACAATAGTTCAGACCATTCAATGTGAACAAAATGAAGTTATTAGAAATACAAGAAATGATTGTTTAATTGTGGAAGGTCCTGCAGGTTCGGGAAAGACTTCTGTGGCACTGCATAGAATTGCTTATTTGATGTATAAATACAGAGAGAATTTAAAAGCAAATGAGATATTAATTTTTTCTCCAAATGAAATATTCAGCAAGTACATATCAGAAGTACTCCCCAATTTAGGAGAGTCAAATGTATTACAAACATCTTTCATAGATTTTATAAACAGTTTTATTTCAGAATATAATAGTATTGAAACATATATGAATTTTTTGGAAAGAATTCATAATAATGATAACAATCAATATATTTCAATTAAAATGGATAATAAGTTTGTAGATATCATAGACAGCTATATAAATGAACTAAAAGAAAAAATTAAATTTAATAATGTATATTATAATCAAAAAAAGATACTGGACAGTAATGACTGTGCTAACATTTTTAAAGAGGAATTGAAAAGTAAAACTATAATTGAAAGCATTAATAAGGTGATTGATTACTGTATAATGAAGAGTAGACACTTATTTAATAAAAAAATTGATGAAAACAATATTAGATCAAAACTAGAAAAAACTTTTCAAAATATTTTTAATGTTAAAGAATCTTTTAAAGATATGTTTTTATCAAGTAGTTTTAAGAAAAAACTTGAAAGAACTTTTAATATAGATTATGAATTATTCTGTGATTCCATTTTGTCTAATATTCAGAATAAGAAATTATTTTATGAAGATTCCATTTTATTCATTTATTTTAAATATAAATTATCGGGTATAGAACCTAATAAAGCTATAAAGCAGGTAATAATTGATGAAGCTCAGGATTATACAAAAATTCAGTATTTAATTATCAAAAAAATTTTTCCAAAAGCAAACTTTACAATATTAGGTGATGTTAATCAAAATATAAATCAATTATTCGGATATGATAATTTAAATATATTATTAGATTTCTTTAAAGAAAAAACTTCTAAAAAAATATATTTAGGAAAATCTTATAGAAACACTTATGAAATTACCAACTATTCCAATAAAATACTTAATTTAAATACAACTATTATCAATAGACATGGATTGAAACCAATTGATAAACACTTTATAAAAAATACTGAGTTTATTGAAATTATAAAAAAAGAATTAAATCAATTAGATTCTAAAAAAATAAAATCAATAGCAATTATTACAAAGAATAAAAAAGATGTAAATAAAATTACAAAAATATTGCAAAAACATTGCATTTTGAATTCAATCGTTGTTGATGAATATAATTATATTAGGAATAGTCTGATTGTATTGCCAATTTACTTTGCCAAAGGATTGGAATTTGATGAAGTCATTGTATATGAAACAAAAGAAAATAATTTTATGAATAAAGGATCAAAATTAGCATATGTAGCATGCACAAGAGCTCTTCATAAATTAATTGTGCTAAGTGAGATATAAATTTTAAAATAAATAAATTTATATTTATTAATATTTTTTATAAACTTAAATTATGATATAATTTATAATAGGAGAAAAAATGAAGAGGATATTATTAGTAGTTACAATTTTTTTAATATTCATGACTAAATTGAATGCTGAGTGTACTTATTCAGATATAGTTGATTTGAATACTTTGGCAAGTCATATAAATTATACCTATGAATACAATGAAACCAATAACAGTTTTGATATAATTTTTTATAATGTTGTAAAAAAATTAAAGTTTGAATATTTAAATGATACGTATGAACCAATGAATGATAAAATTCTGATTCAAGATGTTACCGAAGGCACTACGGTATATGTGGATGTATATTCTTCAAAAAATACAAATTGTAATAATAAATTACTGAGAACTATAAAATTTACTTTACCTTATGAAAATATATTTTACGGGACATATTATTGTGAAGACTATATGGCTTTAGAAATATGTAATACTAGATTCTTGAATTATCAAATTACATATGAATTGTTTGATGGTATAACTAAAAAATATGATGAAGCAAAGGAAGAAAAAGAAGATACTCCCAAGGAGGAAATACCAGTTCAGGAAGAATCAATAATAGATAATATCTTTAATTTTTTTAAAGAATACTGGTTAGAAGGTACTGTAGCAATTGGAAGTTGTTTAATAACATTTATAATTGGAAATATAGTTTATAATAAAATTAAATATAAAATTTAAAAATCTTGGAATTGTAAAATAAGTGTAAAAATTAGAAAAACATGGTATTCTTGTTAATTTTATGTTATAATATGTGCAATTAAGGGAGTTTTAAAATGGCAATTGAAAAAGAGAAAAAAATGAAACTAAGAATAAAAAGTTATCATAAGAAAGGAAATAGTACTTCTACCATAAGGCGTATTATTTATTTGGCATTAGCAGCTTTATCATTAGGTTTTTTTTCATCTTGTAAAAATAATGATGAAGATATTGATGTATCAATTGAACCATCAGTAACAATAGAAATACCAACATTAACTCCAGAGCCAACACCAACTGAAACAATTATTGAAGTTATACCAACACCAAAACCAACGCCTATAGAGTTTAGTTATGAAAATGTTTTCAAAGAAATATTTAATGATGCTGCAATATTAAATCTTTATCCTGATATTTATGACTTTGAGGCAGAAAGAACAAGAATATTTAATAACATATCAAAAATAGAAGATTTTGAATTTTATGATTTAACAGAAGAAGAACAAATTTTTATTAAAGAAGCACAATTAGGAAATATACAAGAAAGTGATAAAGAAAAATTAATTGAAATTTTTACAAAAATATTACAAAATGATCCTAATGTTTTCGATGATGTATATAATGATATTAAAATTAATAATAGAACTAATATTTTAATGCAAAAATATAATGACTTTCAAGATAGATATAATATTGATTTTCCAATGGATGAATTAACATTTAGTGAGGTAATAAAAGCATGTAATGGAGCTCAATTTGAACCAAGCACAAAAAGTGCATTAACTTTATTTAAATTAACTAATATGTATAATGAATATATTTATGATAAAGTACTATCAGATTATCAGAATAATAATTGGACAGGTGATTATGATGTAATACCAGTTTATTTAACTTTATTAGATGGAAGTGAAGGACAAAAATTATCAAAGGAATATTATGCTTTAGAACAAAAATTATTGACTAGTAATAAAAAAAACACACAAGATGTAGCGTACCAATTTTTAAATAAAATTGTATATGATTTATATATAGCAGAGCAATTAGGAGAACCTGGAAGTGGACTTTTTAATTTGGATTCTAACATTCATATTTATATTATTTATAGAAATCTGGAGTTTATATTTAGTTATCCAACTTGGAATATGACAAAAAATTTAACTTATTATTTTCCTGAAGAATATGTTGTATTAATGAATTTGCCAATTTCTAAAATAAAAATAAAAGAAATGACTCCATTTTTTGCACCATATTCTCAATCTAATGATTTAAAGTCAAAAGCGTTAGAAGAATTTAATGAAGCACAAGAAGTAAGCAGAATAATTTTAATTAAATAAAATATTTTAAAAAACAAGCAAAAAATTTTAAACTTGTTTTTTATTTTTTATTACTTATGTTAAGTGTATTCTTTTATAATATTATATTTGACAAAATATAAATTTTAACTTAAAATTAATATAAGTAGAGTAAATAAAAAATAGCGTTTTAACAACTTAGATTTATTAAAGGATTTGAAATATGAAAAAAGGATTTTTTATAATATTTTTAGCAATGTTTTTTTGGATAAATTTGCCTTCTTTGAAAGCTTCTTGTGAAGATTTAAAACAGTTTTTAGATGAAAATCAATTTATTCAAATTTCAGAAATGGAAACTACAGAAGGGATTCCATATATTATGATAGAAATAAAAGATTTATTTATTTCTCCATTTTACATTAAAATAAAAGAAGATTATAATAATACGGATACAAAGTATACATATGATAATATAGAAAATAACTATTTAACTATTGACTATTATGATACACAAAGAATTACAAAATATAAAATTGAAATTTATGGTAATATCAAAGCATGTCAAGATGAATTATTAAAAACTATAGAATTTGATACTTTATTATATAATCAATTTTATCAAAGTGATATATGTAAGGTAAACAGAGGATATGAAAAATGTTCTCCTTTTGCAGATACGAAAAACTTAACTTTAGCAGATTTAGAAAAAGAAATAAATGAATACAATGAAAAAAACTATATTGATGATTCTAATAATAATTCAAAAAATTACATTTATCTTTATATTGCATTGCCTGTTTTATTAATTGGAGGCTTCTTTATTATAAGAATAATAATGTTAAAAAGGAGTAATAAAAAATGAAAAAAATTATATTGTTTTTCATATTATTTTTTATTTTAAGTGTTAATGTGGTAGCTGAAGAAAGATCATGTGATATTTTAACAGGAACAATATTTTATGTTTTTTGGACATTAGATGATTGCCCATATGTACAAGCATATTCAGGAGATATTGTTGGTGAAGAAGAATTTAAGTGGTACGATTATTCTAATGGTGATGTAACACCCAGTTTGACTTGCAAAAAATTTATTTCAACCATTTCTCCAGTAACTCCAACATGTAGCCAAGTTATAAGCTTATGTAATTCTGATCCTTATACTTGGTCTCCAAGTTTAGAATGTTTATATGATGATCAAATAAAATATAGTTTCAGTACAGGTGCATCATTATCAAATTCAGGAATATACGCAGAAAAGGCGGAAGAAAATGCTTGTGATACTAAAACAACATTATCCGGTTATTATACAGATTCGAGTTGTTATTATAATTCATTAGGATGTGCTGACTCAGGATATAGTTTAGGTTCATATAAATATTATAATTTTAAAAGAAAAAATATTATAAAAAATGCTCCAAGTACTACACCTTCTAGTTATATTTCTTGTTGGTCAAGGACACATAGTATTCCCTATGATTATAATCAAAAAAAATATGTTTATAATTGTAATGATTTAACATATACTTGTCTTACAAAATCTTATACAATAGAATATGTTAAGGGTATTTCAACCTGTTCTTCGAGTACTGAGTATACTAAATTACTTGGTTTTTCAAGAACTGGTTCAACTCCAAATACATATTTAGACGATTATGATCAATTATGGGGAAGATATGATACTTCTCCAACATATAAATGTACTGTTACTAAACCTGTTCCACAGTATTCAAAGTATGAATTAGATGTTGGAGAAAAACAAACAATGAAAATTTTAAATAAAACAAGTTATTGTGTTACTGATGTTTGTCCTACTTGGAGAGAAAATAGTTATTTTGAAGATTTAAATTTTAGTTGTTCTTCTTCATGTAGTTCTTCATTGAAATGTGGTTTAATTGGTATAGTAAAAAATGCTACTTCTTATAAAGCAACTTTAATGGCCTTGCATATGTGGGCTACTTATAAAGGAAGTAATGTTATTATTCCTTCAGCAGCTTTAGTTGAATCAGATATTATAAATCCAAATGAAAGAATTGATATAAGTGGTACATCATTTCTTGATTATATGTATTCAAGAACCATTAGTAAAATAACAGGAAGTAATTATAAAGGAATATTTGAAGGTACAGGATATGTTCCTGAAATAATGTTTCAAGAAGATACCACATATTTAGCAAATGCTATTGATTTATTTAATAAATGTAGAACAAATAAATTAAACGCAAAAAATTCCTCTTCACCATCTGTTAAACCTACAGCAACTGTTGCTGATTTTTCACAGTCAGATGTAGCAACTATTGTTTTTAAAACATCTTTTGATAGTAGTACAAAAGTCACTATAAGTGCCAGTGATGGCGTAAAAATAGATAGTGTATCTAAAGTAAATAAAGATGGAGAAATAACAGTAAAAATAATAGATTATTCAGATTTATGTTATAAAAATATTAAAAGTTTTAATTTAGCTGTTAGTGCAACTGGTTCAGGAGCAACAAGTATTACATCTTACGTAAAAAAGTATACATATTTTTATGATGGAAATACTTATTTTTTAACTTATAATCCAACAAAAAAATATAATTATTTTAAAACTTTTACATTTGATGTCAAATGTAGTGATTGCGATGATTCAAAATTATCAACAGAAAAAACACCTTCAGGAGATGGAAACTGTAATACTGGAACTACTGTAACTTTTGATGATCCTACTGTAGACAAATTAATAAAAGCATGTCCAGAGCAAAAAAAAGATTATTTGTATGAAAGAATAAATCAATATTGTTATGTTTATTGTTCAGAAGATATTGATATACAGTTATTTCCTGTAGTAAGTGGAACGGCTGGAAGATATTTTCAATATAATTTAACTGGAAAGGTTTTAAATCAAAATGTAATGACAGTAGTTTCCACTTCAAAATTAAGTTGTGAATCTGAAATAAGATATGGTAAATGGAAAAGAGATTATTTAGATGCTAATGCAAGTGAAAAAGCTAAATTATTGGTTGATATAAAAAATTGTAATTTATATAAAGATAGTGGAACTGAAACAAGTTTTTATCAGAATATAATAAATGATTATAAAGATAATTATCAATCAGATATGGATTATACTTATGCTGAAAAAAATTTAGGTACAACTCCTATAATAGATTACAAAACTAAAATAGCTTCTTCTACTAACACTACATGGTGTACAGATTGTAAAGCATCAAGTAATTTTAAAACTACATCTTCTACTGAAGTCATTGGTGGAGTCACTGTTCCAACTAATACACAAGCTTTAATGACTACAACATTATATGTTGATTATTTTCAGTCACAGGACTATTATACTCAAGTATTTACTGGAAAGATTTCATTGACTCCACAAACTGATTATATTCAAATAGGTGATTACGTTTATCCTTTAAATTTAACAACTCAAAAAGGTACGTATGATGTTACTTTAAATTTTAGTAATATTGGTAGAGATGGAAGAATAGTTAATAACAAAGGTATTTATTATTGTAAGTATCAAGTTAATAACAGTATTGTGGATTACGGAGATGATGATGGAGATGGTGACGGGAATACCGGAGACTCTCTAGGATTCTTCTTCAGAACAATAGATTTAACAGATGTTTTTCCAACCTCTAGAACAAGAGGAACAAACTGGCTGAATGCGGATGCAATTATAGAGGACATTGAAAAAACAGGTAATGATATCTGGTCTGACAGTGTGGACTACAGCTTTACTTTGACTCCTGCAAATATTAGAAGCATAAGAAGTTATAATGATTCTAAAGAGGGTTTAAACGGAAACGGATATTTCAATTTCTCTCTTTATGACTGCAGTTATAATAATGGATTTAATAACTGTAAAAGCTTTTTCCTGAGTGACTCCAACTATGTTACTAACCCGATATTGAATGGAAGGAATGATTAGTAGTGAAGGAAGCGTTTTGGATTTATTTGATTGTTGCCTTAGGTATATTGATTATTGTAGCAGTTATGCTTTTTCAGAATTTAACTTCTACCAGTGAAGAGGATTATTATCTGGTAAAAGAAGTAATGGAAGCTGCAATGATAGATTCTGTTGACTTTGGAACTTACAGAACAACAGGTGATGTAAGGATTATTGAAGAAAAATTTGTTGAAAACTTTTTAAGAAGATTTGCTGAAAGTGTTAGTCCTACTAAAACCTATAAGGTGGAGTTCTTTGATATTTATGAAAGTCCTCCAAAAGCCTCTGTAAGGGTAACAACTTCAACCGGTTCTTATATAGTAGGTGGAAATGCCACAGATTTTGACATAATAACAATACTTAATGGTATCCTGGAAACAAAGTATTAAGATGAATCAGAATAAATTAATTTACAATATTAAAAAAATAATAAGAATAATAATGTATGTATTACTTTCAATTCTTTTGGTAATAACTTCATTTATTATTTTTTATGTGGTCTCTTATAAAATATCAGAAAAAAATGATAAATATCCTCCATTCGGTTTATTTACTGCGATAAGTGAGAGTATGGAACCGGTTATTGAAAAGTATGATGTATTATTGATAAAAAGGACTGATATAGAAAAACTTGAAGTGGGAGATATAATAACGTTTCTTCCCTCATCAAACATATTTGCAAGCACTCCCATAACTCATAAAATTAATAATATTGAAAATATAGATGGAATTATTGAAATTACAACTAAAGGTGATGCCAATGAAACCATAGATTATTATAAAGTATATGAGGATGATATCTATGGCGAAGTAATCCTAATTGTGCCCGATATAGGTAAAATACAAGCTTTTATTACAGAAAAAGGTGCCTGGCTAATAATTGTGTTCACTTCAGCTTTAATTATTATTTCATATGATATATTAAAGATTGTTAAATTTTTCATTCAGAAAAGAAGAAATGAAAAAATAAATGAAGAATTATAAACTGAGATATTATCTTAGTTTTTATTTTCTTGAATTATATAAATAATTATTATAATATATAATTATTAAGGGAGAATTTATGAAAAATATATATTCTGATGATTTAATAAAGAGTTATATAAACATATTTTTAAAAATAAAAGAAAATTATAACAGACTTAAAACACTTGAAATTGAAAATAATAAGAACTCCAAAGAATATAATCTTTATAAAGCTCTATTAAAAGATCAAATATTTTATGAAAACAATATTATCAATGAAATATATAATAAAGTTATTTCTCCTGACTTGGTAGATTTTGAAGATATTAAAATAAACAATTATCTGTTTTTCAACATACTTGATAATTTAGCTTCAAAATCAATTGATTTTGGAGATTCATTAATTATTAAATCAAGAATTGAAAAAGAAATAATAAGAATTTTTAACAGTAATAAAGCTGTATACGGAAATATAGAGAAAAAGAAGAAATATAATACTTATCTCAATGAGATTTATACTGATGAAGAAAAAGAAAATATGTCAAACAATGATTTATATGAAATATTTAAAATATTATCTTTTCTCAGAGATATTTCCAGTTATCATACATTATTATTTTTTCAAAAAGAAATAGATAAACAAGAGGATGAAACCTTTAAAAAGTCATTGATTGACTTGAAATATGATTTTATAATAGTAGATAAATATTGTGAAAAAGAGCTGCTTCTTAATGATAACAAAAGGTTTGATTTTGAATTCAGTATGAAAGGCAGTGATAAAGAAAAATTTGAAAAATTGAAAATGAAGTTTGCCATTGAGGAATTACAGAATTCAATAAATA
The DNA here is from genome assembly GCA_964555585.1 of uncultured Muribaculaceae bacterium. Classification (GTDB taxonomy): domain Bacteria; phylum Bacillota_I; class Bacilli_A; order RF39; family UBA660; genus CAZKSN01. The sequence goes on along the minus strand of CAZKSN010000005.1, from coordinate 51,490 downwards.
AAATATTTCAATCAAAGAACAATGAAGATTATTACTTGGAATTCATGACATACAATCAGTGCAGTGCAAGAGCAGATCTGTTAATGCTGGATGATAAGCTGATAAATGATGAGTATGAGAAAATAAAAAGAACCATGAAAGATATAGATTTTTATTATATAAATGAATGCAGTAAGGAAATAAGTGCTGTAATGGATATATTTAAGAGATATAAAACCGATAAAGGATTTGCAAGAAACTTAAGAATTGTATAGAAAGAGTAAAATTATAAAACATTTTACTTTTTTTATTGACTTTTACTTTTTTTAATTATACTATATATATGATAAAAGAGAAATAAATCTAATATTAACTACTATATATAGTATGTTTTATTTAAGGAGGTAAATATGAAATGTCCCAAATGCGGAGAATTTGACAGTAAGGTTTTGGATTCTAGAAGCAGTGATGATGGAAGAGTGGTGAGAAGAAGAAGAGAATGCTACAGCTGCAGCTATAGATTCACCACCTATGAGAAAGTTGAAGAAACACCCATCATGGTAATTAAAAAAAATAATGAGAGACAGGTTTTTGACAGGGATAAGATATTGAACGGGATATTGAAGTCTTGTGAAAAAAGACCCATTTCAGTGGAACAGATAGAGGGAATTGTTGATAAGATAGAACAGAAAATCAGAAATACTATGCTGAAGGAGATTAAAAGTTCTGAAATCGGTGATTATGTTATGAAATATCTAAAGGAATTGGATGAGATCGCATATGTGAGATTTGCCTCTGTATATAGAAGGTTTAAAAATGTAAGCGGTTTTATAAAAGAAGTTGAAAAATTAAAAAAATAAATTAAGGTGAGGTAAAATGATAGAGACTGTTATAAAAAGATCTGGAAGGAAACAGGATTTTAATAAGAAGAAAATAGAAGAGGCAATTTATAAGGCAATAAAAGCCACTAAGATTGACATAGAGGAAGAAAAGGCAAGAGAATTAAGTATTTTGGCAACTAACATAGTTGTATTTAAATTGAATGAAAAAAAAGATACTGTGATACAGCTGGAAGAGATTCAAAATGTGGTAGAGGAATCATTAATGAATCTAGGCATGACTGATGTTGCCAGAAATTATATTAGATATCGTTTTCAGAGAGAATTGTTAAGACAAGATAAAGAAGCGGGAATAAGTGTTGAAAAGATGATTAAAAATTATATCACACAGGAAGACTGGAAAGTTAAGGAAAATGCCAATATGGATTATTCTCTTCAGGGCTTAAATAATTATATAATAAGTAATATAACAAAGAATTTCTGGCTGAATCATATATTCACAAAGGAGCAAAAAAAGGCTCATGAAACTGGAGTGCTGCATATTCATGATTTGAATATTCTATCCACTTACTGCTGTGGATGGGATATGGAGGATCTGTTATTGAATGGTTTTACAGGTGTTAAAAATAAGGCTAAAACAAAACCTGCAAAGCATTTAAAGACTGCATTGGGTCAGCTGGTGAATTTCTTTTATACTCTTCAGGGTGAAGCTGCAGGAGCACAGGCAATCTCCAGTCTGGATACATATGTAGCGCCTTTCATAAGATATGATAAACTGACATATAAGGAAGTAAGACAGAATGTTCAGGAATTTATATTTAATTTAAGTGTGCCAACCAGAGTTGGTTTTCAGACACCTTTTGTAAATGTAACTCTTGATCTTACCGTGTCTTCCTTACTGAAAGACAAACCTGTGATAATCGGAGGAGAATATAAGGAAGAGACATATAAAGAATTTCAGAAGGAAATGGATATGTTTAATAGGGCATTTTGTGAAGTTATGACTGAGGGAGACGCCAGTGGAAGAATATTTACATTTCCAATACCGACATATAACATTACTAAAGATTTTGACTGGAACAGTAAAATTGCAAATGAAATAATGAAAATGACAAGTAAATATGGAATACCTTACTTTGCTAATTTTATAAATTCAGACATGAAGCCGGAAGATGCAAGAAGTATGTGCTTGTTTCCTAAAGAAACATTATTTATAAAAAATAATAATGATATAAATAAATGCACTATTGAAGAAGTATATAGTTTCTATAAAAATAAAAAAATTGATAATGAGTGGTATAGTTGTAAAAATGGAATAAAAGCTCTATCATTAAATCCGAATACTGGAAAATTAGAATGGAAAAATATAAAAAGATTTTTAGAAGTTTATGATGATGAAATGATAAATATAATTACAAAAGATGGCAAGTTAATGAAAGTTTCAAAAAATCATTTAGTAGCAGTATTTAATAAAGAAGGAATTACAACAAAAAAAGCAAATGAAATATCAAAAGAAGACTTTTTATTGGTTTTAAAAGATGGTTCTAATGTATTGAATGATAGTAATAGTTTAGATATAAATCCTGAGCTGGCATGGTTTATAGGTTTATTTATTGCTGATGGGAATTTTTTATATGACAGTAGGAATAAAGATAAGGATAAAAAAATAAGGGGAATCCAAATAACTTTTAATAAAAAAGAAATAGATTTGATTTCTAAAACAAAAAAATTTATTAAAGAATATTTAAATTATGAAATGAAATTTATTGAAGATTCAAGATATGAAAATTCTCTGAGAGGCTATGTATATAAAAGTAGTTTTGGAAATGATTTAATAACAAAATATAATGTTCAAAAATATAATAGACTTCCTAATTGGATTTGGTCTAGTAGATCTGAAATTATTAAAGCTTTAATTTATGGTTTCTTTGATGGTGATGGTTATAAAAAAGGTAAAGAGATTCACATAAACGATTTAAAACTATCTGAAGAGTTAAATCTTCTTATGCAATTCATAGGAATAAGTACAACCTATATTATTAGAAAGAATTCTCAAATAATAAGAATTCAACATAAATTAGGAAGAAGTTCAAAAAACATAATAGATAATAAAGATACATTGCATAATATGATTCCGGAATTTTTATTAGACAAAAAATATGTGAAAAATAAAGAATATAAGAATATATATCAATCATATGGAAATAAAATGATTGGATTAAATTCTATTGATAAATGGAATCTTTCTAATGAAAAGATTGAATGGCTTAGAAACTCTGATTTTGCAGTTGTAGGTATTAAAGATATTGTTAAAGAAAAATTTGATTATGAACAAGTATTTTATGATATTGAATTAGAAGAAAATAATTATTTTGTGCATTCAAATGGAAATATAACACATAATTGTTGTAGGCTTCGCCTTGATAACAGGGTTTTAAGAAAAAGAGGTGGAGGATTATTTGGAGCCAACCCTCTTACTGGAAGTATTGGTGTTGTAACAATAAATCTTCCAAGACTAGGTTATTTGTATAAAAATAAAAAAGAGTTTAAACAGAATTTAAAGAACATATGTGACTTGGCAAGAAGTATTCTTGAAATAAAAAGAAAAGTGATTGAAAAGAACACACTAGAAGGTTTATATCCATACAGCAGATATTACTTAAGAAATGTATATGAAAGATTCAAGGAATACTGGAAAAATCATTTTAATACAATTGGAATAATTGGAATGAATGAGTGCATTAGAAATTATTTTAACGACAGGGAAAATATTACGACTGAAAATGGACAGAAGTTTGCCAATGAAATTCTGGATTATTTAAGAGATATAATATTAGATTATCAAAAAGATGGAGATTTATATAATCTGGAAGCCACTCCTGGTGAAGGAACCTCATACAGACTTGCAACTATTGATAAAAAATTATTTCCGGATATTATAACTGCAGGTAATGAAACATCCTATTATACCAACAGCACTCAACTGCCGGTTGATTATACAACTGATCTGTTTGAGGTATTGAGATTGCAGGATGACTTGCAGTCCAAGTATACTGGAGGAACTGTACTTCACTCATATTTAGGTCAAAGAATACATGATATAGAGGTTACAAAGGATATAATTAAAAAGGTATTTACAAATTATAATCTGCCATATTTATCAATTACTCCCACATTCTCCACCTGTAATGAACATGGATATCTGGATGGAGAGCAATATAAATGTCCTGTATGCGGAAAAGATACAGAAATATGGACAAGAGTAGTCGGTTTCTACAGACCTATTCAGGCATTTAATATTGGCAAGCTTGAAGAATATAAGGATAGAATAGAGTATTCAGTTGAATAATTTAGTAATATCGGGAGTAATGCCCTTCTCATGCAATGATTATCCAAAGGAAATATCTTATGTCATATTTTTAGGAGGCTGCAACTTCAGATGTCCCTACTGTCATAATTCAAGTATTGTAAATATGACTAGTGAAAAGATAAGTTTAGAATATGTATTGAATGATATAAATAATAGAAAAAAATTAATAGATTCAGTAGTGATAACCGGAGGTGAACCAACCATATATGGTGAATCTCTAATAGAATTCATAAAAAAAATAAAGGAACTGGGTTTTAAAATAAAATTAGATACTAATGGAACAAATCCAGATATAATTAAAAGAATATTGAATTTAAAACTAATTAATTATATTGCAATGGATATTAAAAATATATTTGAAAAGTATAATGAGACTTCAGGAGTTATAGTTAATATTAATAATATTAAAGAAAGCATTGAATTAATAGAAAACAGTAAACTGGATTATGAATTTAGAGTGACTGTAAGTAAAACTTTTCATAATGAGGAGGATATTAGAATCATTGGAAAATATGTTAAAAATCCTAAAAAATTATATGTTCAGAATTATCAATTCAATAAGGAACAACTGGCTAAAAAAGATTTTATATCTTTTAGTGAACAGGAATTAAAAGATATATCAGAATATGCGGAACTTAAATCTTTATAATTATGTATAAAATATGTTATAGTAGTTATAGCATATTTTTAATTTACAGAAGGCAGTGATAAAATGAATTTAAATGATAAGCAATTAGAGGCAGTGAATCATAATGAAGGCCCATGTCTTGTACTAGCGGGTGCCGGAAGTGGAAAGACAAGAGTACTTACTGAAAGAATAGTTAAACTTATAGAAGATAATGTAAGTCCTTTTAACATACTTGCAATAACTTTTACAAATAAGGCTGCCAATGAAATGAGAGAAAGAGTGAGAATTAGAATTGGAGATGTAACAGATTCTATTTTCATTGGAACTTTTCACTCTCTTGGTTTAAAAATACTCAGAGAAAATTATAAAGAAATTGGCTACAAAAATAATATTACAATTATTGACAGAGATGATATGACAAATGTGATTAAAAAGATATTGAAGGATAATGGAATGAATCCTCAGGATTATGATTTAAAATATATAATCAATAAAATCAGTTTTGCAAAGAATGAAGGTTTAACTCCAACAGAGTTTTACAAATACTTTAAAAGTGACTATGATCAAGTAGTAGGCTTAGTGTATGAAAAATATTTAATTGTCTTAAAAAACAACAATTCTGTGGATTTTGATGATCTGCTTATACTGCCGCTTGATTTATTTAAAAAAAATAAAGAAGTTTTAAATAAGTACCAGGAGCATTTTAAGTATATCTTGGTTGATGAATATCAGGATACAAACACTGTTCAATATGAATTATGTAAACATCTGGCAGAGAAATATAAAAACATATTTGTAGTGGGTGACATAGATCAGTCCATATATGGATGGAGATATGCAAATTATAGAAATGTACTGTCATTTGAAAAGGATTACAAGAATACCAAGATTATTTTATTGGAGGAAAATTACAGAAGTACTAAAAATATACTGGAGGCTGCCAATTCATTGATTAGAAACAACAAGGAAAGAAAGGATAAGAATCTCTGGAGCAACAATGAAGAAGGAATGAAAATACAGTATTTAAGATGTGAGGATGAGAAAGCGGAAGCAAAAATAACAATAGAAAAAATTAAAAGTTTAATAAATGAAGGATACAGATATGAGGATTTTGGGATATTCTATAGAACAAATGCCCAAAGTCGTGTTATAGAGGAAGAGCTGTTAAAGGAGAATATTCCATATAAAGTTGTTGGAAGTTATTTTTTCTATAATAGAAAGGAAATAAAAGATTTAATAGCGTATCTTTCTATTATCTATAATAAAGATGATTCATTAAGCCTGGAAAGGGTAATCAATGTACCTAAAAGAGGTATTGGAGCTAAATCTATAGATAATTTAAGAAGCAAGGCAAATTTGATGAATGCAAGTCTGTTTGATGCTATAGAGAATGGAAAGGAATTGGAATTTAAAAACACAGTTCTATCGTTAATTGAAGATTCCAAAAATATGTCTTTACCGGATTTAATAGATATAGTTTTAGAAAAAACCGGAATAAAAAAAGAACTGGAAACAAATAATTCCTTAGAAAATGATATTAGATTAGAAAACCTGGAAGAATTTAAAAGTATAGCTGTTAATTTTGAAGAGAAGGGAATATATGATCTAGGAGATTTTTTGGAAAATATTTCTCTGGTAAGTGATGTTGGTCAATATAAAGATATTTCTGATGCAGTTAATCTAATGACAATTCACTCTGCAAAGGGATTGGAATTTGATGTGGTATTTATTTTAGGTATGGAAGAGGGCATCTTTCCACATATAAGAAGTTTTGAAAGTGAAACTGAAATGGAGGAAGAGAGAAGACTTGCCTATGTAGGAATTACGAGAGCAAGAAAAATATTGCATATTCTAAATTCTAAAAAAAGACTGTTGTTTGGAAGAACCAACGTTAATTCTCCAAGCAGATTTATAAATGAAATAAAGGAAGAACTGATAGAGTCAAATGAGCTCAAACAGGAGAATAATATATATGATGACATGTATAGTACTGAAGCAGTTACTTTAAACAAGGGAGATCATGTGAGTCATGATATATTTGGTGAAGGCGTCGTAATAGCAATAGATGGCAGTATTGCTAAAATAGCTTTCTCTCATCAATATGGAATAAAGCAAATAGCAATCAATCATAAGAGTTTAAAAAAGTTGTAATAAAAAAATCTTTAATTAATTAAAGATTTTTCATTTTATTAATTCCTTATCTTTTATTTTTTCTAATATATTCTGTGCGACTGTTACACCGCTAATTGATGCCTGCATGAGTCCTCTGGTTATTCCTGCACCATCACCAATTGCGTATACATTTTTTATATCAGTTTCCAAATTATTGTCTACCTTGGTTTTTGCAGAGTAGAATTTTACCTCTACACCATATAGAATAGTTTCATCTGAAGCTATTCCGGGACATATTTTTTCAAGCTCCTCAAATGTTTCAAGTATTGCATTCATAATTCTATGTGGAATTACAAAAGTTAAATCCCCCGGTTCCGCATCAGTTAAAGTAGGCTCATATGAAAGAAGTTTCATTCTTTCTTTTGTACTTCTCTTTCCTCTTTTTAAATCACATAATCTTTGCACCATGACTTTATTTTTAGTAAGCATATTGGAAAGTTTTGCAATATATCTTCCATATTCAATAGGATCATCAAACGGTTCAGTGAAATGAGCAGAAACAAGCAATGCAAAGTTTGTTAAACTGCTTTTTTTATCTTTGAAACTGTGACCGTTAACACAAACCAAATCATCATGATAGTTTTCCTGAGCCACAAATCCTCCAGGACTCATACAGAAGGTTCTGACTAGATTTTGTGAAGTTTTTGATTTATTGTATACTTTAAATTCATAAAGTTTGTCTGTAATGGGATCAGTAATTATTCTAGGCAGTTCCACTCTTACTCCCAAATCCACCTGATTATTTAATACTTTTATATCATTATTTTTACATTCATTTAAAAGCCAGTCAGCTCCACTTCTGCCGACTGCATAAACAAGTGTACTGCATTCATATATATTCTCTTTGGTATATATTTTCTTGATTCTGTCCTTTATATCAGTCTTTATAATATCTGTATTATGTAAAATAGCAACATTACTGTGTTTAATTATTTCGTCATACATTAATTTCATTATTACTGAACACTTTTCAGTACCCAAATGTCTTATGGGACACTTAATGAAATTCAATCCCACATTTTTACATTTTTCATACATTTCATCAGCAAATTTCTCATTATATTCAATGTTCTCATTCGCTCCAAAACTTAAATAAATATTGTCTACATATTTAATCATTTCATTTATTTTCTCAGTACCCAAATAATCTTCCAGCCAGCCTCCGACATCTTTTGAAAGACTTAATTTACCATCAGAAAATGCACCTGCTCCACCAAAACCGCATGATATATTGCAGGGTTTGCAAAAAATACATTTTCCAGTTTTTTCTTTAGGACACTTTCTTACTTCAATACTTTTACCTCTGTCAAACATAATAATTTTAAGATCTGGTCTTTCTTTTAACAGTTCCAATGCAGTAAATATTCCAGCCGGACCACATCCGATAATTCCAACATCATAACTCATTTCAATTACCTCAACTTCATTTTAACATAATGAAAATAATTACGCTACTATAGATTTTCTATCAATACAAAATTGATATTTATATTGATTTGTGATATAATATACACTTGTTTTTAGGAGTTTATTATGAATAATTATTCAATTTTAGATGAACAGAAAATAAAAAGAATTGATAGCTTATCACCTTCAAAATTTAAAAGTGATGTCGCTTATAAATGGTTTAATTTATGGAATAGTGATTATTTATTGAAAAAAAGAATATATGATACTAAAATTTTAAATGAACTATTGGGAGAAGACTTTGCTAAAATTATTTCTTTAAAATCTGTTGAAAATAGTTTAGTAATAATAGATGATGAGTTAGTAGAATTATATCATTTGGAATATGAAAAAATAAATAATCTAAAATGTGCTTTAATTTCCAAAAATTTTAAAAAAGAAAATTATAAATATTATACACCTGAGGATTTAATAGAAAGAAATATTTCTTTTGACTATTTATATAATATTAATCTATTAAAAAAAGAGTGTATTAATAATAATAATTTTATTGAAATATCAAAAGATTTATTTAAATTATTGATATTAGACTTTTTTATGGGTCAATGGGATAGAAAGAATGAAGAGAATCTATTATTTGAAAAAGAAGATAAGACAAATTCTCCTTTACTTTTAGCACCTGCATTTGATTATGGAGGTTCTTTTAATTTTTCTCACTTAGATTTAACTTTAGAAAAAAATGGTATTTTATATGATATTTATAAAAAAGATTCATTAATTCAAATGAATAAATATTCAAATTATTTTGGAAATATTATTATACCTTCTGAAGAATTTTTAATAGTATTAAATAAATATAAAGAAAATATAAACGTTGTTAAGAGTTTTGTTGATTTAAATATTGATGAATTTTTCAGAAATTTTGAAGAAAATAGACATATAAGTATTAACGATGATATGAAATCTATTTATATTTATTTTTGTGAACAGAAACAGGATATTTTGAGAAAAAGTTTATTAAAATAAAGAAATAAAATAGAATAATACTCCCAATTATTGTATAATAAATACAGGTGAAAATATGAATAGAATTGATGAACTTGTTGAGTTATTGAATAAATATAATTATGAATATTATATATTGGATAAACCCAGTGTAACTGATGCCGAATACGACAGATTAATAAATGAACTAATTAATCTTGAAACTAAATATCCTGATTTAAAAAGAAAAGACTCTCCAACAGAAAGAGTTGGATCAGTTGTTATAGATGAATTTAAAAAGGTTACTCATAATATTCCAATGCTCAGTTTGGGAAATGTGTTTAATGAAACTGAGATAAGAGAATTTGATGAAAGAATTTCTAAAGTCATCAGCAACAGAGAATATGTGTGTGAATTAAAAATAGATGGACTTGCGGTATCCTTGGAATATAAGAATGGAATACTTGAAAGAGCTGCCACCAGAGGAGACGGAACTGTAGGAGAGGATATTACTCATAATGTAAAGACGATAAAAAGTATTGCCTTAAAATTGAGTGAACCAGTTGATTTAACAGTTCGTGGTGAAGTATTCATGAGTAAAAAGGCGTTTAATGAATTAAATGAATATAGAGCTGAAAATAATCAGTATTTGTTTCAGAATCCAAGAAATGCTGCTGCCGGTTCTGTAAGACAATTGAATTCTAAGATAGCAGCTAAGAGAAAATTGGATATATTTCTATACCATTTACCCAACAGTCCGTTTAAAACTCATTATGAAACTTTGGAATATTTTAAAAAGTTGGGTTTAAAAGTAAATCCAAATATTAAACTTTGCAGAAATCTTGATGAAGTATTGGAGTTTATAAAATACTGGACGGAGCACAGAGATAGTTTGGAATATGAGATTGATGGCATAGTAATTAAACTGAACAATATAAGTGATCAGATTGAACTTGGATATACTGCCAAGGTTCCAAAATGGGCAACTGCATATAAATTTCCGGCAACTGAAGTTTTGACAAGACTAAAAGATATTATTTTTACTGTTGGCAGAACCGGAGCAATAACCCCGAATGCAGTACTTGAACCTGTAAGAGTTCAGGGAAGCACAATTAAAAGAGCTACTCTTCACAATGAAGATTTCGTAAAAGAGAAAGATATCAGAATTAATGATTATGTTTATATTAGAAAGGCCGGAGATGTAATACCTGAAGTTGTAAAGGTTGAAGAAAAGAGAAGAGAGGAAACTACTGAATTCAAAATGATAGATAAATGTCCGATATGTGGACATGAGCTGTTAAAAAAAGAAGGTTTTGTAGATACATTTTGTCCTAATCAGAAATGTCCTGCCAGAAATATTGAGAGTTTAATTCACTTTGCAAGCAGAGATGCCATGAACATTGAAGGCTTTGGAGAAAATATAGTAGAGGATTTTTACAATTTTGGATATATTAAATCATTTAAAGATTTTTACAGACTTAATGATAAAAAGGAAGAACTTACAGAACTTGAAGGTTTTGGAGAAAAAAGTATAAATAATTTATTTAATAGTATTGAGAGAAGTAAGGGCAATTCTTTGGAGCGACTACTGTTTGCTCTTGGAATAAGTGGTGTGGGATTAAAAACCGCCAGGGTATTGAGTAAAAGATTTTTGGATTTGAAAATCTTAATGAATGCCTCTAAGGAAGAACTGATGAATATTAGAGATATTGGAGAGATACTCGCAGATAATATTATAAATTATTTTAATGACGAAAAAAATAATGAAGAAATTGAAAATTTGATAAAATTAGGAATAAATGTAAAATATATACATAAAAATGAAGAATTAGATATAAATTTTATTAATAAGACATTTGTTATTACCGGTTCTTTTGATAAATACTCTAGAGAAGAATTAAAGGACATAATTGAAAATAAAGGTGGATATACAACTGAATCTGTATCTAAAAAAACAGATATTGTAATTGTTGGAGAAAATCCGGGTTCAAAGTATGAAAAAGCAAAGCAGTTAAATATTAATATTTGGGATAAAACTAATCTAGATAAATACATAAAAATGTAAACTAGTAAATCATAATGATATGTAGTATAATAAAAAAAGTTGAGGTGAATAATGAATAAATTAAAAAAATTATTTATACGCAATAAGGTTTGGTTTGTTCTTATAATAATATTAATAGTATGTTTTTTGTTGATTATATATGGGCTGGTAAAATACTTCTATATAGGCATTAATAATGATACCTATGGAGATAGACTTGAAGGAATATCTGAAAATGAATTAGATAAGGATATTGAATCAGATGTTCAGGCAATTTATGAATCAAATGACAACGTGGGTGAAGTTATACTGGATTTAAAGGGTAAAATAATATATATTACAATAGATTTTGTAAAGGCAACCAAGGTTAAAGATGCAAAAAGTCTGGCCTTAAAATCTTTGGAAGCATTTTCTGAAGAGGAAAAATTATTTTATGATATTCAATATATTTTAACAGCTGAAACAATTACCGAAGATGAATTTTATCCTACCATGGGTTACAAAAACTCTTCAAGCCAGGTAGTAGTTTGGATAAATAGTTAAGAGGAAAAAGATGAAAAGAAATAGGAAGAAAAAACTTCGTTATATACTGGTTGTATCATTAATTGTAGTGTTAGTATTTGTTGCTACAATGTATTATATAATCAGTAAGAGTAATAATTATTCATTTTCTGAGAAGAAATGGATTAATGATCAGCTTAATACTTCAATTGATATTGAAGTGGAAACAGATTTGCCGATTTTTTCACTAAATGGTGAAGGTGTATTTTATGATTTTATAAACAGTTTGGAAACCGATACTGGTTTAAGTTTTAATATTCTTCATACAGGTACCAATATAACAACTTTGGAACAAAAAACAAGCATTGAATCCAATGATTTAATATTGTTCAGAGATCATTATGTTGTTGTTTCTAAAAATGATGCAAATATAGGTAGCCTGAATGATTTAAAGAATAAAACAATTGGAGTATTATCATCAGATTTAACAAATGTATCATATTATTTAACTGAATATACAAGCATTTCATATAAGACATACAATTCCATTGATGAACTGCAGGTAGGTTTAAACAATGGAGATGTTTCTCTGGGAATTATTCCATTATACAATTATATTGATGACATTTTGGAAAGTAACTTAAGCATAGACTATCACTTGGATGGATTATATTCTTATTTTTCAATTTCTTTAGAGAAAAACAATAAAATAAACGGAATTCTTGAAAAATTTTTAAATAGATGGAGTGAGGAGTTAAATAATAAAATTAATGAGTATTTCTTGGAATTATATTTCAACATTAATAATTTTTCCGAATTGGATAAGGAATCTATTGTTACAGATGATTTTATTGTAGGCTATATTCAGAATATACCATATGAGGGAAAGGTGAACAGAACATTTACCGGAATAAATAATGAATATCTTTCATCTTTTGAAAATTTAACTGGAGCTACTTATAAATATGTTGAATATGGTTCAATAGATAAATTGACAGAAGCTTTAAACAATAAAAAAATAGATATTGCATATAATCCATATTCTATAACCAATCCTTATTATACAAATTCAACAAATCTGGGAAATACTGAATATGTTGTATTGATTGATCATGATTCTACAATAGTTGTGAATTCAATCTACAGTTTATCAAATTATACAGTATCTATGATTTCAGATACGAATTTGACAAATACAATAAGTAATAAAAAATTATTTACTATAAAAACATACAAGAATATTAAGTCTTTATTAAATAACATTGATGAGAATTCTGTTATTATTACTGAAAAATCAACCTATGACTATTATAAAGATAGTAAATTTAGTGATTACAGTATCAGATTTATGGATACAATAAAATTAAATGACAATTATCTGCTAAGTAATGAAAATAAACCATTTAATGAATTATTTAATTTCTATATCAGTATTTTGAGCAGAAATGAAATTGAATATAAAGCCATTAAAAATACTATAAGAACCTCTCATACAAATATTATCTCATCATTCTTAATAAATAATATATTCTATGTTTCCTTAGCAGGAGCAATTATAATTTTGATGGCATATCGCTTTACAAATAAACTTTATATAAGTAAAAGAATTAAAAAAGAAGACAGAATGTTATATCTGGATGTATTAACAAATTTAAAAAACAGAAATTATTTAAATGATAATATTAGTTATTGGGAAAAGAATAAAGTGTTTCCTCAGACAATTATACTGATGGATTTAAACAGTATTAAAGAATTAAATGACAAGAAGGGTCATGAAGAGGGAGATAAGCAGATTAGAGCAGCCGCTAATGTTCTGATCAGAACTCAAAGAGAAAATTCTGAAATCATGAGAACCGATGGAAATGAATTCATGATTTACCTAGTTGGTTATGATGAAAAAATAATTACTTCTTATTTACATAAATTATATAAGGAGTTTAAAAGTTCACTTCCATATGAAAAATATGGTGTGGCAATTGGATATTCAATGATAGATAATGAATTAAAGACTATAGATGATGCAATTAATGAAGCCGCAATAATGATGAGAGAAAATAAAGGTGTAGAAAGTGAAAGACAAAATTAGTTATTTCTGGAAAAATTTCATAGATTTATTAAAAAAAAGAGAAATGAGTATATTACCTGGACATCTGGCTTTCTTTTTTGTATTATCCATAGTTCCAATTATTTCTCTTATAGTATATGTTGCAACTTCTTTCAACATATCAGTTCATATAATAACTGATTTTATTGAAAATTCATTTTCTACTGAAGTTGCAAATCTACTTTCACCTATACTTACCAATCATAATATTTCCTTTCAGAGCATCTTTGTATTATTTGTAGCATTTTATCTTGCAAGTAATGGAGCTGATTCAATTATAATAGCTTCCAATACTGTATTCAATCTGCCTAATCTAGGTTATTTGAGGAGAAGGATAAAGGCTATAATAATTACTATACTCATGATAATATTATTCCTGTTTATTTTAATAGTGCCTTTATTTGGTACATCAATATTAAAACTATTATTAAGCTTAAACTTAAGCAATAATTTTCTTACAGTATTCAATATAATATTTTCAATATTAAATCTGCCATTATCAATTCTGGTAATATTTATATTAATAAAAATAATATATACCATTGCTCCTGATGAAAAGATTCCAAGCAAGTATGTTAATAAGGGAGCATTATTTACAACATTTTTCTGGATAGTAATAACTACTGTGTATTCATATTATGTTAATACTATAGCAAGTTACAATGTTTATTACGGCGGGCTGTCTAATATTATCATACTTATGTTGTGGTTTTATTTTATGGCATATGTATTTATTGTTGGCTTAGTGTTGAACTATAGAAATATAGAAGAGCAAACTGAAAGAACCAATACAATAAAATTGAATGAAATAAAGGAAAAAATAGAAGAAAGTAAAAATAAAAGCAAAAAGAGTTAATTAACTCTTTTTATCTGTAAATAATAATATTATAAATTGAAATATGATTTTCAGTTTGTTATAATTATTATAACTGGAAGGAAGAAAGTATGAAAAGCAAAATTAAAAAATTATCTGCTTTAACAATTAAAAATATAAGAAAATATCTATCAAACAACGTATTATTTATTTCATACGTTTTATTATCGTTATTTATTGGAATATTTACAAGATTCTTTACTGTTGGTAAAATATTTTATATCAAGCCTTTTTTTTCAGATTTAACTATAATACTCTTCATAGGATCTCTGTCATATCTGTTTAAATCTAAAAATAGATTCATTTATTTATTTATTATTATTTTATTTTTTACATTTTTAGGAGTTGCAAATACGATATATTATGAATTTTATCATTCATTTATTTCTGTAAATCTATTAGCGACAATGAAAATGCTCGGTGAAGTGGATGATTCTATCTCATCCAAATTGAAAATATATCAATTCATTTATTTGTTTGCGCCGTTGTTATTTGCTATCGTAAGAATAAATTTAAATAAAAGAAATCATCCTATAAAACAAACGGAAAGAAAAAAAACTGATTTTATCAGAACTTTATTAGTTGGAGTAGTAATTTTATTCTTTTTAGTTATTACATCATCAGTTACAGATGCAAGCAGATTTATTAGACAATGGAATAAAGAATACATAGTTCAGAAATTTGGAATTTATATTTATACTTTTAATGATATAATTCAAAGCATAAAACCTAAAATAAGCACTTTGTTCGGATATGATGAGGCAGCCAGAGAATTCAGAGAATTCTATTCAGAGAAGTTTGCTTCTGAAGTTAAGGAAAAAAATGAATACACAGATATTTTTAAAGGTAAAAATGTAATTTTTATTCACGCGGAAAGCGTTCAAAACTTTTTGATTGATTTAAATATCAATGGTCAGGAGATTACTCCGACTTTAAATCAGTTGTATGAAGAAGGTATATATTTTTCAAAATTCTACCCTCAGATAAGTGTTGGAACCAGTTCTGATACAGAATTTACTTTATTGACAGGACTAATGCCATCTTCAAGTGGAACAGTGTTTGTCAGTTATTTTGACAGAACTTATGAAGCTATGCCGCAGTTTTTCAATGACTTAGGATATTATACATTTAGTATGCATGCAAATGAGGCAGATTACTGGAACAGAAAGATAATGCATAAAAATTTTGGATATCAGGATTTCTTTGCAAGAGGTACATATGAGGAAACTGAAGAGGAAATGATCGGCTTGGGCTTATCAGATAAAAGCTTCTTTAATCAAATTGTTCCAATTATAAAAGATATAAAAGAAACCAAATCGCCTTTCTTTTCCACTGTCATTACATTATCAAGTCATTCACCGTTTAAGGCAACCTTAGATAGAACAACCTTAGATTTAACCATGTCATATTCATATACAGATGAAAATGGAGCTCAAGTTACTGATACAGCTGATTATCTAGAGGGTGCCGAAATGGGAAATTACATCAAATCCGTTCACTATCTGGATGAAGCTTTAGGTCAGCTGATTGCTGATTTAAGAGAAAATGGAATACTTGAAGATACAGTTATTATTCTTTACGGAGATCATGATGCAAAAATAGCTAAAAGTCAATATGAATTGTTGTACAATTATGATCCAATCAGTGATTCTGTTAAAGATAAGGATGACCCAACCTACATAAGTATGGATAATTATGCGTATGATTTATTAAAAAACACACCATTGATAATATGGTCTGGTGATGAAAAATTCAAAACTGAAGTAGATGATGTCATGGGAATGTACGATATTCTTCCGACAGTAGCAAATATGTTTGGATTTGAGACCAAATATGAACTAGGTTATGATGTATTTAGTGATAATGAAAAGATTGTTATCTTTCCTAATGGAAATTTCTTAACCAACAAAGTTTATTACAATAATCTTAAAGATGATTATGTATCTTTAACAAATGAACCGATAGAAAGTGATTATATTGAAAGATTAAAAGAGTATACTAATAAAAGATTGAATGTTTCCAATGATATTATTGTATTTGATTTAATTGAAAAAGAAGGAAGTAAATTAATAACTGAATAAATAGGAGAAGTATATTATGAAATTGAGAAAAATTATAAATATTGTAAATATGATTCAAATGATATTCTTAATATATATATTATATTTGATTATATCATTGGAAAGTATTTCCATTCTTATAAAAATTATTATATGTTTAGGTATTTTAGCAATAGGAATGGCTTTAATTTTAGGTATAAGTAAATTTTTAAAGAGAAAAAAAACAGTAGCAGCTCTGTTATTAAGCATTCTATTTATCATTTTATATGGAGCTTTGTTCGTAGGGCTGCACTTTTACAGTAGTTTTGAATCTCTGATTGACAAAATTACTTCAGATAAATACATGGAGGTAAACAGTTCCTTTATAGTTTTAAAAACTAGCAACATTGAAACTTTAGAGGATTTGGATGAAAAAGAAGTGGGACTGCTTACTAATAAAAATGATTATGAAGGATATATTATGCCTACAGAGGCAATAGAGGAAGCGAATATTACTCCAAACATTACATATGTTACTTCTTATTTGGAATTAATAAATGGCTTGTTAGATGAAGAATATGATGCCATTGTATTGCCAAAGGATTATAAGGAAAGATTTGAATTTACAGAAGAGTTTGAAGAAAATTTTGAAAATTTTGTTTCAGTTCATGATATGAGCGATAAAGTAAAGATAACAGCCAATAAGGAAGAGGAGGCTGTTAATTCAAAAGATCCGTTTAATATTTTACTGATAGGAACAGATTCTGAGCTTGAAACTCATCATCATAATTATGATGTTGTAATTTTATTGACATTTAATCCTAAAACAAATGATTTAGTTGTTACCAGTGTATATAGAGCAGCCGCAATGTATTCATCATGTATCGGAGGAGTGGATTTAGTCACTCACAACGGATGGAAGGGCTGGGGACCGGAATGTTTAAAGCAAACAGTTGAGGATTTTTTTGATATAGATATTAGTCACTATATAATGATAGACTTTGGTGGCTTTGTTGATTTGGTTGATGAGTTAGGTGGAATAACTGCTGATGTTCCAAAAAGTTTTTGTGAACAGGACAGTGAACGCCGCTGGGGAAGTCATACTATTTGTTTGGAAGCAGGAAAACAAGAATTGAACGGTGAAGAGGCTTTAGCTTTGGCAAGACATAGAAAGTCTTATAAAGGAAATGGTGGAGAAATAAGAAGTCAAAACCATATTACAGTTATTAAAGCAATAGCTCAAAAAATGATTGGTACAGATTTACTGTTTAAGTTTAATGATATATTAAGTATTGTTCAAAGCAATACGGAAACAGATATGAGCAAAGAACAGTTATACAGTTTTTATAATACAGCTTTAGAAATTGCAAAAAACAATGATTATAATTTGGATAAAATAAGTATAATATCTCATAGTTTTGATGGAGATCCTGACACTTATTACAGTCCGGCATTAAATTCTGCAGTTGGAATGGAAATAATATATGAAGGAAGTTATAATAACATTTATAATTCTCTTCAGGCAGTTTTATACAATAAGCCAAAGAATCCAACTTATTATTCATTTGACTTATCTGAAGATCCTGACTATATAGAAGAAGTGATAATGTCTGAAATAAGAGATCAGATACATGATCCTAGAATAGTTGCAAATTTAGTTGGAAAGACTGAAAGTGAAGCTTTAAAATATGAAAAGAAATATTACGCATTTAATATAATTTTTCAATACCAGTATTCTGATACAGTTGCAAAAGGGATTGTAATTAGTCAAAGTATACCGGCTGGAGAAGGCTTTAAAAATAGAAATAAAATGACAGTTGTAATCTCAAAAGGTTCATCAACTCCTATTGTAGAAGAAGATACCACTGAAGAGGACACTGAAGGAGAGACAACTGAATAAAAAATTATTTTATTAATCAATTTTGTATGCTATAATAAATTTGATAATAAAATAAGGAGTGTAGTTTTATGAATTGTCCGAAGTGTGGGTCAAATGTAAATCCGGGGGAGAATTTTTGTAGAATTTGTGGTAGTCAATTGGAAATACAGCCTCAAGTTCAGCAGAATAATGTTGAATCGCAGACAACTACTGTAAGTCAATCAAATCCAGGAGGTCAAGTTGTTCAACCAGTGAATCAACCAGTTAACAATGCTCAGCCTCAATATTCAAATGTACAGAATAATGATGATGAATTAATCAAGACATACATAGGAAAAAATGCAGAAAAATTAATGGATAACAAATTTTCATGGTGTTCTTTTCTTTTTAGTACTATGTATTATCTTTATAGAAAAATGTGGTTAATCGGAGTTTGCTGGCTAGTGGGTTCTTCAATAATAACAAGTTATTTACCAACGTATGGTCCTTCAATTATATTTATTGGTAATATAATAATGGCTATTCAGTTTAAAAAATTATATTTAAAAAATGTTAAGGAAAAAGTAGAAAAAATTAAAAGTGAAAATATTGGAAAGAGTAGAGAAGAGTTACTTTCCATATGTAGAAATAAAGGTGGAGTTGCTATATGGCCAGTAATTGTATCAGCTGTAATCTATTTAATATTAATTATTGTACTTATTTTTTCTGTTTTTGCTTTAGTAACCTTAGGAAACTGGGCTGATTATT
Organism: uncultured Muribaculaceae bacterium; assembly: GCA_964555585.1. Taxonomy (GTDB): domain Bacteria; phylum Bacillota_I; class Bacilli_A; order RF39; family UBA660; genus CAZKSN01. The sequence goes on along the minus strand of CAZKSN010000005.1, from coordinate 31,923 downwards.
TTAAAGAAGGGGAAACCGATTCAAATTTAGATACAAATTCTGAATATGTTTTAAAATATGACATTTCTTTAGATTTTGAAGAAAGTGCTTACAATACAGATACATATCAGTCTTATACATACAGTACTACAGCTGATTATTGTACTCTAACTATAAAAGTAAATGATAATTATTATGATTATTCTTCTGGCAGTGAGTATTTGGATAATACAGTTTATTATTCTGATTCTGATACAGTAAGTGACATAGAAGAAGTATCTATTAATGGAAATAAATGGAATTACATATCAATTTTATCTGATCTTTATGGTAATGAATATGACTATGCAATCATTAAAAATGATTATGTATATGATATAAGCTTTAGAATTTATCAGGATGATACTGGAACTTGTACTGAAGCATACAGTGATTTGGTAGATTCATTAGAATTTTAATATGAAAGAGTTAATATTATTCATTGTATCAACTTTACCAGTCTTTCTAATAGGTTTATACATATATTTAAAAGATAAAGAAAAGGAATCCTGGCAGTTATTGACTACATTGTTTGTTGGCGGAATATTGTCCTGTTTTCCTGTAGTAATTATAGAATTAATAATAGGAGCCTTTTTTGCGGATGTTGCTTATCTTAATTTATTTCAATTATTACTATATGTGTTCATTGGAATTGCCTTGGTAGAAGAAGTATGTAAATGGTTTATAGTATATAAATTTTCTTATAACAGTAAGCATTTCAATCATATATACGATATGATTGTTTATGCTGTATTTGTCGCCTTAGGTTTTGCATTCTTGGAAAATTTAATGTATGTATATCAAAATGGAGTGGGAACTGGTATTATAAGAGCACTTCTTTCAGTGCCTGGACATGCCTGTGATGGATTGCTAATGGGATATTTCCTAGGATTATCTAAAGTAAGTAAACTGAATAACAGAAATGATTTATATAAAAAATATTTAATATTTAGTATAGTTGTTCCATTGGTTTCTCATGGACTTTATGATTATTTCCTGTTTACAAATAGAATTGTATTTATTGTATTGTTCTTTATTTTCGTAATTGGAATATATATATACAGCTTTAAGAAAATAAATAGAATATCTAAAGTAACATTAAAGTTTAAATATAATGATATTTATTGTCCTCATTGTGGACAGAAGGTCAATGGAAATTACTGTTCTAATTGTGGAAGAAAACATAATTAAAAAAGAAACTTAAAGTTTCTTTTTTTATTCTTTGTTTTCTACTTTAACAATAGAGTAATTATCGTCCCACTTTACTATTGTAACAGCTGATTCATGTTCAGAGTTGTCTTTATATTTCCAGTTAACTGTTATTTCGTATCCGTCTAGATTGTCTTTTGATTCAATTTCACCTAAATCATCTTTATAATCATAGGATATTTTTTCAGTATCTGTTACTTCAATGGATTCAACTTCTAAATCATCTTTATTTTCATAATAGGCATAGTAGGTATAAACATCACTTCCAAAAGCAACAAATCTCTCTTTCAAATCATCTGATATAAATTGAGTGGCTCTTACATCCTTGCTTTCAACATTTGACAGTGTATAAAATTCTACAATAAAATTTTTAACTAAACTGACTGCCAAATCCTCTTCTTCATAATTTTCTGATTCAAGTATTTCTTTTAATTCATTAAATATCTCTTTTTGATATTTGGTAGGTTTATTCACAAGTTTGTATATTCCTGCAGTTACTTCAGTTGTTTCATTATTATTGTTATTACCAGAATCATTATCACTTTCTTTATATATGAATATATAATATGAAACTCCAACTGTAATTAATAATATTATAATTAAAGGTATTAATAGTTTCTTTTTCATTTTTTCTCCTGTTTTCTCTTATTTTCTTTTTTTTCAGTTTTAATTATATCATTATTTTCTTCTTTTTTTTCCTTTTCTTTAATTTTCTTATTATTTCTTTTTGATACTTTCACAATAATAATTATTAACACTATAAGTAACACTATTGATTCTATACCCAATCCTAATATAATATTATAATAATTTTTAATTTTATCATTCAATAGATTTATTTCTTCATCATTATATCTGGTGATTGTATTGGTTTTTGTATCAAATAGGAAATATGATTTTTCACCATCTTCCAAGTTTAATCCATATATGATGGCAAACTCTGAAGTACTTTTCAATTTATACGCATTTACTTCATAATCATTTATTGTGATTTTTGAAAGACTATAATTTTCAAACTTTTCATTTTCTAAGATATTTAAAGGATAGATTTTCATCTGACTAAGTGTTATTTCTCTATAAAGAGAGAATGTTTCCTTTTCTTTATCATAAACGTATAAATCTATATTTCCTTCTTCATCCTTAAGTCCTACAAGAGTATAGTCAGTAATTTCACTATAGAAGGCAGGAACCTCCACATCATTTATGGAAGTTAATACTTTTGTATAATTTAGAGGCATGGTTAGCAGACTTTCTCTTTTTACTACAGTACAGTTCTTACCGGCAGTAGTTGTTACATTAAGTGGGTTTGGATCTATTACTGTAATTGTTAGTGAATAGTTTTTTACACTTCCATTCTCTGCAGTTACAACAACATTGAACTTGTTTTCTCCCTCACTGACTGCCACTTTACCCAATCCGGTTACTGAAGCTTTAGAATCTTCAAGTGAACCAGTTATTTTAACAGATTCAATATTTGAAGGTACTGTTACAGTATAGTTTAAAGTATTTTTATTAAACGCAGGAGAAACAGAATAGCCTTCAACTCCTAGGGATTTTAAATAATTGTTTTTAGAATAAGTCGCTTCCAGTTGAGCCTGAGTAAGAGTCTTTATAGTTGCACTATTTAAGGAGACACTCATTTTCTTTTCCGACCAGTCATAGGCCGCATAAGATTTTACAGATATTTTAGGACTTCCACTGCCTATTGCCTTGAATGAGTAATTATAACTTGCGGATTTTTTTGTACCATTTCCATAATCTACTATATAAGAGGTTCCACTTACTAATTTTACCAGTGATGAATTATAACTGATCGTGTATTCCCAGCTTCCTAAAGGTACTGATGAAGAAATGGTAACTGTAACGTTAAAAGTTTTTCCAACAACAACTGTTGAAGCAGAACTTTTTACTGAAATATATGCCGTTGAAGCTTTCAAGCTTCCGATTCCTCCAAAAAATATTGCTATACTTAATATAATCAATGTAATGGTTTTAAATAATTTTTCTCTCATAATTTTTTACTCCTTTATAAATTTATTTCCCCAACTAAGTGTTTTTGTACTCTTAATAAGTCCAGAATTGTTACAGAACTATCTTTATTAGTATCTGCAGCATTTAAATATACTCCACTTAATTTATTAGATCCTACTAAATGTTTCTGTATTTTTAATAAATCAAGTATCGTAATGGCTCCGTCTCCACTCACATCTCCTGTGACAGAGATAGTAAATGTTTTAATTTCATTTGTTACGCTTTTTATTGTTATTGAACTTCCAGTAAATAATTTTGCAGTATTGGCAAGAATTGTTCCACTGGAATTTTTAATGGTCACTATTGCCGATGGACTTTTAGTATTGATAGAGGAGATTATTTCACTTACTTTTGTATTTACTTTTATTCCAGTAATATTACTTCCAGTAACATTTACATTTATTTCATTCAATAACTCACTTATAGTTGTCAGATCCTCCACTTTAATAACTTCTATATAATAAGTTTTTTCTTCTCCGCTTTCAGATGTGACAGTAATGGATATGCTGGTTGAATTATCAGTTAATTGAATGTTTCCAAGTCCATTTAAGGTACTTGCTGAGTTTTCTGCAGTCGCAGTCAGCTCAATGCTGGAAGTATCATTTGTAACAAAGTATGTATAACTTAGTACATCTGAATCAAAATCAACAAGCTCGTTTCCATTAATACTTATGTTGCTTAAATTATTGTTAGTACTTCCTATACTTGGAAGAGAAATATAATTAGGCATTTCATCATAAATTGGAATTGCAAATGTATATGAGTTATTTATAAGATTGATATCTGAATATGAATCATAAGTATTAAATGCTTCACTGGCCGGAGCTTGAACATTTGTCATATACTGGTGAGTATATACAGATGCTGTTGCTGTAGGAGATGTATTGAATTTCTGAAAGTACATAGAATACTGTCCTTTGGAAATATATCCGGAAGATATGAAGTCAGCTCCACCCATTATAGCTTTTTCTCTTGTATTCCATGGTACACCATAACTTGTATTTCCAAGTCTCCCTGCCGCATAGGCAAGTCCTCTGGTAACTGGACTAGTTGTATAATCATCTTTATGAGCTCCAATATTATAATAATTATAATAGCCGTTCAGTAAGAATCCGTTATAATATAGATTGCTTACTCCAGAAACAGCTGAATAGCTTGAATTACTTCCACCTTCCTGAACAACGCGGCTTCCTAGATGAACAGGATTGACATTATATGTGTTTCCTGCATTAACAAAATAATTTATATATTGATCAGCAGCTAAATATGAAGAACCAAATAATTCTCGTAAAACATTTGGATAGATTGCTGCATCACTTTCATTGTAGTCCAATTTTTCAAACATAAAAATAAATTTTTCAAATAAAAAGTTCCTTGGATCCATATAATAAGCAATTGTTCCATTGTTTGCATAATACCAATTGGATGGTTCGGCTATTTCATCAGATATTCTATATGCATTATTAGTATTTTGAATATAGTTTTTACCAGCCTCTCCATTTATTACATCATCCCAGTCTAAATCTGTATCAACTGGAATAAAAGTCCAGTTGGGATGTAGACTGTGCAAGTGTGCCAGGTAAGGCCAGTAAGTTTCCGGAAAACCTAAACTTTGAAGAGTGGCATTGTATGTTTCATCAACTAAAGTAATATCTTCTTTTTTTGTGACATAAGTACTGCAGACATATCCTGTTTGATTGTTATGAAAATTAACTCTGTACCATTCATCAGGACAATTGGAATTTGTAGGTAAGGTTTCAAGTACTGTTAAATTAGTTCCAAGCAGTAAAGAGCTTAATTTAACTGATTTATTGACATCCTGCCAAGCATTTACTCCAAATTCATCAACTCTTGCTGTCCATCCACTTGTATTATAACCGGTTGAAGAAGTACTTATTTGAACAAGAGTACTGCAAACATAAGCAATACTTCCATTATATGTAATCTGATACCATCCATCAGCACATCCAGTCCCGGTATATTTATTCAAAGTATTTACAGATAATATGTATCCCGAATTGACAGTAGTGATAACAGTGTCAGAACTTTCAGTACTTGGAATAGATCTAATTCTTACATCATTGCCTATTACTATTCCAATAGAACCTGCTTTTAGGACAACAGGAAATAAAAATATTATTAAAACAAACAATAATTTAAATTTATGTTTCATAAACAATTTACTCCTTATTATCATATTACATTATTATTATATCAAATAGTATTTATTATTATCATAAAAAGGTAACAATTTAACGCTATACTTTACAATTTTATAGATATTTTAAAGTCCTTGTTATATAATAAAATCAAGAGGTGCTATAGTGAATTTAGAAGTAAATGGCCACAATATATTCTTGATAGTATTTGTTTGTTTTATATCATCTTTGATATTTGTATATTTTATAGGGAAAATTTCAAAGTATTTAAGAGTTTTAGATGTTCCTAATGAAGAGAGAAAAATACATAAAAGTCCTATTCCAACCTTAGGAGGAATAGGGATATTCTTAAGCTTTTTACTGGGTTACATGTTTTTTGGTCCAGAGAATACTTTAATGCTTTCAGTATTAATGGCATCATTCCTGGTATTGCTTTTGGGAATATTTGATGATATTAGACCAATTCCTGCCAAATATAAGTTCTTGGTTCATATTGTTATAGCATCAATTGTAGTTTTTTATGGAGGCTTGGAATTAAATCAGGTTACTGCCTTCGGATTAAACATTAACTTTGGAGTACTTGCTCCATTTGTATCAATATTTGTTATAGTAGCTACTATAAATGCAATAAATTTAATAGATGGATTAGATGGATTATCAGCAGGAGTATCTTCAATTTATTTTTTAACAGTTGCAATTCTTGCTTTTATATTAAATAAGTTTGGTGGATTAGATGTAGTACTTTCACTAATTATGCTTGGAGCTTTACTTGGTTATTTGGTTCATAATTTTCCGCCGGCAACAATATTTATGGGAGATACAGGCTCAACCTTTATTGGATTGATGATTTCAGTAATCGCTTTAATTGGATTTAAAGCTTTAACTTTTACATCACTTGTAATTCCAATGTTAATATTAGCTATTCCAATTTGTGATACTTTATTCGCAATAATAAGAAGGAAATTACAACATAAACCAGCTATGCAACCAGATAAAGAGCATCTGCATCATCAGTTGTTGAAATTAACTTCTTCTAAGATAAAAACACTGCTTATAATTTATGGAGTAAACATTATATTCTCAGCAACTTCAATACTGTATGCCTTGGGATATAAAAGAGAAATGATGATTTGTTATGTATTTTTAATGTTATTAATATTATGGTTAATATTAAAAACAGATATATTATTTAAAAGACATAGGGAAGAGGAAAAATGAAAATAGGGATATTAGGCACAGGAGCTTATGGATTAGCGTTATCTTCAATCGCATATAACAATAATTGTGATATTGAAATGTGGACATATGACGAAAAAGAAAAAAAAATATTAGAAAATACTAGAATTAGTCCAAAATTAAACAATTATAAAATTCCAAAAGCTATAAAAATATTTACAGGTATGAAAAGAGTTGTTGAAGATAAAGAATTAATTGTAATAGCAGTACCAGCTTTTGCATTCGATAATGTCTCAAGAGAACTTTCAAAATATTTGAAAAAGAAACAAAACATTTTAATAGCAACAAAAGGAATAGAAAATGATACATGTCTTTTCTTAACAGATGTATTATTAAAATATATTAATACAAAAAGGTATGCAATTATCTCAGGTCCTACTTTTGCAAGTGAAATAGTAAATAATGTTCCAATAGGTTTTTCACTTGCAACAAGAAATAAAAAAACAGATAAAGTTATAAAAAATTGTTTTGAAAATTCAACTACAAAGTTTAGGACAACAGATGATGTTATTGGAGTAGAAATTTGTGGATCAATAAAAAATGTTATGGCAATAGCAGCAGGAATACTTGATGGAATGGGAGTATCTGATTCAACAAGAGCATTATTTTTAACAGAATCTATGAATGATATTAAAGAATTGATAAATAAACTAGGTGGAAACAAAAAAACAATTCTATCTTTTGCAGGTTTTGGAGACTTTTTAATGACATGTACAAGTGATACAAGTAGAAATTTCTCATTTGGAAAATTAATAGGTAAAGGAAAGTTACAAGAAGAAATAGATAATTATTTAAGAAATACTACTGTTGAAGGACTTTATACATTAAATTCAATTCATAAACTAATAAAAAATAAAAAAGTGAAAATACCAATTATTTATTTAATTTATGATATAGTCCACAAAGGAAAAGAAAAAGAAGAATTATTAAAATTTTTAATAGAAAAGAAATAAGATTTATTCTTTTTTCTTTTATATAATTTACATGGAAAATTTATAATGTTATAATAAATTTATAGAATAATAAGAAATGTGAATTTCTTTTTATCTAATCAGGAGGTAGTATGAACAAAAAATATAAATATAAAATTAGTATTGTAATGCCAGTATATAAAGTTGAAAAATATATTGAAGAATCTATTAAATCTTTAATTAATCAAACCATTAATTTTAAAAAAAATGTTCAATTAATAATGATTAATGATGGATCACCAGACAATAGTGAAAAAATATGCTTAAAATATAAAGAAAAATATCCGAATAATATAATATACATTAAAAAAGAAAATGGTGGAGTGTCTTCAGCCAGAAATGAAGGAATTAAATATATTGAAGGAAAATATGTTAATTTTTTAGATTCTGATGATAAGTGGCCTAGAAAGGCATTAAAAAAAGCTTATGATATTTTTGAAAAATATAATGATGTTGTTTTAGTTTCTTTTAGACAAAAGTATTTTGAAGCAATAACAAATTACACTTCTTTAGATTATAAATATAAAAAAGGTGATATAATTGTTGATTATAAAAAAGATTATCAATATATACAATTAAGTGTAACATCTGCATTTTTAAGAAGTAATTTAATAAATAATAATTTGTATGATACAAAAATAAAATATAGTGAAGATGCAAAATTTATATATGATTATTTATTTTCTTGCAAAGATACTAAACTAGCAATGATTTCTTCTATTCCAAATTTATATAGAAAAAGAAAAGATGAAACTTCTGCAATTCAAGCAAAAGATAAAAGAGATGATTGGTATTTTATTACAACCGAAAGATCTTATAAATATGTATTAGAAAAATCTAAAGAAGTATTTAAAAAGGTAATAGCTTATGCGCAATATTATATAGCTTATGAATATCAATTTAGGTCAAAAGTAAATTTAGCTAATTTATTAGATGATGCAAAATTTTATAAATATTTAGCTATTACTAATAATTTATTTAAAGATATAGATGATAATATTATTATTGAACAAAAAAATGTTAATAATTTTATTAAAAATATTAATTTAATTGTTAAGTATAACTCAAAAAATATAAAAAGATTTGAAGTAATTAAAAATAATTTAAGTGAAGAAACTTTAAATAAATATATAAATGGAACTTTAAATGCAAATATAGATATTTTTGAATATAAAAATAAAAATATTAACATTGAAGGCCATTTTGATATTATTGAAAATAATAATTTAAAATTTTATTACAAAGATTCGACGGGTAAAAAGATTAGAATAAAAACATTTAAAAGAATAATGAATTTAAATAATTTTATAAATGGTAAAATATATGCTCCTGGTTATAAAATAACAATTGATTTAAATAAATTAAATAATTTTTCATTTATATGTGAATTAGGAAATAAAAGCTATGAAATACCTATTATATGTAATAATCTTAGTAAAATATCTAATATAAATAATACATATTTAAGAATTATGAACAAAATAGTATTTATAAAAAATAATAAGATAAAAGTTATTGAAAATAAGAAATTAATATTAAAAGAACTAAAATTACTATTTTCATTATTAAAAAATAGAAAACTTAAAGTTTTATTATTAAGATTTATGTATTTAATTACAAAACCATTTATTACAAAAAAAGATATATGGATAATTTCTGATAGATATGAAGTAGCAGGCGACAATGGACAAGTACTTTTTGAATATATTAATAAAAATAATTATAAAAATATAAAATCATATTTTGTAATTTCGAAAAATTCAAAAGATAAGAAATATCTTAATAAAATAGGAAAAGTAATTTACTATAAATCTTTAAAATATAGATTATTGTTTTTAAATGCTAAATATATTATTTCTTCTCATTGTGAAAAATACACTATAAATATTGTTGGTAATAATATTGCATATTTTTCTGATATACAAAAGTTTAAATTTATATTTTTACAACATGGAATTATAATGAATGATTTATCTTCATGGCTAAATAAATATAATAAAAATATTAATCTATTTATTACTTCTGTGCAGTCTGAATATAATTCTATACTAAAAGAAAATTATTATTATGATGAAAGTGTTGTTAAGTTAACTGGATTACCTAGATTTGATAAACTTATTTCTAATAATAAATTAAAAAATAAAATATTAATACTACCTACTTGGAGAAGTTATTTATCAGGAGATATTATAAAAGGAACTCAAATTAGAAATTATAATTCTAATTTCAAAGAAAGTGATTATTTTAAATTTTATAATAATTTAATTAATGATAAAGAACTTATTAAAGTTTTAAAAAGATATAATTATAAAATTAAATTTGCTATTCATCCAAGTCATGCACTACAAATAATTGATTTTAAAGAAAATAGTAGAGTGAAAATTTCGAATAATATAATTTATTCAGAAGAATTTAAATCATCAAAATTATTAATAACTGATTATTCTAGTGTTATGTTTGATTTTGCTTATTTAAAAAGACCTATTTTATATTCACAATTTGATAAAGAAGAATTTTTTGAAAGACATTTTTTAAATGAGGGATATTATGATTATAAAAAAGATGGTTTTGGAGAAGTTATTTACGATTATAAAAGACTTATATCAAGAATAATTCATTATATAGAAAATGATTGTAAAATTGAAAAAAAATACTTAAAAAAAATTAATAAATTTTATAAATATTATGATCAAAATAACTGTAAGAGAGTATTTAAAGAAATAAATAATTTATCAAAAGATAAATAAGAAGTAAGGAGTTATAATGAGAATTGGAATTATTACTTTTCATAGAGCTTACAATATGGGAGCGGTTTTACAAACATATGCATTACAAACATATTTAAAAAATAAAGGATATGAAGTTGATATAATAAACTATCATATAAATGAAACAAAAAGGTTGTATCATGTATTTGATTATAAAAAAAGTGATATAAAAGTAGTTGATTATTTTAAAAAAAATATTAGAAAAATGGAGATTAATACATTTGAAAGAAATAAATTAAGCTTTCATAAAAAATATGATTATTTTATTAATAATGTTTTAAAAATTCATGGATTATATAGTAATATAATGGATTTAAGAAATATGAATACTAAATATGATGTTTTAATATGTGGAAGTGATCAAATTTGGAATTCATTACTAAGTGGTCTAAATCCAATATATTTTCTTGATTTTGGAAATGAAAGTATTAAAAAAATCTCATATGCTGCTAGTGTAGGAGTAAGTGAAATAGACGAATCTGAAAAACAAGTATTTCAAAGATATTTAAAAAATTTAGATTATATTTCTGTGAGAGAAACAGATGCAAAAGAAATACTAAAAGATTTAACTCAAAAACAAATAGAAGTTGTAATAGATCCTTCGCAATTATTAGAAAGTAAAGATTATCAAAATATAATAACATATCCTAAAATAAAACAAAAATATATATTATTTTATGTAAAAAAAATAAAAGATGAAAAAATATTTAATAAAGCAATTAAAATAGCAGAAAAAGTATCTAAATTATTAAATTTACCAATTATTCATAATTCAGAAAATAAAATATTTAGTAATGAAATAAAAAATATTCAATATTGTGGTCCTGAAGAAATATTAGGATATATTTCAAATGCGGAGTTTGTAATAACTAACTCATTTCATGCCACATCTTTTTCATTAATATTTCATAAAAATTTTATTACTATACCTCATCATAAATTTTCTTCTCGAATGAATCATTTATTAACTAAATATGGATTGAAAAATCATTTAGTTGATTCTTCAAATAAAATAAAAAGTATTAAAGATTTTAATGTTAATTATAAAATAGTGGATAAAAAAATATGTGATTTTAGAAAAAAATCCGAGTTATATTTAAAAGAAGCTATTGAAGGGCCAAAAATCGAAGAAAAAAACAGCTATTTTGAAACTAAAGATAAAATAAGTTGTTATGGTTGTAGAACTTGTGAAAATATTTGTCCTTATAAAGCTATTTCTATGAAAGAAGATAGTGAGGGTTTTATATATCCTGTTGTAGATGAAAAAAAATGTACTAATTGTGGATTGTGTAAATCAAGATGCATTTATAAAAATGATAAAGTAATAAATAAAAATAAAAAAATAATAACATATGCAATATATTCCAAAGATGATGAAATAAGAAAGAATAGTAGTTCTGGAGGCATTTTTACAGAATTATATAATTATTTTATTAATAATTTAGGATATGTAATTGGTGTAAAATATGATAAAAACATGAATGCTGTATATTCTGTAGCTTCAAATATTAAAGAATGTGAAGAATTTAGAGGTTCTAAATATGTTAGAGCTGATAATAATGATATTTATAAAGTTATTAATAAATTAATTAAAAATAACAAATTAGTTTTAGTAACTGGAACTCCTTGTTTTATTGCGGGTTTAAAAAGTTTTTTAAATTATAAAGAATATGAAAATTTATATTTAGTTGAATTATTATGCCATAGTAATCCTAGTCCTAAAGTATTTAAAAAATATAAAGAATCATTAGAAAAAGAATATAATTCAAAGATATTAGATATTAAATTTAGATCTCATAAAATTGATTGGCATAACTCAATATTTTCAGTAAAGTTTGAAAATGGATTAGAAATTGATACTTTTTTAAGAAATAATGAATATTTTAAAGTATTTTCTAGAGGTTTAATTAGTAGACCAAGTTGTTATAATTGTGAATTTACTTTTACAAATAGAGTAGGAGATTTACAAATAGGAGATTTTTGGGGGATAGATAAAATAACTAAAAATATTGATGATAATAATGGAGTATCACTTGTATTATTAAATACAGAAAAAGGAAATAAATTATTTAATATAATTAAATCTAAATGTAGAAGTAAAAAAATGACTTTAGATGAAGCTTTTCTTTATAATCATAAGTATCCTATTGACTTAAAAAAAGAAAGACAGGAATTTTTATCTAGAATAGATAGTGAAGATATAACAGAAATATTGAAACCTTACAAAAATGTAAGAAATAATAAAAAAATATGTATTATTAGAAAAGCTTTGAGATATGCTGTTCCAAAGAATTTAAGAAAAATTATTAAAAATTTAATTTTTAATAAATAGGAGAGTAATTTATGTTTAAAATAAAATATAAAAATTTTGGAGGAAATATATTTCCTTTGTATTTAAGAAAAAAGAATTATTTTAAAATATTTAGTATGTGTGCTTATAAATTAGAATCTAAAAAATTTGATACTAAAAATAGTTATATTTCTATTCAAGAAGAAAAATTTAATATAAAATTTTTATTTAAAAAAGGTATCAAAATATTTAAATTTTATTTTAATATATATACTGCTAAAATAGAATATGATAAATTAAAATTGTTGCCAATTCAAAATAATATATATTATCATTTTGTTGGAGAAATCGATATGAAATGTCCTTTCTTATATAATGCTATATTTTTAAAATATAGCATTGGAAGTCATTCTAAAATTTATGATTATGATAATATTGATTTATGTTGTTATTTAAGACAAACAAGAGGAAATACTTTAGGACTAACTATAAGAAATAAAAATTATACAGATAAACATTCTTTTAAAATATTTTTTGCATGGTTTCTATCTTTATTTAGTATTAATAGTAAAATAGTGCTTTTATATGAAAAGAATAACGAAAAATATGAAGAAGGAGCTTCAGTTCTTTATGAAAAATTAATAGATAATAAAGTTAAAGCTTATTATATATTAAATAATAATAGTAAGCATTGGAATAATATAAAAGAGAAATATAAAAAGAATGTTATAAAGTCTTTTACTTTTAAACATTATTTTTATTATTTTAAATGTAGAAAATTTATTGGAACCGAATCAATTTCCCATGCTTTAGAAGTGAGAACTACTAATAGATTTGTAAATGCTAAATTGTTTTTAAGAAGATTTAAATATGTATTTTTACAACATGGAGTTATGTATATGGTTTCTCTTGATTCAAAAAATAGAAGTTTTTTTAGAAAAGGTTCAGAAATGCCTATAGATTCTAAAATAGTTGTTTCTTCACAATTAGAAGCACAACATTTTATAGAATTAGGTGGATTTGATAAAGAAGATTTATATGTTACAGGATTACCTAATTATGATAAAAATATAAAAAATAAAGATGCTGATAAAATTGTAATTATGCCTACTTGGAGACCTTGGGATTTTAATACTTTAGAATCTAATTATAAGAAATCTTCTTATTATAAAATGATAAAAAATATATTGAAAAGTATTCCAATAGAATTAAAGGAAAAAATATATATATTACCTCATCCTTTAATTAAAAATAAATTTAATACAACTGATTTAAAAGAATATATACCTAATGTTATTTGTTATGATAAAGTATTAGAAGATACTGATTTATTAATTACAGATTACTCTTCTATAGCATATTCAGCTTTTTACAGAGGATGTAATGTGATATTTTGTTGGAAAGAATTAAATGAATGTATGAAAGAATATAAAGGCCATTTAATGTTAAATGAAAAAAATGTCTTTGGAGATATATGTTATTCATATAATGATTTGGAAGATTTAATACAAAAAAATTATAAAATAAATCAAACAAAAGAACATATAAGTAAATATAGAAAAATAGTAGAATTTCATGATAATAAAAATACTGAAAGATTATACAAATTTTTAATAAGAGATAAATTTTTTAATTAATAAGGAGAATTATGCTAGGAATAGGAATAGATTTAATAGAAAATAAAAGAATAATTGATTGTTGTACAGAAGGATTTATTAATCAAGTTTTAACAGATAAAGAAAAATTAATTTATTTTAAAAAGGAAGGTAAAAAAAAGATAGAATATTTATGTGGGAGATTTGCAGCTAAGGAAGCAATAATAAAGGCGGTAAGTTCTTATGAAAATCCTCATATGCTAGAAATAGAAATAATGAATGAAGAAAACGGAGCTCCAAAGGTTGTATTTAAAAATTATACTATTTTGTTATCTATTGCACATGAAAATGAGTTTACAATTGCAGAAGCAATATTAATAAAAAAATAAAAAGAGAAATTATTTATTTAATTTCTCTTTTATTATTTTGTAAATACTCTCTGAATCTAGATTATTCATTTCTTTTATTTCACTATAAGTTCCATAACCATGAGCAAAACAATCATTTAATCCTATTTTATTCAATTTACAATTTAAATTATTTTCAGCTATTACATCAGCAATACTGCTTCCTATACCTCCAATAACGTTATGTTCTTCTATAGAAAACAAATTGTTTTGTTTTTTTGTTTCCTCAATAATTGAATTATTATCAAATGGCTTTATAGTTGATACATTTACAATCTTTATTTTAATATTTTCCAAAGCTAACTTTTCACTTGCTTTTATTACTTCAGAGATTATACTTCCAGTTACAAATACTGTTGCATCTTTTCCTACACAAATAACATTATTTTTTCCAACAGTAAATTCAAAATCTTCTGAATAAATTTCTGGTTCGTTACTCATTCCCATTCTAATATACACAGGTCCTTTTATTTTATATGCAGCTTCTACACATTTTTCTAATTCTTTAGGAGAAGCTGGAGACAGTATTGTTAAATTTGGAATAGCTTTTAATGCTGAAATATCTTCAGTAGTGTGATGTGTTGAACCTAATGTTGACCAAGAAAGTCCGCAGCCCATACCAACTAATTTAACATTATAATTTTGTAAACATATATCATCACGAATAAATTCATATGAACGATATACCAGAAAAGCACTTGTAGTATATACAAATGGTATTTTTCCACAACTTGCTAATCCTGCAGCAGCAGCAACCTTATTATTTTCAGCAATTCCAAAATTTATACATTGTTCAGGAAATTCTCTAGCTAACATTTCATCATAATCTGTACCACTGTCTGATAAACACGAAACAACATTTTTATCATTTTTTAATATATTATAAAGTGTTGTTATATAGGCTTTTTGCATTGTAAAATTTCCTCCTCACTAATATTCAATTCTTCCATAAATGTTTTTAATTCACGTCTATTCGGCAATCTCCAATGCCATTTTGAATTACCTTCAATTATTGATACTCCTTTTCCTTTTATAGTATTAGCTATAATAACTTTTGGATGTTCAGTATCATTTTCTTTTTTTAAAACTTCATCTAATTGATTTATATTGTGTCCATCTACTTCTTCTACAATCCAGCCGAAAGATTTGAATCTAGTTTTCCAAGAATTAATACCAATTATATCTTTAACCGGACCCATTTTTTGTATTTTATTGCAATCAATGATAGCAACTAGATTATTTAATTTTTGATAATTGGCAAACATGACTGCTTCCCATATAGTGCCTT
>CAZKSN010000005.1:0-15941 GCA_964555585.1 uncultured Muribaculaceae bacterium | reverse complement strand
CATCTCCGATTAGTACATATACTTTTTCATTAGTTTTATCAATTTTTTTAGCTAAAGCCATACCGCAAGCTAATGATAAACCATGACCTAATGATCCAGTAGTTGCTTCAATTCCAGGTATTAATGGAATACAAGGCTCACCTCCTAAGATTGAACCAGGTTTAGCAAAACTTTTTAAAGTTTCTTCTTCAAAGAATCCTGCTTCACATAAAGTTGTATATAAGGCTAAACTTCCATGACCTTTACTTAATATAAAAAGATCTCTATCTTTTAATTTTGGCTTTTTTGGATCATAGTTTAATATTTTACGTAAATACAGTACATATAGTATTTCAACTATTGAAAATGCCGAAGCTATGTGTGCTATGCTTGCAGAATAAGCAGTTAAAAATATTTTTTTTCTTAATTCAGCAATTATTTTTTCTTCTTTCATTTTTCCTCCTTTAATGAAATAACTCAATGGTGTCAGAATCTAATCCAGATCCTCCAATATATGGTAGTTCATTCATTTCTTTCATATCTTCTTCGCTTATTTTAAAATCATCAATTGAAATATTTTCTTTCATGCGATTTAAATCTTTACTTTTAGGTAATGGTAGTATATCATTTTGTAAGCACCATTTAATACATAACTGAGCTACTGACTTGTTATATTTTGAAGCTATAGATATTAATTCTTCTTTTTTCAACATTTTACCAGATCCAAGAGGACTCCAGGCCTCTACAATAATTTCGTTTTGTTTACAAAATTCCACAGTTTCTTTTTGCATTTGACCGGGATGAAATTCTATCTGATTAACCATTGGAATAATTTTGTTATTTTTTATTAATTCAACTAGATGATGTTTTTTAAAGTTACAAACTCCAATTGCTTTTACTAATCCTTGTTCATAGAGATATTCAAAAGCCTTCCATGTTTCATTATTTATTTCTGACCAATTTTTATATAAAGCTAAAGAAGCAGGCCAATGAATTAAATATAAATCTAAATATTCACATTTTAAATTTTCAATAGTTCTTCTACAAGCTTTAATAATATTTTCATAACCACGATCATCGTTCCATAACTTTCCTGTAATGAAAAGTGCTTTTCTATTAATATTTGAAGCTTTAATGCCCATACCAACTTTTTCTTCATTACCATATGCATAAGCAGTATCTATATGTCTATAACCACATTCAATAGCAGTTTTAACAATTTCTATTGTGCTATCATCATTTGGTAATTTCCAAGTACCATATCCAATACCTGGAATTTCATTCCCATTGTTTAATTTAAATGTAATAATTTTTATTCACCTCCTAATGAAGCATTTATTTCATTTTTTGTCGCATTAATATTATAATGCCAATTGTCTAATAAAGAATTCCATTCTTTAGAGTATTTATCAATATTTCTTTTATCTGGTAGATTATATTTTTCTTTTAAATATTTTGATAAGAAATCTGTATATTTATCTGCTCCAAAAATATTTACATGATTAGTATTGTAAAAATCTGTATTGAAATTTATACCCATATTATAATAATACTCATTTGTGTCTAAAAAATCAAATCCATTTTCTTTAACTTTTCTTTCAACATAGTTAAAATTCTCTTTATGTTGTTCAGTTTCAAAGTAGGGAGAAACCACAAATAGCACTTTAGTATTGATAGTTTTCAAATATTTTAATAAATCGTCAAAAATTTTATTTGTTTCATTACTTAATGGAGTTTCCTTATTTGTTTTAAAATTTGATTCAGGCATTTTTTCCACTTTTGGTATAAAGCAAAATCCTTTTAATTCATTACGATAATTGTTAGTTAATATTTGAAAAGCAGTCACTATTGAATTTTCTGTGTCTGCGCCATGATATTTTATAAGATCAAAATGATATGATAGAGTATCTTCATTTAAATATTTTGGAACATTGTCTTCAATAAATTCATAACGTTCTATTGAAAATGGAGTAGCAGTTAAAACATTTCTATAAGCTACTTCTGTAGGAGGCTGATCAACATCTCTGTATTGGAAAGCTCTCGCATCAAGAATAATAACTTTTGGTTTCTGAGTTTTTAGAGTTTCTTTTACTAAATATTTATAAAATTCAACTTGAATAGTATTAGAAGCAAAATTATATGAAGTAATTCCACTATCTTCCCAAGCTTTTAAAGGTTCCCAGTAAACAAAAGCTGCACTTCCTCCTATATATACCACATCTAATGAATTTCTTTTTTCTCCATAAAATCCAGCAATATTACGTAATTCCACAGTATCTGGTTTCATTAAAGCCTCAATATATATATATAATAGAAGAAAAATAATTGAAAATAATAAAATTTTTATAATTTGAATAAGATTATTTTTCATAATTAAAACCCTCCATATATAAAATCACTAGCGTTATAACCTGGACCATAAATTCCAAAAATTATAGTTGTAAATAAAATTAATAATAATGCACACCAGCGAAACCATAGATTTTGTTTTTTAAATAATTCAAATACATTATATCCTATATAATTTAAATATTCAGCTGCGATTGCAATAGCACATGGAATAGCTAAAATTCTTAATGGTATATTAATTTCACTATTCATAGAAGGTAATATAAATATTGATTTAATTATTGCAAAACTTTCTAAAAAACTTGGAGAGCATACAAATAACCAGATAAAACACATAAGTGCTAAAGTTCTTAATGATTGAAACAAGTGAAAACTAAAGCATTCAGTATTTATATGAAATTTTTCATTTATCTTTTTAGGCAAATTTTCAAATAACTGACTTACTGTTAAATAAATCCATGGAAGAATCCCAGCTGCAAAAATATAACGATAAGAAGCTCCATGCCATATTCCAATTAAAATCCATAAAATAAAGATAGCTAATATTATTGGTATTTTTTTACCTATATTTTTACCGAATTTTTCTTTACATACTATTAATAGTTTTTGAAATAATGCAGATTTTAATAAAGGATACATTATATAGTCTTTTGCCCATCTTCCTAAAGAAATATGCCATCTTCTCCAGAATTCAGCTAAATTTCTTGAGAAGAAAGGACTGTTAAAGTTTTCTGGTAGAGTAACTCCATACATCTTTGAAGCTCCAATAACTATATCCATACATCCAGAAAAATCAGCATATATTTGAATAGCATAAAAAATAACTCCAATTACAATAAAGTATCCAGAATAAACTTGATAATCACTAAAAATGGTTTTTACTATGATAGCTAACTGATTTGCAATTACTAATTTTTTCATTAAACCGAAAACTATTCTATAAAATCCTAAGTATATATTTTCCCAGTTAAACTTATTACCATTTAATAATTCATTATCAACTTCAGAATATCTAATAATAGGTCCTGAAATCATTACGGGGTAGTAGCATGAAAATAAAGCATGCTTCAAAAAGTTTTTTTGAGGTTTGCATGTTCCTCTATATACATCTGTTACATATCCAATTAAAGATAAAGTGTAATAAGAAATTCCTAAAGGAGCTAATAAAGAAATAGTTTTAAATGAAATATTTAAATTAAACAATTCTCCAAAAGCATTAGCGGTTAATGGAAATAAATTAATATATTTTAAAACACATAACTCTAATAAAATAGAACCTAAAGTTATAATTAGAGCTATTTTTTTATTTTTTTCATTATCTATTTTTTTAGAGATGTATATAGTTCCAAAATAAGTGGTAATAATTCCAAACAACAAGTATAAAATCATTTTATAATGGCTTGCAAACAAAAAGAATAAGATACTTGAAATTAACAAAACTATCCATCTTTTATTTTTAGGAAAAATATAATAAACTACTATGCTAATCAGTAGAAAAATGAAAAAATTAAATGTTACAATCTGCATGTTTTCCCCCAAACTTAGTATTATTTTACAAAACCTATTTTCATAATACCTCTACAAACTTTTTCTTTGTTTTGATTAAATATTGAGAATTTCAATGTTATCTGAGAAAAGCATTCATCTTTTTCAGATACTTCAGCATTCACTTTTAAAGGACAATGAGATAAAAATACAGGTTTCACAAAATTAATTTTTACACTATGGATTAAACTATGTTTTCCAGGTAAATATACTCCTGCTAATGTTGATAAAATAGAAGCTGTTAACATTCCATATACAACATTTTCTGGATAACCTTTTTCTTTAGCGTAGTCTAAATCACAATGTAGTGGATTTATATCACCAGTGATTTCTAAAAATTGAGACATTTTTTCTTTTGTTAATTCAAATTCGAAAGAAACACTTGTTCCAATTTCTATTTCTTCAAAGGTAAATTGATTCATTTTTTTTGCTCCAGTATTACTTCTACCATTTCTCCAACATTCTTCATAGATGTTACCTGATTCATATTAAATTTGATTCCAAAATGGTTCTCTATTGCAACAACTAAATTAATGTGTTCCAAACTATCCCAATCTTCAATATCTTTTGCAGTAGTACTTTCTGTTACATGAATTTCTTTGTTATCAAAAACATCTTGAAATATTTCATCTAATTCTTTATAAATTTGTTCTTTGTTCATTTTATTTATTCACCTCAATAAATTTATTTTTCTTTATATATTTTGAACTAATATTGTATTTCCATACAGTATTACCTTCTTCGTCTTCACTAACTTTTTCAAAACCTTGAAGTTCATAAAAGTTTTTAACCATTCCATTTTTTGCAGTTGGATAATAATATCCAAATATTTCCTTTACTCCTTGCTTTTTAGCTTCATCTACTAAAGTATCCATCATTGCAAATTCCATATTTCTTTTTAATACTCTGCAACTCATAATCCACAAGTCAATATCAAGTTTCTCTCCTAATATATGACCTATAACTACAGAGACAACACCATTATCTCCAAATGTATCTTCTAATTTTCCATATAAAGTTATGTATTCTTTATTTGAAGCAACTGCTTCTATTTCATCTTGTGTATATCTTTTTGTAGTTAAATTGAATTGATTACTTTTATTAGTTAATTGTGCTATTCTAGCCATATATAAAGGTTCAAATGATTTAATTAATGCTTTCATTTTTAATGATTTTAAATAATCATCATAGTTTGTAAACGAATTCATCATTTTACTTCTCTCTGCATTTTCTTTATACATTTCATTTTTATTTAAATCATCTCTTGATATGCTTATTGTTTCAAAATATCCTGCACGATCTATTATTTCAATATATTTGTCTGGAGATTCCATTTCAGGAGTAGCTACATCTGGAACGTATTGATTGACAATTGCTCTTTCTGCCGGATTATCATCAATAAATACCAAACTATCAACACCAAGATTTAATTCCTCTGAAATTTCTATCATATTTTGAGATTTAGGATTCCAATTAGCTTTTACTATAATGAAGTCGTCAGGTTTTAAAATTCCATCAGGATGTTCTAAGCCCGCTATTGCATTTTTTTGCTCATTTTTACTATTAACGTTTAAAATAATTCCAGTTTGTTTTAATTCCTTTAAATATTCTTGAAAAGTACTATAAGCTTGTCCTTCGGCAGTTTCCTGTCCTAGAATTAAGTTTTCAACTCCATCATCACCAACGATTCCGCCCCATAAAGTATTATCTAAATCTAATACTAATCCTTTTTTATTTTTACCATAAAGTGCTTTTATAATATTAGCAACGTTAAATGCTAGAGTAGGAATAGCAGAATATGTTAATGCATATTTATACATATGCCAATAAAATTGATCTGCCCATTTTTCTAATCCAAATTGAGCTGATTGATAGTTTATATCATTTATTAAAAACGTTTCATGACTTTCAGCATATTCAGCAAATTTAAGATTTAGTTTTGTAATGTAATTAATTTTACCGTGAATATCAGTAGCATCTTTATTTCCAAGTAATCTGTAAAAAGGATAATCAAAATTATTTTGAATAATTGTACAATGATAAGTTTCAAATAAATGATTCCACATATCTTCAAACTTTTTATATTCATTTTCTAATAATTCAGATACTTGTTCTTGACTATCTGATAGTAAGGGATAATTTGTAATATTTTTATTAGTTGTATGAATGAATATTACATCTGGATGAAAAGCTTCTAATTCTTCATTTTTGAAAGTCGCATCTTGCCAAAATTGATTATATTCAGATTCATAAAAAGTTGGCTGTATACCATAATTTAATAAGAATAATTCTAAAATTAATTTTATATCATTAGTAGTTGAGCCACCTAAAACAGCAATTTTTTTTTGTAGAAAAGTAGTATCCTGTCCTTGTAATTCTTTTTTTAATATTTTTTTCTTTTTTAAAATATATTCACTATCAAATGGATATTCTAATACTTTCATTTCATCTTCCCTCATTTTTAAGTATACATTTATACAAAAAAAGTGTCAATTAAAAAAGCTAAAAAATTTATATATAATTTATATATAATTAATAAGTGGTATAATTAAATTAGATTTATTAAATATTTATCTAGAAATTTTATAAATAATATTGTAAAATTTTTAGTGAAAGAGATATAAAAAAATTGTAAAGAGGTAATTTATGAAAAAGATAATTACATATGGTACTTTTGATCTTATTACACCAGGACATATTGAGCAATTAAGAGAATCAAAAAAAATGGGAGATTATTTAATTGTAGGTTTATCTACTGATGAATTTAATGCAGTTAAAGGTAAAAAAAGTTATCTTACATATGATGAAAGAAGAATAGTTTTAGAATCAATTAAATATGTAGATAAAGTTATTCCTGAAGAAAATTGGGAGCAAAAAGTAAAAGATATAAAAAAATATAAAGTTTCTATTCTGACAATGGGCGCTGATTGGGAAGGCAGTGACAAATTTGAGTATTTAAAAGAGTATTGTGAAGTTAAATTCATTCCAAGATCATTTAAATATTCTTCTACTAATTTTAGATTATTTTTAAATAAACATAAAAATGATAATACCTTTATTTACAGAACTTATACTTTTCTAAAAAAGATTTTTCTATATGTATTTAAGTATCACTTAAAATTTATGTATTTTTTTATAAAATTATTTTCATATAAAAAGAATAGATTATTTTTATTAAGTAGACAATATAATTTTGTACCAATAAATTATCAATATCTAATTGATTATATAAATAAAACTGATAAAGATTTAGAAATTAAAGTATTTTGTAAAAAAATTAATCCAGGAATAATTAATAAGATTAAATACTATTTTAGTTTTTATAAACAAATGTTTTTTGTTGCCTCTTCAAAAGTTGTTATTGTTGATGGATATAATCCTATAATAAGTATTTTAAAACATAAAAAGAATACTACAATTATTCAAATGTGGCATGCTTTAGGAGCTATTAAGAAATTTGGCTATCAAACTTTATTATTAGATAGTGGAAGAGACAATGATGTTGCTAGAATAATGCAAATGCATAATAATTATGATTATGTCATATCTGGCTCTAAAGCTATGGTTCCTTTCTTTAGTGAAGCTTTTAAAATAAGCGAACAAAAAATATTAACATTTGGAACACCTTCTGTAGATTATTTACTTGATAAGAGTACATTAGATAAAGAAAAAATATACAGGGAATATCCAGAACTTAAAAATAAAACTATTATAACTTATTCACCAACTTTTAGAAATGATGCTAGAAATAACGTTGATTCAGTAGTGGATGCTATTAATATAAATAAATATGCTTTAATAGTTACTGTTCACCCTAGTGATATGACAAAATTAAATAAAAAAGAAGGGGTTTTATATAATCCAAATATTAATTTTTTTGATTTAATAAAACTTACAGATTATTTTATAACTGATTATTCTGCCGCTATGTTGGATGCGGCAATAGTAAAAGCTAAATTATTACTTTATGTTTATGATTATCATTTATATGAAAAAGAAAATGGAATAAATATTGATTTATTTAAAGAATTACCTGGATATACTTCTAAAAATATAGAAGATTTAATAAAAATCATTGAAAAAGATAAGTACAATATGGAAATATTAGAAAATTTCAGAACAAAGTATATTAATAATTTAACTGGTGATAGTACTGAAAAACTTTATAGTATAATTAAAGAAAGTTTGTAATTATAAATTATTTATGGTAAAATTTTCTTTAGTTTGAGGAGCAAAAATGAAAAGATTTTTTAAGGATTTAAAAAAATATTGGAATTATATTATATATACAACTAAAGCAGAATTAAAAGCAGAAATAATTAATTCTTATTTAGGTTTTTTATGGCTTATAATTGAACCTTTATGTTTTATGTTAATATATACTTTTATAGCAGTTATTGTATTTAAATCAAGTGTACAATATTTTCCAGTATTTGTTTTTATTGGTTTAACAATATGGAACTTCTTTAATAAAATGATAGTTTCAAGTGTTAAATTAGTATCAAGCAATAGAGATACAGTTACAAAAGTATATCTTCCCAAATTTGTATTATTATTAATAAAAATGGGAGTAAATTTATTTAAAATGGGAGTATCATTTATATTATTAATTATATTTATGATAATTTATAGTGTTCCGGTAACTTTAAATATTTTATGGATTTTACCAATTATTATAGTAACTATTGTATTAACTTTTGGTATATCTAGTATTATTATGCATTTTGGAGTTTTTATTGAAGATTTAGTAAATATAATTAACATTGTTTTAAAACTTGTATTTTATCTTACAGGTATATTTTATGATATAGTATCTAGAATTCATAATGAATTATATAAAACAATATTAGTTGATTTAAATCCAATTGCAAATATAATTTATAATATGAGAAATGTAATGTTATATAGTACTCATCCAGTAGGTTATTGGTTGATAATTTGGTTCTTTATTGGTATTGGTTTTAGCATTCTAGGCATAAGAACTATATATAAATATGAGAATACTTATGTAAAGGTGATGAAATAATGAAGAATAAAGAGATTGCTATAACTGTTGATAATTTACACGTTTATTATAGAGATATGAATAGGTTTTCCTTAAAGAAAAGTGGAATTAAAGGAAAAGGTAGCGGAAAGATATTTAAAGCTATCAAAGGAGTATCTTTTGAAATTCCTAGAGGAGAAATTTTAGGGATATGTGGAAAGAATGGAAGTGGGAAGTCTACTCTTTTAAGAGCAATATCAGGAATATTTTCTGCTGATAGTGGTAGTATTGATTTACATAACAATTCAATATCTTTACTTTCAATAGGAGTTGGGTTTCAAAAACAATTGACAGGATATGAAAATATATTTTTATCTGGAATGTTATTAGGATATTCTAAAGAAGATATTTCAAAAAAATTAGATGAAATTATTGAGTTTTCTGAATTAGGAGATTTTATATATAAGCCAGTTAATAGTTATTCAAGTGGAATGTATTCCAAACTTGCATTTTCTATAACCGCTATTCTTGAAACTGATATTATGCTTATTGATGAAGTGTTGAGTGTTGGAGATATTCATTTTAAAGAAAAAAGTTATAACAAAATGAAAGAACTTATAAGTGATTCTAATAGAACTGTTGTAATTGTATCTCACAGTACTAATACACTAGTAGAATTATGTGATAAAGTTATTTGGCTACATGATGGATTAATTAAAGATCAAGGGAAACCAGAAAAAATAATGAAAAAATATGAGGAATTTATGAGGGCTGATATGTAAAAATTAATGTTAATCATTAATTTTTTTCTTTATTTAAATATTCAAATCTATTTGTTTTTCCATTAGTTAATTCTATTAATTCAATATCAGAGCAATATAAATTATTAAATTTGTGAAAAAATCTAGTAGTTTTTGATAATTTTGTTATTCCTCCCGATATTATTAATGAAGTATTATTATTATTCCAGTGTCCATAAGCGTACTTATTAAAAAATTTTTTATATGGAGAGACAAATCCTCTTCTAGAAGGCATGATTCTTTGTAGAAGCTTTGGAACTAAACCCGCATGGTTATGACCACACATTATTAAATCAATCTTTTCTATAAATGGAAATTCTTTTTTATTAATTATTTTATTATCTTCTATTAACCAGTTAGGATTATGAGAAAGTAAAATATTGAAATTATTATTAAAATTGTTTATTGAAATATTTTTTAAATATTCTTTAAGCTCTTTTTCAATGAATTTTTCATCTTTAAACCATTCCAAGGGATACTTAAAGCCACTGAAAGATATGTTTTCTAAGTTGGCAATACTAAGTTTCTTATCTAATAGAATACAATTTGATATTTTTTTAACAGCTTTAAAAAAATCTTTATTTTCTTTATATTTAACAATTCTTTTATAATATATAGATATGTCATGATTTCCGATTGATATTATTATTTTTTTAACATTTAAAGATATTTTATTTAAAAACTTTACTATCATTAAATAATCATTATCAACTGAATCTATTATATCTCCGGGGATGCAAATATAATCTGGTTTATATTTTCTAACTGTATTTGCTATTTTATTTAATACCTTTGTATTATTATGAATATCTGAAAACATCATAATATTTATATTATTTTTTATTTTAGGACTTTCTAATTTATATTTATTTACTATTATTGACATATTGACCTCTTTCATAATTATATCATTTTTATTATTTATGCTATAATTAAATTGGTGAATTTATGAATGTTTATGATTTTGATGATACTATTTATAAAGGAGATACAAGTGTAGATTTAATATTTTATACTTTAAAAAAGAAACCCTTATTAATGTTAAAGTATCTTATTAAGTTTAAATTTAAATATATTAAATATATTTTTAAGAAATGTGAATTTGAAGAATCAAAGGAAATTTTATTTAGGTTCTTATTTGATATAAATAATTTAGACGAATATTTGGATGAATTTGCTGAAACTCATATGAAAAATATCAAGCCCTGGTATAAAAAAATGCAAAAAAGTGATGATTTAGTGATAAGTGCATCTTATATATTATGGATTAAAAAGTTTTGTGATAAGTTAAACATTAAAAATGTTATAGCTACTGAAGTGAACTTAAAAACTGGAAAGATAATTGGAAAAAATTGTTCAAGAGAGGAAAAAATAAAAAGATTTAAAAAAGCATATCCCAATAAAATTATTAATAAAGCTTATTCTGATTCAAAAAAAGATTTACCTCTATTAATGAGTGCTAAAGAAGGTTATTTTGTTAAAGGAAACGAAATAATCAGATTGAGGTGAAAATATGAACAAGAAAGCTATGTTAATTATTCATGGTTTAGCAGGTAGCCCTAGTGAACATGCTGAAGTAATGAAATATTTTAATGAAAAATACGATGTATATTCTTATTATTTGCCAGGTCATGAAAAAGGAATTTTAAACTACCCTAAAAAAGAAGACTGGATTAAAACTTCTGAAGAAATGATTGAATTCTTGAATGAAAAATATGAAGATATTTATATAGTAGCTCACAGTATGGGTGGTGTTATAGCTACTTACTTGGCAGTAAAATATCCAACTATAAAAAAACTGGTTTTAGAAGCTCCTGCTTTTGATTATAATCCTAATCCTGGACTAAAATGGTTTAAATATTATGATAAAAAATTCTTTTTTACTATGACTAAAAGATTTTTTGTAGGTATTATTAAAGAATTTTTTGAATTAGTAAAAGAATATAAAAAATGTATTGAAAAAGTAAATATTCCTGTATTAATTGTTCAAGGACAAGATGATATAATGGTTCCATATCAAAGTTCAATAGATGTTTATAATAAAATTAAGGATATTGATAAATATTTAGTGTTAATAAAAAATTCTACTCACTCAATATTTTATTATGAATATTATGATAAAGTGTTAGAAATGATTGATGATTTTTTAATTAATAAAAATTTTGACAGTGAAAAGTATAATATGGAATTAAATAAAGAATTTGTTAAAGAATAAATTCTTTTTTTATTTGTTATTTCATTGTATAATGGATATGGTGAAGAATATGAAAGAGTATAGTATAATGGATGGAAATGAGGCATGTGTCACAGCTTCTTATTTATTTACTGAGATTGGTGGAATTTATCCGATTACACCTGCATCTCCAATGGCAACACTTGCAGATAAATGGTCGGCTTCTGGAAAGAAAAACATATTTAA
This sequence comes from uncultured Muribaculaceae bacterium, assembly GCA_964555585.1. GTDB lineage: Bacteria > Bacillota_I > Bacilli_A > RF39 > UBA660 > CAZKSN01. Next base: position 3,865 of record CAZKSN010000005.1, on the reverse strand, counting down.
TGACAGTGTTAAAATAGTTGAAATGCAAAGTGAAGCAGGAGCCGCAGCTTTAATGCATGGCTCTTTACAGTCGGGTAGTCTGGGAACAACATTTACAGCTTCTCAGGGCTTATTATTAATGATTCCATCTATGTATAAAATATCAGGTGAATTATTGCCTGGAGTTATTCATGTTGCAGCTCGCAGTTTAGCTACTCATGCACTTTCAATATTCGGTGATCATCAGGATATATATGCTGTACGCTCAACAGGATTTGCAATGTTGGCAAGTTCAAGTGTTCAGGATGCATATTATATGGCTTTGGTGGCTCATTTAAGTGCTATAAAAGGCAGTGTTCCCTTTTTACATTTTTTTGATGGTTTTAGAACTTCTCATGAATTAAATAAAATAAAGACTTTAGGAATAAGTGAATTATTACCTTTAATAGATAAAAAAGCTTTAGAAGATTTTAGAAATAAAGCAATAAATGTGGGAAAAAGCATTACTAGAGGTACTTCTCAAACTGAAGAAACATATTTTCAAAATACTGAAGTAAGAAATATCAATTATGAAAATTTACCTTCAATAGTAGCTTCTTGCATGAAAGATATAAATAGACTTGCCAATACAGATTATGAACCTTTTAATTATTACGGCAATCCAAATGCAAAAAGAGTCATAGTTGCAATGGGTTCTGTTACAGATACCATTAGACTTGTTGTAGATGAGCTAATAAAAGTGGGAGAGGATGTGGGTGTTCTTGTTGTCCATCTATACAGACCTTTTTCTAAAAAACTGTTTATAGATTCATTACCTTCAGGTGTTAATAAAATAGCTGTTTTAGATAGAACAAAAGAACCTGGAAGTGCTGGAGAACCATTATATTTAGATGTATGTAACGCTCTTAAAGATGAAGATATAACCATAGTAGGTGGAAGATATGGCTTATCCAGTAAAAATACAACACCTTCTCATATAAAGGCAGTATTTGACAATTTAAATAAAAACAATATAAAAGACAATTTCACTATCGGAATAATAGATGATGTGACCAATCTTAGTCTTCCAGAGGTTGATTTTAAATTAAATAAAAATTATAAAGAAGTAAAAATATGGGGATTTGGATCTGACGGAATGGTTAGTGGTGCAAAAAATGTACTTAAGATAATCGGAGAAAAAGAAGATGAATTTGTTCAAGGTTATTTTCAATATGATTCTAAAAAAAGTAGTGGAGTAACGATTGGTCATTTAAGATTTGACAAAGAACCTATAAGAGCGCCTTTTTATCCTACAAGTCCGGGACTGGTAGTCTTAAGTAAAGATTCCTATTTAGGCAGATACAATATACTTGAAAATATCAGAAGAGGTGGAATATTTTTACTTAATACAAATAAAACAGATAAAGAATTAAATGATTTTTTACCTAATGAAGTTAAAAGAGAAATAATAGAAAAAGATATTAAGTTTATTATTTCAGATGCATCAATTTTAGACAAGAAATATAATTTAAATGGAAAAATAAATAATATAATCGCAGTATATATTCTTCATATCTTGGGATGCAGAAAGGAAGAAGTGGACAATCTTAAACATTTAATACATGAAATATATTCTGCTAAAGACAGTAAGGTAATAGAGAACAATATAATCGCAGTAGATGAATCATTTGAATATTTAAGAGAATTTGAAAAAAATCTTCTAACATATGAAGAAACAGATGAACCAAAGAAAAGAAATATTACTGATGAACTTATAGGTATGAGAGGAAATGATTTAAAAGTATCAGATTTTATTGAATATAAAGATGGTACCTTTGAAGGAGGAATTTCTAAAAGTGAAAAAAGAAAAATCTCTCAGTTGGTTCCTAAATGGGTAAAAGAGAATTGTATACAGTGTAACCAATGCTCTATGGTTTGCCCGCATTCTGTAATAAGACCTTTTTCATTAACAGAAGAAGAACTTGTGAGTGCCGGTATAGATAAATCAGAAACCTTGCCAAGCATTGGAGAAGAAAATAAATATTTTTATATAAGTGTTTCTGAAGCAAATTGTACTGGATGTACCTTGTGTGTCAATACGTGCCCTGGAAAGGGAGGAAATAAAGCTCTGACTCTTGGAGAATATGATGAAAAACTAAATGAAAGAAGTGAATATTTATTTGAAAATATTAAAAATGAGACTCCGTTTAATAAATTCACTGTTAAAGGAGTAGGTTTCAGAAAACCATATTTTGAATTCTGTGGAGCCTGTGCCGGATGCGGTGAAACACCTTATATAAGACTGTTGACTGAACTTTATGGTGAAGAAATAGTGATTTCAAATGCCACTGGTTGCTCGTCAATCTATGGAGCATCTCTTCCATGTACTCCTTATACAATACCTTGGATTAATTCCTTATTTGAAGATAATGCGGAATTTGGTCTGGGAATACATACCACATTTAAAAAGAACAAGGAAAGAATTTATGAATTAATGAATGAAAGTATGGATTATGTTGATCCAAAAGTTTCAGAAATATATAGAAGATGGATAGACAATTCAAATAATTATGAAATAACTAAGGAAGTAAAAGAATCCTTAAAACAGGAAAATATACCTACTGAACTTTGTAAATTATTGGATTATGTCTCTTCAAGAAAGGTATGGATCATTGGTGGAGATGGCTGGGCTTATGACATTGGCTTTGGAGGACTGGATCATGTGCTTCACAGTGGAGAGGATGTAAAAGTACTTGTGCTTGATACTGAAGTATATTCTAATACAGGAGGACAAACTTCTAAGTCTACTAAGGCAGGTGCAATCGCAGAATTCTCCTATAATGGAAAGAAAACCAATAAAAAAGATCTGTTCAGAATGGTACTTTCCATACCAAATGTATATGTCGCATCCATTTGTTTGGGAGCTAATATGCCTCAAACAATAAAAGCATTTAAGGAAGCTCATGAACATAAGGGACTTTCAATAATTATTGCCTACAGTCCTTGCATTGAACATGGCATATACGGGGGTCTTAGAAATACACTGAATGAGGAAAAACTGCTTGTTGAATGCGGATATAATATATTAATGAGATACAGTCCAGAAGAAGATAAGCTTACAATTGATTCTAAAGAACCGGATTTTTCGTTATATGAAGAAGTATTTAAGAAAGAACTTAGATATAAGAACCTGGAAAAACTAAATCCTGAAGAATATCAAAAATTATATAATCAAAATATGGACGATGCTAAAAGAAGATACAATTATTATAAAAATATAGAAAAAAAAGAGAAGTAAACTTCTCTTTTAATATTTTAATCTATTTTCTCTATGCCTTTTAAATTCATCTTGTTCTTTTATGTCACATGAATGTAATTCTGATTTTTTATTTTTTTCTTTTATTATTTCTGATAATTCATTTAATCTTATTCTGTCATTCTCCTGGACTCTGCACATTAAATTTTTTATCCAGTAATCAGCAGATCTTTCATCCTTAAAATAAAAATTATGAGAAACCATATCTGTTTTAACATTACTATTCTCTATTAGAAATTTCGCAATATCCAATTCACGATATAATAATGCAACTGCTAATAAATTTCCGTAATAACCTGGATAAAAAGGCAGTGACATAAATCTTTCTTCGTATAAATAAGCAAAAATTTTGAAAACTATCTTATTATTACTTTTTTTATAATAATTAAAAAATTTTCTTGTTGTATCTAAACTTTTTTCTCCCTGTTTTTTCATTTCTGCCATAGCTTTTTCAAAAGAACTCATAATAACCCTCCCGAATAATTATATCATATAATTTAAATAATATCATAAATAATAAAGGATTGCTCCCCCTGAAGAGCAATCCGGAAAAAAGAATAAAAAGGGGTTGGCTAGTGTGATACTAGCACC
>CAZKSN010000004.1:54246-86873 GCA_964555585.1 uncultured Muribaculaceae bacterium | reverse complement strand
TAGCAATATTCTTTTTACAATAATCTTTAATTTTTTTTTTTATCTTACTGACATCTTTAACACTATTTTTTAAAACAATGAATGCTTTTGCCACCTGTACTTTGTATGGGTGATCTATTCCTATTACTGTAGAAGTTAAAACATCAGGGTGACTGTTAATTATATTTTCTATGTAACTTGGATATATATTGTAACCTGATGAAATAATTATTCTTTTTATTCTCTGTTTAAAAATGAAAACGCCATTTTCACTCATGCAGCCTACATCTCCAGTATGTAGCCAGATCTTTCCATCATTATGTTTTCTCAATACCTGCATTGTTTCGTCAATGTTATTGTTATAACCCATCATCACTGTAGGACCACTTATACATATTTCTCCATCAGTGTTAAAAGGAACTTCATCATGTGTTCCGATTTTCACTATTTTATAATACGTATCCGGAAATGGAATTCCAATACTTCCCTTTTCAAAAACATTTTCTGGTGTTAAACAGCTTGCACAGGTTCCTTCAGTAAGTCCGTAGCCAACTCTTAATTTTGTTTTTGAACCGTATTTTTCCAATAATTTATCAATTTTCTCTTTAGTAGAATCACTTATCACATCTCCACCTGATAATACACTTTTAACACTTTTCAAATCATTACTTTTAAAGTGTCCATATTTTAGCAATGCTTCAAATAATGTTGGAACACCAATAATAAAATTGGGTTTATGTTTTCTAATTAAATTATCAAATTCAGTTGCTTTAAATGTTGGAATCAATATACACTTCATTCCAAAAGCCAATGGCGCATGTATGCATTCTCCAAGGCCAAATCCATGAAATATTGGCATTATTGCCAAGATAGAATCTCCTTCTTTACATGTGCCACACATAACAAAACTCTGTATTGCAAGTGCATTAAAATTCATATTTGACAATAAAATTCCTTTTGGAATTCCTGTAGTTCCTCCACTATACAATATAACTGCAACATCATCAGATTTTCTTCTTACCTGATATTTACCTTTGTAATTCTTACCCTGATTTAAAAAATCATTCCATTTTATTACATTATTTATATTAGGATCTATTTCAATTTTCTTACCTTTAAATATCCAATACAGCATACTTGTTAACATTTTCATATCATCTGCAGCTGTTGCCAATATAATCTTTTTTATTCTAGTATTTTTTACAATCTTTGAAACTTTTTCATAAGCTATATCAATAGTTAATATTAGATTACTATTAGTTTCATTAATAAAATTTTCAATTTCATTCTCACTGGACAAAGGATGTATTATATTTGCTACTGCTCCAATTAAATTAACTGCATAAAACATTTCAACTGCTTGAGGTGTATTTGGCATACATATTGTAACCACATCTTTTTCTTTAATATTTTGTACTTTCAATGCTTTTGCAGCTTCATGAATTTTATTAATAAGATTTTTATAATTACAGGTAGTTCCGAAATAATCATAAGCTATATAATTTGGAAATTTTATTGATGAAGCTTCTAATAATTCATACATTGTACATTCAGGATAATCCAATTTTTCAGGCACAGCTCCATATAACTTTTTCCAGGGTTTATTTAGACTTTTTTTCTTTGATATTAACAATTTCATTTAAATTTTCCTCCAATAGTTTCGGTTTGGAAATAATATATTCAAAAATTTTTATTGATTTGGCAAAATATACTCCATCAGCTATTCTTTCATCACAATTTACACCAAAATCACAAACATCTCTTATTTCAGCTTTTCCATTTTCATCTATAATCTGTTCTTTATGAATTGTTCCAATTGTAATTAGTATGGAATTTGTTCCAAAGTCAGTTAAATTATGATAAATAGAGCCACAATTAATACTCCCTAAATTTGAAACTAACACACTGCTGTAATAAATATTATTTTTAATCATTGAAAATGGCAATAAATCATACTTATCTAACTTTTTTACTATCCAGGCAATAAATTTTCTAAAAATTTTAGGTAGCCTTCCAACTTTATCAACTATATCATCTGTAGTATCTTTTTTATTTTCTCTAATTTGTTTTACCTGTTTTGATATATTATCTCTTATAGTATATATATTATCATTGAATTTTGTTTTGACAACAGAAAGAAATTCTTCTGAATTGTCTTCAAAATTAACTTTAGCCACAAAAGATAAACTTACCTCATCTCTATCATAAAATTCTCCATTTATTATATATCTATTCAATAAAGGTCTATTGTAAATCAATTTAGCTATCGCTGTAGAAAAAGCATGAAAATATGTTAATCTATTCTCTTTATCTCTTTTATTTTTACTTTCCACATATTTTACCAACTCAGTCACATCAATTTTCTGATTTATATAAACATCTGAATCACATCTGTTTGGTTTTAAAAGAACCATTATCTTATGTACACCATCAATATCTCTTACTCTGCTGGCATCTCTTCTATCTCCAAATCTTTTTACTTTCATTTTTTACCTCCATTATTAATTATAATAAATTATGCTGTTTTTATCAATTTTAAAAAATTGATAAATATATATAATACATCATAAATAGGAATATCATTATGAAACCTTCTTTTTTTGAAATTACTCTGTCATTCTTGCTAAATAAATAAAATATTAATCCAGACATAAACAATACAGCAAAATCAATAATGTGAAATGAGTCAGAACTAACAGCTCCATAAATTAAAATAGGTAATCCTAATACAATTCCAATATTAAAAATGTTTGTTCCGATTATATTTCCGACTGAAATATCAAATTCTTTCTTTTTGGCTGCAATAACTGTCATCGTTAATTCAGGCAGAGATGTGCCAATTACCACAACAGTCATAGAAATAAATTTTTCACTGATATTAAGATAATTTGCTATATATTTTGCATTTTCAACTATTAAATCACTTCCAATAATAATTACTATTATACAAACAATAGTGATAAATACAGATGTTTTTATATTATACTTCGGTTTTTCCTCTGATTTATCTGAACTGTCTATTTTTGATAAAGAAATAATATATATGATAAATAAGATAAAAAGATTTAAAAAAAATATTGCATCAAATCTATTTATAAGAAAAGTATTATTTAGCATATTTATTATAAGTACAGATGAAAGTAATATTACAAATATTAAATGCAGAGGTATTTCCTTTTTTATATATTGATTTTTTACTCTTATGGGAAAAAATAAAGCTGAAACTCCAATAATTAAAAGTACGTTAACAATACAACTTCCAAGTACATTGGCTATTACGATATCTCCACTGCCTTTAATCATACTGTTAAAAGATATTGCCAACTCTGGCGCGCAGGTTCCAAAAGCTGCAATAGTTAATCCAATCAGCATTTTTGATACCTTGAAATTTATAGCTATTGAAGATAGTGTATCAATAAAAATATCAGTGCTTTTAATTAGTATAAAAAAACCAAATATTAAAATAATAAAATTTATTATCATGTTTCACCATTTATTCATTATTTTCAAAAAGTTTTTCTATATTTTTAGTTGGCACAAGCATGTTAATTTCCTTATTAATTTTTATGAAATATTTTTTTGTATTTTCCTTATATTCTTCTCCATCAATACACCATGAAGCTGTTGGAATCTTATCAAATTCTATTTCTAAATTATTTGTTTTATAGTAAACAAAACCTGGAAGATTATTTATTTCTCTCCTTTTTAAAAAGTGTATTGCTTTTATAATATCCCAATTATTTTTTATATTGCACATTAATACTTCATACATATTATCATTTAATTTAATATCTGAATACAGATTATTTACTCCACCTACACGATTACTATTTGTTATAAAAATAAATGAAAAAATACCTCTTTTTTCAACATCATTTACTTTATATTTAACATTATAAAATTGAAAGTTCTTTTTTAATTGTTTAATACCATAAATTATGTATGCCAATCTTCCATATTTTTCTTTTAGCTTTCTTGGAGTAGCGTAAGCTATATCAACGTAAGATCCCATACATGCAACATATACAAAAGGCTGATTGTTTATCAGGCAAATATCTACATTTTTCACTATTCCAGAAAGTAATAGATCCAGATTTCTTAGATAATTTTGTGTTAATCCATACATTTTAGCAACATCATTAGCAGTTCCAAAAGGTAAATGTGCAACCAATAGTTTTTCTTTTCTCATTAAATTTCCAGTTATTATTTCATTTAGAGTGCCATCTCCACCGGCACCAATTACTAAGTCAACTGAATCTAAATCTTTCATTATTCCTATTGCATCTCCATGACATTTTGTGTAGATAATCTCAGATTTAAAATCATATTTTTCTAAAATACTTTTTAAACTTTTTAATGTGTTTTCATTTGTAAGTTTACCACTTTGAGGATTATAAATTACAACGCACTTTTTCATAAATCTCCTATTTATTCTGTTTCCAACAAGCCGTAGTTTCCATCTTTTCTCTTATATAAAACACAAATTTTCTTTGTTTCTCTATCTTTAAATACAAAGAATGTATGACTCAACAATTCCATCTGAATTATTGCCTCTTTTTTATCCATTGGCTTTAAAAATATATTCTTAACTTTTACAATTTCTTCATTATCTTCTTTTATATTTTCAATTAAATCATTAAAATTATTTTTTTTATGTCTTGAAATTAATTTTTCTCTATATTTTTTAAACTGTCTTTCTATTTTATCAGTAACTAAATCAATTGCAGCATACATATCTTCATGTTCTTCCTCAGCTCTTAAAAAATAACTATTCACTATAATTGTTACTTCAATTTTTTTACTATTTAATCTTGTTTTTAATAATATTCTCGCTTCAGTTACTTCCGGTTTTTCCAAGTATTTATCTACTTTGGAAAGTTTTTCTATAACATAATTTTTTATGTTATTTGTAACTTCTAAATTTTCTCCTCTAACAAAATATTTCATTTAACCTACCTCTGATATTAGTTTATCATATTTTAATTATTTTTTATAGTTTATATATTTTTTTACAAAAAAACACATAGGTTAATATGTGTTTAAGCTTATTTCTTAAACTGTAGTTAGTTTTACTTCTTTGACATTTATCGCTTGATTACCTTTAGCGGTTTTGATTACAGTAAATTCAACAATATCGCCTTCTCTAAGAGTTTTATATCCTTCACAATCAATTGCAGAATAATGAACAAATATGTCTTCGCTAAAATCACTACCACTTTCAATGAATCCATATCCTTTCTCATTATTAAACCATTTCACTCTTCCTTTTTGCATAACTCACACCTACCCTTTCTTATATATAAATCATAAGTAATAATTTATATTATTTCAATTTATATCAAACGTAAAAATACGACATTTTTTTTACATACTATAAAAATGATATATAATTATTTATTTTTTTATAAAAAAATCGCTTTATATAAATATATTGTTGAATGAAATATATAAAATCTTAATCAATATTTATTATTTTTTATTTAAATCAATTATCTGTATAAATAAAACATTTTTTTCTTTGTTTAATTATTTATAACTTACAATATATTTATAGCTTACGATATAATTGAGGTATTTTATGAGAAAAAAGATTTTAGATAATGCGTTGCATATTATTAATAAATATTATCATTACGATAATAATAAATTATTAGAAATTAAATACGGTTTAGAAACCCTATATATAACATTGTCTAAAACTTTAGTAATACTATTAATTTCATATTTGATCGGAACAATTAAAGAAACAATTTTATTATTTATTTTTTTTGGTTTATTAAGAGTTAGCGGTTTTGGTATGCACGCAAAGAAAAGTTGGCATTGCTGGATTTTATCTATATTAATATTTATACTTTTTTCATATATTTCAACAATTTTAATTATACCTTTTGAAGTAAAAACTATTGCATCAATCACGTTAATATTTTTAATATATAAATATGCTCCGGCAGATACAGAAGATAGACCCCTCATTAATAAAAAAAGAAGATTGGCATTTAAAATTTTATGTTTAATAACTGCTTTTGTATATTTTATTTTAATTTTATTTTTAAAAAACAATATTTTAAGTAATATTTTGTTATTTTCTATGTTAACAGAAACATTGTTAATGATTCCTATAAGTTATAAAATTTTTAAACTTAAGTATAACAATTATTTATTTTATAAAAAAAGTTAAACTTAAGTTTAAATATAATAAAAAGGAGGTAAAAAATGAAAATTGTAGCGTCTGTATTAACATTCATTGGTAGCTTGGTAGCACTCACTGCATCAGGTGCCTGTTGGATTGTAGTATTTGAAGAACCAAATACACCAAGCAGCTTAATAAAATAAATTAAAGAACTCTTTCAGTTAAGAAAGAGTTTTTTTGTTTTTTATTTTTAATATTGAAATAAATCTATTCTTATTTAAATTTTGATTAATCTCAAATTCAGGAGTATTCTTAATTATGTTATTTAAAATATATAATCCTAAACCTCTGTTTTTTCCTTTAGTACTGTAATTTTTATTATAAATTTTTGATATATTTATATTTTCTTTAGTAGAATTTTCTATATAGAAAATAATATTATTTTTTTCTTTATAAATATCAATTATTATTTCTTTTTCTTTAGATATTTCACTCGCTTCTTTAGCATTATCCAATAGAATTCCAATTATTTTGCATAATTTCATAAATACTTTTGCATTCAGCTTTTCTAAAATTATTAGTACTTTAGGTGATATATATACATTTATATTGATATTTTGATTACTTATTTCATGAATCTTATAATATAATAAACCTTTTAATCCTGAAGGCAAATTGCATAAATTAGTTGTAATTTTATTATTTTTACTTTCATATTCATTAATCATTGAATTCAGTGTTTCTTTATACTTTATACTGTTTTTATTTTCAAAACTTCTTAATATCAGCAGGTTATTTAACAATTCATGTTTGTTGATTCTATCTATATCTATTAGCTTTTCATATTTTGATAAACATTCTATTAATACTTTTTCTTTATTTTCTGATTTTTTAACTTTAAAATATTGTACAACAAGAATGACAACAAATAACAATGAAATTGTAAAAATTAATATATGTGTTATATAAATTGTAATAGATAATTTTATTGAAGCATTAAAAATTAATATTACAATAATAAAAATAAGTATATATATTATACTTTTAATTAATTTGCTATTGTCATTCAGTAATATTTTATATAACTTTATTATTACTCTTCTAATTTTATTTATTTCAAAAAACAAAAGTGTAAATAATGATACATTTATGGAATATAATGTTTTTACAAAATATTGAAGATCATATTCAGCTAAATTAATTTCGTTTGAAATAGCAATTGAAAACATAAGTAAAATTTCAAAAAAACATAGTAAAAAATAAATAGTGATTGTTTTTATTAATGTAATAGCAAATTTTTCTTTAAAAACAATTAATAATAAAATATAAATTATTAAAAAATTTATGATTAGTCTACTTGGAGTATGATTATACTGATTATTATAATAAACTGCGATTGAAAAAATTATAATTAATATAATATTTAATATATTGACTAAATTATTTTTATAATTGGAAATTAATTTATAACATCTTATACAAATAATATTACAAAAAAGAATTCCAACTAATGAAATAATAAAGTTATACATATTTCATCAACTCTTTTTTATGTGTTTTTGAAAGAAGATACGTTTCAAATCCATTTCTAAAAACAATTTTACCTTCATTCCACACGAAAGCTTCTATTTTATCTATATTAACAATACAAGCTTTATGTGTAAGCTTAAATCTGCCATCTAGGAGATGTATTATTGACTTCAAGCACATGTTGATTTTATATTCTAAATTATTAGTTACAATTACTAATTTTCTTTCAAAAGTATCCCTATAAATATATATTATCTTTTCAAAAGGAATAGTATAATCCACACCTTTTGATTTTATTTTTAAAGTATCCTTAACATCTAGTTGATTTAAGCATATATCAAATAATTCATATAAATTTTTTTCTGCTTCAAATTGTTTATTAACAAAATCCAATATTTGTAATCTTTGTTTAAAAGTCTCATATGCCATTCCGCCAAATTCAGAAAAAACTATAATTGGACTTCTCCAATCTTTTTCTCTTATAAGTCTGGAAATCTCTATCGCATTAGTATTAGAAAGCTGGAAATCCAAAACATAAATATGATTATGTTCATTATTTTTAATTAAATCTCTTAATTCTTTAGTATCAGAATCAAATTCTTTAATATCAAATTCTAATTTATTTTTCATCATATATTTCATGACTAAATTAGAAATATAGTTTCTTTGGAGCCTTTGATCTTCTACTATAATAAAATAAATCAAAATTACTTACTCCTATTCTTGTGTACTACTGTCAATATACATAATAACATTTTTGGATCAAATAAACAACAAAATAAAATAATAAACTTAATTTATTATTTATTTTTACTATATTTTATTCTTGTTGATTCTCCTCCTTTAATATGCCTGGTTTCAATATGTTTTTTCATAATTTTTTGAATCTTGTTATATAAATCAAAATTTATTTCTTTTAATCTTTCATGTAAATCTTTGTGAACTGTGCTTTTACTCACATTGAAAACAGATGCAACTTCTCTCACAGTTTTTTCAGTACTAATTATATATTTACTTTCATCATATACTCTACTGATTATACTTTTTTTAATTATTGTCCACCTCTTTAGTAAAGTATATTTTTTATTTTATTTTTTATGAAAAAAAAAGACTATTCCAAGTCTTCTACAGTCAATGAATATAAATTTTCGGGATCCATTAATTTTCCTTTATAATATATTTCAAAATGAAGATAATTCTTATATTCTGGATTTATAATTGATTTTCCGCTTGTGCCAACAATGTCGCCCTGATTAATTTTTGACCCCTGTTTAATAGCTATATTATCAATACCTTGATAAATACTTATTAAATCATTATTATGTTTAATCTGAACTGTATTTCCCAATGTATCATCTTTACTTATTTTAAATACTTCACCATCTAGTATTGACACTATATCAAAAGTTTCATCACTAATGTAATCTACACCGGAGTTCTGCATATATGTACCTTCATAATATATTATTGAATTTACCTGTTCTTCAGTAGTGCCTTCAAAGTCATAAAAATATTTTCCAACTTTTACCGTATCAGACAAATAAGGCTTTATAATAGTGGTATCATTATTTATAACTGGAGTAATATCTTCAAAAACATTATCAATTGAATATTTATAATTGACAGAATCATTTAAATATTTACTAATACTGCTTATAGTTAAAAACACCACTCCTATTACGGCAATCACAGATACTACATAGATACTTGGCATTACCCATTTTTTTAATTTTAACATATATATTCACTCTCCTATATTATAAGTGTGAACATATTTATCAAAATTATACTTCTTTTATTTCAACATTTTGATAATAATATTTTAATATTTCAGTATATTTTTTTCCTTCTTTTGCCATTCCGTTAGCGCCATACTGACTCATTCCAACTCCATGACCATATCCTTTTGTAGTAATATTAATTTTATTATCAGTTTCTTTTACTATAAAATCAGTAGATCTGAGATTCAATAATTTTCTAAATTCTATTCCTGTATATGTTTTGTTGTTTATTAAAATTTTTTCTACTCTATTTGAACCAGTGTAACCCAGTATATCTATTTTATATACTTTATTAGCATTTATTTTTAATAATTTTAAAAATTCAGTTTCTGAATATGAAATTGTTTTTTCAAAATTTTTTGTTTCAACATCCCAAGGTGAAGAAACACTAATTAAATATTCAATTTTTTCTTTAAAAACGTTTTCAACATTTTCTGTATATCCGTTTGAAGTTGAAAAGTAAAAAGATTCAATAGGTTCATTATTGTATGAAATATACATTCCTTTAGTATCTTCAACAGCATTTTTTATCTTATTATAGTATTTCTCATAATCTTTTCCCCATTTATTTTGCATTTCAGTTTTATCATTATAGCATTGATCATTTTTTGCTTCTCTGTAATTATAGTCTGGATTGTTTTCCAATTTATTTAATGAAAAGGTTCTGGCTGCAACTGCCATAGCTTTTAAAGCTTCATACTCAAATGAAGCAGGCATTTCACAGGCAACAACTCCGACAATATAATCTTCTAAATCAGAATATTCATTATTTATATTCTCTACAGTATTTTCTTGTACAGTGTCTTCTTCATTATAAAAAATTCTTGATATGAAAAAAATTGGTATTAAAAATAATACAATTATAAATAAATATCTCATATTAAAAATATATGAGATATATCAATAAATTATGATTGTTTTTCTAAATTTTCTATTTCCTTTAATCTTCTAACATGTCTTTCTTCTCCAGAAAAAGAAGTGTTAATAAATGTTTCTATTAGCTTTATTGAAGTATCAACTGGAAAATCTGCTCTAATTGAAATAATATTTGCATTGTTATGACTTCTAGCTAAGGAAGCCTCTTCTTCACTATTGACATTAGCACATCTTATACTCTTAATCTTATTAGCCGCTATGCACATCCCTATTCCAGTTCCGCATATTAAAATGCCAAGATCAATCTCATTAGATTTTATCTTTTCCCCAACTACTTGAGCATATAATGGATAATCAACGCTTTCTTCAGAATTAGTGCCAAAATCAACAAGTTTTTCCACTTTACCTCTTAAATAAAAAACTATTTGTCTTTTTAATTCAACACCTCTATGATCACATGCTATTCCGATTCTCATATTTTTCACCTATTTTAATTATAATTTTTTTTATAAAAAAAGTAAACTGTTGTTTACTCCTCTATTCCATATTTATTTCTAAACTTCTGAACATTACCTGTTTTTGCAGTTTTATATTTTCCAGTATAAAATGAATGACATTTATCACATGTTTCTAAGAACATTTCTTCCTTTTGAGATTTCACTGTAAATTCATTTCCACATGCACATTTAACTTTGCATTCCTTCATTGCTGGATGTATTCCTTTTTTCATTATTCCTCCTTGCCATAACTTTAAATTTTTTAGTTATAGAGATAACTTCAAATGGTATTATAACTTATATTATGCAATAAATCAAGTAAATTATTTATTTCTCATATGATTCAATTAATTTTGTTGAAATATAATTATAACCTTCTAATGATGGAAACATTTCATTATTATTCGGTAAATAATAACTTTTATTATTAAATCCTTCTATTATTTTTACATAGAATATATTCTTACTTTCTAAATTATTAAATTCTTTATCTATAAATTCAAATATTTCATCTACTTTTTGCTTTTCTTCATCATTTAAATTTATTAACGGATTATAATATCCAATCAAATATATTTTGCAATCATTTAGTTTTCTTATGTTTATTAACAAATAACTGTAATCAATAAACATCTCATAAATATAGTTATATATTGTATTAATTTGATTTTTTCTTATATTTCTATAATTTAATTTATAAAATAAATCATTTATTCCTACTGATATAGTTATGAGTTCCGCATTTACTATTGCCTGATTAATGTTTACTTTTTTATTATTTATAACTTCTCTTTTATTATTATTCATACTTTTTATTAAATCAGTAATTCTATAATTTTGACCAGAGAACTTTTTATTATAACTTTTTAATTTATTTTTATTACTTAAATATTGTGCAAAAAAATCAGAAAAACTTTTTCCGTAATTGCCAAAAGGAGACTTTCCTATTGTCAAGTCATCTCCCAAAGCCAAATAATCTACTTTTGAATTAAAAGTATATTTAAATATTATAAAACATAAAATAAAAACTAAAATAATGATAATAAATTTTTTAAGTATCATACAACCTCCAAATTGTACTAACTTAATAAATTTTACTCAATTACACTTATTTTAGCACCTATTTTTGAAAGTTTATAAATTACATCTTCGTATCCTCTCAATATATGCTCTGTATTTTCTATTACTGTAGTTCCTTCTGCTATCAAACCTGCTATTAAAAGTGAGGCTCCGGCTCTTAAATCTGTTGAGGTAACATTTGCTCCTTTTAGCAATGTCTTTCCTTCAACCTTTAATAAATTATTTTTTAATAAAGTAGTATTGGCACCCATTTTATCCAAATATTCCGCATTTCTAAATCTACTTTCATATATTGTCTCTTCAATAAATGATGTACCGTTTGACTGTGTTAATAAAGTAGTGAATGGCTGCTGTAAATCAGTAGGAAATCCTGGATATACCAAAGTTTTAATATTTGTTGAATTTAAATTATCACATTTCTTTACTATAATATTATCTTTTTGAAATTCTAATTCAACTCCAACTTCCGTTAGTTTAGTTATCAAAGCTTCTAAATGTTCTTTTATTGTATTTCTTACAATTAATTTTTCTGCTAACAATGAACCGATAATTAAATAGGTTCCCGCTTCTATTCTATCAGGAAATACTTCAATTACTCCATTATCCATAGTTTTTGTTCCATTAATTATAATTCTATTTGTTCCCGCACCATTTATTTTTGCACCCATATTTATTAAAAAGGATGCAATATTTACTATTTCAGGCTCTTTTGCTGCATTGTCTATAATTGTCTCCCCTTCAGCGGTGGTTGCAGCAATCATCAAGTTTATGGTAGCACCTACACTCGGAAAATCCAAATATATGTTATTACCTTCAAGTTTTTCAGCAGTTATTAAATATTTTCCTTTTTCCTGAATTACATTTGCACCTAATAGTTTAAATCCTTTAATATGCAAATCAATAGGTCTACTGCCTATATTACATCCACCAGGAAATGAAATCTCAACTTTTTTAAACTTGGCAAGTAATGCCCCCATGAAATAATAGGAAGCTCTCATCTGCACACTTAATTCTTCAGGTATTTTATGATTTATAACATTTGTAGAATCAATATACAAAGTATCTTCCTTTTGAACTATTTTACAATTTAAAAGTTCCATTATTTTAATGATATGTTTTATATCACTTATTTTAGGAACATTATATATAATACTTTTATTTCTTGATAAAATTGCTGCAGGTATCAATGCAACCGCACTATTTTTAGCACCACTTATTTTTACTTCACCATTAAGAGGCTTGTTACCAATTATTTTAATTTTTGACATAACGAATCAAACCTTCTTTATAATTTTTCTTTTTCATAAGTTTTTCCTTCTATATATAAATATACATTTATAATTTATATTAGTCAATTCTTAGTAATACTCTATTTACATAAGTAATATAAAACTAAAAATGTTAATAGTAATATGCCAATTATTTTTGAAATATTTCCTATTTTTTTAGAAATGTATTTTCCTAAAGAAAATCCTATAAAGGTAAATACTGCACTGAATAAAGTAAATATTATACATGCTTTAATAGGATAGTTTGTTATATAATTTAAACCTATCCCCACTGAAAAGCTATCCAGAGAAACTAAAAAAGCAAACAAAAATATATTTAGAACATTTAAATAAAATTTTTCTTTTTGTTCATGAAATGATTTAATCATTTCAAAGATAATTATAATAAAAATAATGGAAATAATATATTTAGGATTTATCGGTATTTTCATAATAATGTAATTTCCAATGGTTAATCCTAAAAGAGGCATAAAAAAATGGAAAATTCCTACCAGTATTGAAATAAAAATGTGAGTTTTATTAATATTGATTAATCCGTAAGCTAATGCCAAACTAAAAGCATCCAAACTAATGCTTATGGCTATAAAAATAACTGATAATGTTTGCAAAAAATAACCTCCTAAATAATTTTATTAGGAAGTTATTAATTTATAACCCAAATAGTTTATTTATTATTTTTATAATAAAAAATTCATATTTTATTTCATCATTTTCTTCAGCTTCCAAAAAGCATAAAGGGGGAAACATTATACACCAAAAATTATCTCCCTTGGCTTCCCCTATTTCTACTACCACTGATTCATAATAGCCTTCTTCATAAGTTGTATCATTATAAATTTTTTCAGGAAAATAATTTAATCCATAATTAATTTTGAATTCCTGATCATAATTATAAGCGATAAATGTATCATTAATATTGTTTTTAATGTTGTCTAAATTAATAATTATTTCCTCTCTGGTTTTTTCTATATCTGACGTATTTCCAATTATGTTAATATATTCTTTTAAATTTTCTATTAATTTTTCTTTAATAAATAAATCCTTTATGCTGTTGCTATTCGGTATTATTCTAAATCTTATTGAATCTTCTTCATTCAGTTTTATTTCATTATTATTAGTTAAAAATATTAATATTACTATAATAGTTAAAATAAATATTACTTTTTTTATAAAAATAACCAACCTTTCTATATAAATGTTGGTTATTAATTATATTTTTTATTCATTTATTATAAATAAATATCTATTTTTTCCTTCTAAATCTTTTTCTATAGTAAAATTTTCATATTTAAAGTTCATATTTACTTCCAATGCAAGTATGGATTTTCTATTTAAATATAAATTTGATTCATTAATTATTCTTTTTGTGAAATAAAAGCCCTTTTCCTTACTGTATAAAGCTTTTTTAGGTTCATATCTTAATTGTTTTTCCAATATCTCATCTTTTGAAACATATGGCGGATTAGATATTATTAAATCAAATTTATTCTCTTTAATAGCTTTAAACAGATTACTCTTAATAAACACTATCTCCACGTTATTTATTTTTGCATTTATTTTGGCAGTTTTCAATGCTTTAGCAGATATGTCACTGGCATATATTTTTGAATCTTTAAATTCCTTTTTTAAGGAAACTGCAATACATCCGCTTCCGGTACATAAATCTAATATTTTCGGATTCCTAATATTCAGCCTTTTTAAATATTTTATTGTTTTTTCAACAAAATATTCAGTTGTATACCTTGGTATTAAAACATTTTTGTCAACAATTATTTTATTTCCACAAAAATTAACATATCCTATTAAATATTGAATCGGATAACCTTTTTTTAATAATTTATAATCCTTATCAATATTTTTACTAACTTTAATTAATTCCAATGCCTCTTGCTTTGAAATTCCCAGAGATAATATCTGATTAAGCATATTGATCTTCTAACTTTCTTCTTTCGTCTTCAGTAATCAGTGCTTCAATCAATTCTTCCAAATAACCTTCCATTACTTTATCTAAATTCATTGAAGAAAAGTTTATTCTATGATCTGTTATTCTATTTTGCGGATAATTATAAGTTCTTATCTTTTCAGATCTATCGCCAGTTCCAATTTTATTTTTCTTGGCAGCTCCCAAAGCTTCTTCCTGTTCCCTTTGCTTTATATCAAATAATTTTGTCTTTAATATTTCATAGGCTTTTTCTTTATTCTTCAGCTGGCTTCTTTCATTCTGACAGCTAACAACAACTCCGGTAGGTAAATGTGTAATTCTGACTGCAGAATCAGTTGTGTTTACGCTTTGTCCTCCTGCTCCACTGCTTCTAAATACATCTATTTTTAAATCTGTTTCTTTTATTTCTATATCTATTTCAGCGGCTTCAGGAAGCACTACAACAGTAGCAGTGGATGTATGTATTCTACCCTGAGTTTCTGTATCAGGTACTCTTTGTACTCTGTGAGCTCCACTTTCATATTTTAATTTTGAATATACATTTTCACCTTTTAAAATAAATTCAACTTGTGAATATCCTCCACTGTCTCCGTGAATCTCGTTCGTTATTTCAATTTTCCAATTTTGTTTTTCTGAATACTTGGTATACATTCTAAATAAATCCCCTGCAAAAAGATTTGCTTCATCTCCACCCGCAGCACCTCTGATCTCCACTATTACATTTTTCCCATCACTTGGATCTTTAGGCAATAATAAAACCCTTAACTTTTCTTCAATCTTATTTAATTGAGTATTTAAGTTTTCCAGTTCACTTTCCGCAAATTCATGCATTTCTTCATCTTGCAGCATTTCTTTTGCAGTTTCTATATCAGCATTTACAGTTTTATATTTTTTGTAATATTCTATTATTTCTTCTAAATCTGTCTTTTCTTTTGATAATATTTTTAATTTGTTAAAATCATTATACACTTCAGGTTTCATTAATTCTTCATTTAAATAATTGTATCTTTCCTCTATTATTTCCAATCTATTTTCCATTCTTTCACCTCATTTTAATATTTTAAAAAAGGTTTAAGCTATAATGAATCCTCTTCTGCCTCTTCATCTACAATAACAAAATCTTTTAAATCATCATCAGGTTTATCATCTTCTAAATCTTTTGTATCATTATATATGTCATCCTCTGAATCATCTTCAATATATTCATCATTTAATAAATCGTCTTCCAAATCATCTTCAATACTATTAATGTCTATTTTTGAAGAGTGATTCTCTCTTAAATCTAAAAATCCCTTATCTAACTGAATAAATCTTTTTTCAGTTGCAATTAATGTAAAAAAGTCAGTTATTTGTTCAGAATATTGTTTATCGTTCATTCCCAACAGATCACATATTTTTCTAAAGAGATCAGTTATTTTCATTTTTTTGCCTTTTTCTTTTAAAATGACATATGCAATATCATCAAAAGGCATTAATTCTAAATTTTCTTTTTCTATATTTTTTAACTTCATTTTATCCTCCATTTTGAGTATTTTTCTTTCTCAATAAAATTATACTTATTTTTACTAATAAATCAAGTATTTTTTTATAATATTATTAAATGTTATATTTATATATATTAATTACCATACTAAATATTAGATAAATAGGTGATTTTAATGAAAAAAATTTTATTATTTTCAAAAATTTTAATTTTTTTGATTATCAGTTTTATAATAGTCAATATAAGTTTTTATGTGTATGCTTATATCACGCCTAAGATGGATATAAAAGTATCAAATAATATTCAAATATATGATACTAATAATGAACTGGTTTATGGTAATAGTGATGATAAATGGATTTCAATAAATAATATTTCTAAAAATATAATAAATGCTACCATTTCTATTGAAGATAAGAACTTTTATAAACATCATGGTTTTGATTATTTCAGAATTATCAAAGCTTTAGGAGTAAATTTTTTAAACAAGTCACTGGATCAAGGCGCATCAACCATATCTCAGCAATATATTAAAAACTTATTTTTAGATTTTGATAAAAAATGGAGTAGAAAAATTGAGGAGGCTTTACTGACTTTGGAACTAGAGGTTCATTACAGTAAAGATGAGATACTGGAGGGATATTTAAATACAATAAATTATGGAGCGGGAAATTATGATATAGAATCCGCTTCGCAGTATTACTTTAATAAGGATGCGAAAGATATATCACTGGCAGAAGCTACCATATTGGTTGGAATTCCAAAGAATCCTACTGCTTATAACCCTATAATAAATTATGAAAATGCCAAGAAAAGACAAAAATTAATACTTGATAGTATGGTAAAAAATAAATACATTACAAATGAGGAAGCTATAAATGCATATAATGAAACATTAAATTTTTATGGTAAAAAAGATTCTGAAGTATTGTCTTCTCTCTCATATTATAAGGATGCCGTATTAAATGAATTAAAATCAATAGCTGAAATACCTCAGTCTCTATTGGAAACAAATGGTTTAAAAGTATATACAAATTTAGATGTAAGTGTACAAAAAAAATTAGAAAATGTAGTTACTGAAGAAATGAAAAATGAAGATGAATTACAGGTTGCGGCTTTAATAATAGAACCAAACACCGGAAAAGTATTAGCATTAATGGGAGGAAAGGACTACTCATTATCTCAATATAACAGAGTAACTCAAGCTAAGAGACAAGTCGGTTCAACTATAAAACCTTTTTTATATTATTTAGCATTAGAAAACGGATTCACAGCTTCAACAACTTTTAAAAGTGAATCAACCACATTTAATATAGGCAACAATAAAACATACTCTCCAAAGAATTATGGTGAGATATATGCCAATAAAGATATTTCATTGGCAGCTGCAATTGCTTATTCGGATAATATATATGCAGTTAAGACTCATTTATTTTTTGGTGAGCAATCATTAGTGGATATTTCAAAAAAAGTGGGAATCAGTGAAAATTTGCAGCCAAATCCTTCTTTACCTTTAGGAACTAATGAAATAAGCATGATTGATTATAGCAACGGCTTTATTACGCTGGCAAATGAAGGTGTTAAAAATAAAGCTTATATAATAAACAAGGTTACAGACATAAATGACAATATACTCTACGAATATAAGTATGAGGAGGAAAAAGTATTAAATAAAAGATATGTTTACATATTAAATGAATTATTATCTAATACATATAATTATTCCTTTGTTGATTATACATCTCCTACTTTATTAAGTGTAAGTAATATTTTAACAAAAAAATATGCAGTTAAAAGTGGAAGTACAGATACAGATTATTGGACAATTGGATACAATGAAGATTTACTAGGTATGGTATGGATAGGTTATGATAACAATGCTAATTTAAAAAGTACTCAATCTAAAATAACAAAAAATATTTGGGCTAAATCAATGGAATCAATTTTAGAAGAGAAAGAAAATAACTGGTATGATATCCCGGAAGGAATTACAGCATGTTTGGTAAATCCTATTTCAGGCCAAATAAATAAAACGGGATCAACCGTTTTACTATATTATATTAAAGGAACTGAACCCTCTGTTTAATTACTCTTTATTAATTTTAATTACTACTTGATACATGTCTTCAAAATCAAACTCTTCAGTTTCAACAATAAAACCGTCTGAATTTAATTCTGATTTTAAATTTCTAATTTTATTTATTGCCTGAGAAATAGATTTGACCGGTTCTTCTTCAGCAGTTATGACTTCTGCATTTTCCATTCTTTGCTGTCTAAACTCTTCAATAAATGGATTTGATATATTGGCTTCTTTATTGGAAATTTCATCGTGTAAAATTGGATTTTCTAACCTTGGCTCATCATCAAAATCCAATATTTCAGTCGCTTCATTCTTTATTTTAATTAAATCCTCGTTTTCTGAAACAGGATTTTGAAAAGGATTAATTGTTGATAATTCATCCTGGTATTCCTCTATCTTTTCCTCTGAATTATCTGTTACCATTTGAGGTTTTAATAGTGAATCAAGATCCATTTTATTATTAATACTATTATCTAAATTAATTATTTCCTGATTTGCTTCTTTTTTTAATTCATTCTTTTTATTTAATATTCTTGCTATTTCATCTTCAGTCTGCTTAACAGTTAATTTATTGACAATAATTTTATTTAATAGCTTTATTTGCATTATCGGATCATTAATTGATAACAAACTTCTTGCATGTCTTTCAGAAATTTTGTTATTTAATAAGGCATCTTGAACTTCCTCATCTAAAGAAAGTAGTCTTACTTTGTTGGCAACTGTTGATTGATTAACACCAATTTTTTTAGCTATTTCATCCTGAGTAAATCCTTTTTCACCTAATTTTTTGTATGATTGTGCCTCTTCCATTGCATTTAAATTTTTTCTTTGAACATTTTCAACAATAGCAAGCTCTGCACTTGTATTATCATCTGTATTCATAATAATTGCTGGAACACTTACTAGACCTGCCAAAGCTGCAGCCTTGTATCTTCTTTCTCCTGCTATTATTTCATATTTGTCGCCTAATTTTCTTAAAATAAGAGGCTGTAAAATACCATGTTGCTTTATAGAAGCAGCAAGATTGTTTAATTCTTTTTCATCAAATGCCAAACGAGGTTGAAATCTATTTGGAATAATATCCTCAATTAAAATATTATATACTTCTTTTCTTTCATCCATGATATTCCCCTCAACTTCCTTTATTCCTATTATTATTTTAATCTATAGAGGGAATATTTTCAAGAAGTTTTTATTATTTTATTATATTCTCTAGGATACTTCAAATTAGTAGCTTTATATTTTTTTATAACTATTATTGTTCTTTTTGAATCTTCTACGGGTAGTTTATATTCAATAACTTTTTCTATTTTTGCTCCAGTATTTTCTATAATTTTATTGCCTGTGTGAATTTCTTCTTGAACTTCTGATTTTAACGGTAGGAAGTATCCATTTACTTTAACCATTGGAATACATAATTCAGAAATAATATAGAGTGCTGAGACTGCTCTACATGTAACCACATCATATTTCTCTCTTATTTTTTTGGCTAACTGCTCTGCCCTATCATTGATAATTTCAACATTATTCAAATTTAATTCCTTTACAACATGTTTTAAAAATTCACATTTTTTATTTGAAGATTCTATTAAGGTTATATTTAACTTATCAAAAATAATTTTTAAGACAAGCCCAGGAAGACCTGCACCGCTGCCTACATCACATATTGAAATATTTCTATTCAAATCAATTGCCTTAACTAAACACAATGAATCAAAAAAGTGTTTTAAAAAAATGCTCTTTTCTTCTTTAATTGAAGTTAAATTAAATTTTTCATTCCATTCAATTAATAATTTACTATAAGTATATAAATCACTTACATTTTTTTCTGTTAATACAACATTTAATTTTTCGCATTCTCTTATAAATTCTTCTTTATTCATTTGGATACTCTTTCTTCAAATACACTAAAAGCATTGCAATATCAGCAGGATTCACTCCACTTATTCTACTTGCCTGACCAATAGTCATTGGTCTAATTCTTGTTAGTTTTTGTCTAGCTTCTGTAGCTATATTATATACTTTTTCATAGTTTATATCACTAGGGATTTTCTTTTTTTCCAGTTTTATCATTCTTTTTACATCTTTTTTAGTTTTATTTATATATCCCTCATATTTAATTTTAATTTCTAAATGTTCAATTATATCTTTTTCACTTCTTATATTTAACAATTTCAATACTTTTTTAATTGAAATCTCTGGTCTTTTAATTATTTCATATGCATTTAAATTCTTAGCCATATCTGTTTTCAATAATTTCTTTAATTGTATTTTATTTATTTGAGAGTTTTTTAATAAATTTTCTAAAATTTTTAAATCATTTATTTTCTTAAGATAAATATTATATTTGTTATCAGTTATTAAGCCTACTCTTTTTCCAATTTCCGTTAGTCTGAAAATCGCATTGTCATGTCTAAGTAATAATCTATATTCTGCTCTTGAAGTAAGAAGTCTATAAGGTTCTGTGATACCTTTATTTATCAAATCGTCTATTAATACACCTATGTAAGCTTCATCTCTTCTTAGAATTAATGGCTTTTTGTTTTTTAAGCTAAGAGCTGCATTTATTCCTGCCATGATACCCTGTGCAGCAGCTTCCTCATAGCCACTTGTACCGTTTATTTGGCCAGCAGTATAAAGCCCTTTAACTTTCTTTGTTTCAAGTGTTAAATTTAATTCAGTAGGATCTATCGCATCATATTCAATCGCATAGCCGTATTTTGTTATAATCGCTTTCTTCAAACCGTTCATGGTGTGAAGAAGTTTTTCTTGTATTTCCTTTGGCATAGTTGTTGAAAATCCACCTACATATATTTCATCACCATTCAATTTTTCAGGTTCTAAAAATATCTGATGTCTTTCTTTATCACTGAATTTTACTATTTTATCTTCAATGGAAGGACAATACCTTGGTCCAACTCCTTTTATCAAACCGCTATATAAAGCGCATTTGTCTAAATTATCCATAATTATTTGATGTGTTTCTCTAGTTGTATAAGTTAAATGACATGGAATTTGATTTTTTATTTTATATTTTGGCTTAAAGAAGTTGCTAAAACTGAGAGATACTGAATCTCCTTTTTCTTCCTTAACTTCATTAAATTCAACACTGCTTTTTAATACTCTCGGTGGAGTTCCAGTTTTCAATCTTATTAGATTTAAACCCAGTTCTTTTAAACTTTCACTTAAAAATAAGGCTGTTTTTTCGCCATGAGGTCCACCTTTATACTTATTATGTCCAACTAAAATATCTGAATTCAAATATGTTCCAGTAGTTAAAATAAGTTTTCTGCAGTAAAAAACGTTGCCTGACTCTAATAAAACTCCCTTTACTTCATTATTTTCAACAATTACTTCTTTTACAAGAGCTTCAAATATTTCCAAGTTTTCTTGCTGCTTTATGGATTTTAGCATTTCTTCATGATATGCAGGTTTATCTGCTTGAGCACGTAAAGATCTAACTCCAGGTCCTTTTTTTCTATTTAATAATTTTATTTGCAAATGAGCTTTATCAGTAACAATTCCCATTTCACCACCCAAGGCGTCTATTTCTCTTACAACAATACCCTTGGCACTTCCTCCAATAGAGGGATTGCATGGCATATCAGCAATATTATCTATATTACCTGTTACTAGCAAAGTTTTTAAACCCATTCTAGAAGAGGCTAAGCATGCTTCACAGCCTGCATGTCCTCCTCCAACAACTATTACATCATAATTCATTTGAATCCCCTATTTTCCTAAACAAAATTTACTGAAAATTTCATCCAGTAATTCTTCCTTATATGTTTCTCCTATAATTTCTCCCAATTTATTCCATAATATCTTAATGTTAGTTTCTATTAAATCAACTGGATCATTATTTTTTAATGATATATCAATATCTTTGGATATATTTATACATTCTTTTATTAACGCTATCTGTCTAGCATTAGATAAATAAGTAAAATCACTAGAATTGATTTTTTCAAGAGAAAACATTTCACTTATTTTTTCCTTTAATTTATTTTTTCCTTCTTCTGTTATTGTAGAAATTTCAACAACATTATAATTTTCTAATATATTTCTATCAAGTTCATTCTTTAAATCAATTTTATTTATCACTATAATCGTATTTTTTTTATCAACTGCTTTTAATAATTGCTTATCTTCCTCACTTAATTTTTTATTATTATCCAGGACAAGCAATACTAAATCTGCTGAAGACATAACTTCCCTACTTTTTTGAATACCAAGTTTTTCAACTATATTGGACGAACTTCTAATTCCAGCCGTATCAATTAATTTTAATTCAATGCCATTTACCATTATTTTACCTTCAACAATATCTCTGGTTGTTCCTTCAACTTCAGTGACAATAGCTTTTTCTTCTTCTATAAGCATATTTAACAAACTGCTTTTTCCCACATTTGGCTTTCCTATGATAGCTACCTTTATACCATTTTTTATTAGCAATCCATTATTGCTTTCATTTAATATCTTACTTAGTTTATCTTTTATTACCTTATTCTTTTCTTTAATAAGTTTATTTGTCACTATTATAGCATCTTCATATTCAGGATAATCTATATTTACTTCTATATTTGCTATTAAATTTAACACTTCTTCTCTTAAATTATTGATTAAATTGGATATTTCTCCTTTAATCCCTTTTATTCCAATTTTTCTAGCATTTTCTGTTTCTGCATTTATTAAATCTGAAACACTTTCAGCCTTTATTAAATCTATTCTTCCATTTAAAAAAGCTCTTTTTAAAAATTCTCCAGGTTCTGCCAGTCTTATTCCATTAATAAGTAATAATTCCAATATTTTATTAGTAGTTACAATTCCACCGTGACAGTTTATTTCAACCATATTTTCTCTAGTAAAAGATTTAGGAGCTTTAAATACAGACACCAGCACTTCATCTACAACATCATTTTTATCAATAATAAAACCATAGTTAATAGTATGACTGTTAACTTTTAATAAATTTTTACCTTTAAAGATTCTATTAACAATTTTTATTGAATCAGTTCCACTAATTTTTATTACATTTAGTGCACTAACACCAACAGTTGTTGCTATTGCTGCAATAGTATCCATGCTATCCCTTCTTTTCCACAAGATTATAGCACAAAACTCATAAACTGTAAATGTTATTTTATCCTTCTCACTAAATATAACTTTTTGCCTTCTATAACTTCATATTCATTTTTGTAAAGCCATTCGTATGCTTCTTTTCTCATTTGTTTAATAAGTGGATACATTCTTGTATTTTTGTATTCAATAAAACCATCATTAAATTCATTTGATAATTTAAAATTAGAACATTCTATTAGATTAAAAATAGAATGTTCTAAATTACATAATAAAGCACCATTTATATAGTTATACAGTGGATTATATTTAGAAAAATATGGAGTTTGCTTAGAATAATTTCCATATACATCTTTAAATAGATGATGATAAGTTAAATTGTTTTTTGAATTAATAGTTCCACCTAAAAAACAAGTTTTTCCAAAACTTTTTTTTAATTCCTTAAAAGCTTTTTCTACATTGAAATAGTCCTCTTTAATATCTGGAACTACAATATTATTCATAAACCCTCACAAATGTATTACTTATTATCTTTAAATTTTATTACAATATATCTATTCGGCTCTTCTCCTACACTTTCAGATATTACATATTTAAAGCCACTTACCGCGTCATGAACAATTTTTCTTTCATAAGAATTCATCGGATCCAACTTGACATCTACTTTTGTTAATGCAACCTCTCTTGCTATTTTTTTAACTTTTTTTACAATAAAATAGTTTTGTTTTTCTTTATAGTTTTCAACATCTAAGGATACAAAAATATATATGTCTAAAATATTTAATAAAGCTTGTCTAATATAATTTTGTAGCGCTTCTAATATATGACCTTTCTTTCCTATTAAAATAGAATTATTATCAGAAAACAAATCATATTTAATCTGCTTTTCTCTTAATTTAACTTCAATATTCGCAGAAATATTTAAACCTTTTAGTATTTCCCTTAATATTTCTTTACCAAAATCTGCCGCTTCTTTAATCTTAATGAATTCTATAATATATTTCTTTCCTTTAAGCAGTCCACCTTTTTCCGTAATAATATTATAAATAATTTCCTCTTCTGTTACATTAAATTCCTTACACGCATTTTCTATTAATTTTTCTTCTGTTTTACTTTCAAATCTATACTTTTCCATTTACTTCCACCATCTTTCATTTTATTTTTCAAATATATATTCTGTATCACTGTAAAACCGTTAGATACTATCCAGTACAATGCAATTGCAGTTGGAAGTGAAAATGATGCGAGTGATATGAATACTATCATAAATTTGTTCATGAATTTCATTTGTTTAGCCTGTGCTTCATCCATAGAAACACTATTCATATTCTTAAAGGCAAAATATGTTGCAGCTATAATTAATATTATTATAATTATATAGAAGTAATTTCCAGATTTAATTCCTTCCCAAGGTGTTGTCCCTAAATTGAACATTAAAAACTTTTCTTCAAAAAATACCGGCACTCTGTTTACTGCTTCTAAAAAGGCAAAGAATAATGGTAATTGAAGAAATGCACCTAAACAGCCTGATAATGGGCTTATATTATATTTTTTATATACCAGCATCATTTCTTGGCTTTTTTTCATCATAGCATCAGATGCTGTATTGTTTTTATATTTTTTTTCTATGCTGTCCAATTCAGGTTTGGCTTTTTTCATATTTTCACTTACCAGCATTGATTTTGCTGTTAAAGGTATCATTAAAGCTCTTAGAACTAAGCCAATAATCATTATAGATACACCGTAATTTTTTACAAATGTTCCTAATTTTATAATTATCCAAGCGAGAGGCTTTACAAATACTGAAGTCCACAATCCCTCATAATCACTTTTTAAAAAGTTAAAATCTTTACATTCTGGTAAATCTTTCAATTTTATTCCAGTTACACTTTCATTATCAGTATATAATTTTTTCAATTCTTCAGTAGTCGGCTGACATATAATATTTGAAGTATAACCTTTTTTTGTATTATCTTCCTCATTTGTTATAGTAAATCTTTTTGTACATCCAGAAACTAATAAAAGTAACATTATTAATATAAGTAATTTCTTCTTCATTTTTTCTCCTTACAAGTTCTCTAATAAATTTGTTTTTATTTCTTCATAATTTAATTTTAAAAAATTATTCCTTACTATTATAACATAGTCGTTACTAGATAATATACTGTTTTTTGATAAAATATCTTTAATAATTCTTTTTAATTTATTTCTTTTTACTGCATTGGCCAATTTTTTTCCAACAGTAACACAAAATCTATTATATCCTAAGGTATTTGTAATTTTATATGACACAAAAAACTTACCAGCTTTTTTAATGCCAATATTTATAATATTCTGTATAGATTCATTTTCTTTTAAGATATATTTTTTATTCATATATTATCCCCAACCTAATTATACAAAAAAAACTACTTAAATAAAAGTAGTCTATTTTGATATTTTTTTTCTTCCCTTACTTCTTCTGTCTTTATTTATATTTGAAGATTGTCTTTTTAAAAAACCATGGGTTTTACTTTTTTTTCTATTATTTGGTTGAAAAGTTCTTTTCATTTTTAGCCTCCTAAACTTTAAAATATTTTGCTTGACTTAAATGATTATAATCTATACAATAATTTTTGTCAATTTATTTATTAACATTAGTGTGGATAAGTTTTAAACATGGTTAATATATAAAAAGTTAATATTGTGAATAACTTAAATATTGTTAGTAATCTCCTAATAATATATGTTAATAAGTTGTGAGTAAAAAGTGGGTTGGATCTTTTTAAATAAAATATACTTTTAATTTATCAAGAAGTGTTTTACAATTAAGTTAGAAAGAAGAAGTACCATTATAGGATGTGAGTTTTATGAAAATTGATACAATTTGGTCAAATTTTTTATCACATATTTCAGATAGAGTTTCAAGTATTACATTTAACACATGGTTTAAAGATATAAAGCTCTATGAAATTAACGATGATAACATTAAATTAATCGTGCCCTATGAACCTCAGAAAAATCATTTAATTAATAATTATTATGATCTGATTGAAGATATTTTTATGGATTTAATTGGAAGAAACATTGATATTAAATTCTTTTTAGAAAGTGATTTTAAAAAAGATATTGATGAAGTAATAGTTTTAGATGAACCTGATGATACAGAATTCATAGAAGAATATAAATACTACAGTAATTTTAATCCTAAATATACTTTTGAAAGTTTTATTGTTGGTGATTCAAATAGATTTGCATACTCTTCAGCATTAGCAGTGGCTCAAAAACCTGGTAAACTTTATAATCCTTTATTTATATATGGAAAAAGTGGATTAGGAAAAACCCACTTAATGCATGCTATTGGCAATTATATTAAAAAGAATAGTAAGGAAAAAGTATTATATATAACAAGTGAACAATTTATAAATGATTTTATTTCATTAAGTAAAAGAGATGATGAAAAGAAAAATAATATAAATTATATGGAAATGTTTAAAAAGAAATACAGAGATATTGATGTATTGATGATAGATGATATTCAGTTTTTAGGCAGTGCTACCAAATCACAACAAGAATTTACCAATACATTTAACAGTTTATATGATAATGAAAAACAAATAATAATATGTTCTGATAGATCGGTTGATGATTTAAAATTATTGGAAGATAGATTAAAAACCAGATTTAATTGGGGTTTAAAAGCTGATATTAATCCTCCGGATTTTGATTTAAAAGTAAAGATAATTAAAAATAAAATTAAAACTGGAGAATTAGTAATAGAATTGGATAATGAGATTATTAATTTTATTGCCTCTAATTGTGGAAGTGATATAAGAAATTTAGAAGGTGCAATTACTAGATTATGTGCGTATCAAGCGATTATGAATATAAAAACATTAAATATTAATTCAGCAATGGAAGCCTTAAAGGATTATACTAATAATTTAATATATTCTCCTAATACAATTGTTAAGATACAAAAAACAGTTGCTAATTATTTTAAAATAGAACCTGAAGCTTTAAAAGGGAAGAAAAGACAGAAATTAATAGTAAATGCAAGACAAATTGCAATGTATCTATGTAGAATATTGACAGATGAAACATATCCGAGAATAGGATTAGAATTTGGAGGTAGAGATCATTCAACAGTTATTCACTCTTATGAAAAAGTATATAAAGATTTGCAAAACAATCAACAACTTGGTAATATAATATCAGAATTAAAAAATTTAATATGTGAATAATTATATATTAAATATGAGTTATCAACAATAAATATTTTTTGTAAATATGAATAAATTAAGGAAAATATTAAGTTATAAACATTACTAACTCTACTACTACAATAAATAATAAATAAAAGAAAGAAGGAATGAAATATGAAATTTAAAATTAAGAAGAGTGTATTATTAGAAAATTTAAATTATGTAAGTAAAGCTTTATCTAATAAAAATATTATACCGGTATTGAATGGAATATATTTTGAATTAACAAAAGAAGGATTATTTCTAACAGCTACTGATAATGATATGACTATAAAATGTTTTATAGATAAAAAAGATATTACTGATATAAAAGAACCAGGTAATGTTATTATTTATGGAAGATATATTTTGGATATTGTCAGAAAATTACCAAGTGAAGAAATAGAAATAGAAGATATGGATGGAAATAAAGCTATTATATCTACAAGTACATCAAAATATAATTTAAATTGTTTTAATATCAAAGACTTTCCAAATATAGAATTGAAAGAAGTAACAAAACCGATTAAAGTATTAACAGGAATCTTTAAAGAAATAATGAATCAAACTACATTTGCTACTTCAACACAAGAAAGTAGACCATTGTTGACAGGAATTAATTTAAAAATATTAGGTGATATATTAGAATGTGTAGCAACTGATTCATATAGATTAGCTAAAAAAACATTAAAAATAGATAAACAAGTTGAAGAAAATATAAATATTGTAATTCCCTCAAAGAATATAAATGAATTAGTAAAAATAATAGATGATGATAATGAATCATTGGAATTACATATTTTTAATAATAAAATTATGTTTAAATATAAAAATATTATTGTTCAATCAAGTTTATTAAATGGAAGTTATCCAAATACAGACAGTTTTGTACCAAATGAATTTGAAACAGAAATTAATTTAGAGCTTAATGAATTATTTAATGTCATTGATAGAGCTTCTTTATTAACTCAATCAAAAGAAAAAAATATTGTTCAATTGGAAATAATGGATGATAAAATATTAATTACTTCATCAAGTGTAGAAATTGGTAAAGTAGAAGAAATAATGGCAATTAATAAAAAGAAAGGTCCAAATTTAAAAATTTCCTTTAGTGCTAAATATATGTTGGAAGCATTAAAAACCTTTGATTCTAAAAATATTAGATTATTATTAAACGGAGAAATTAAGCCAATAATAATTAAGCAAGAAAAAAAGGAAGATTTAATTCAATTGATATTACCAATAAAAACTTATTAATAAATAGTTATAAATACTATTTATTTTTTTTCTTTAATTTCCGACAAAATAACAAAAATTTCGACTTTTAATTATGTTATTATACTTCTTAAATTTTAAAGAAAAGGAGGTGTAATGATGGATTATGAAATAAATAATAATACTTTAGCAATTCTCTCAATTGAAAATAAAAAAAGTAAAATAATTGAAATTGCCAATGAATATGTAATTGAAGAAAATAGTTATAGTGTTGTTGATTATAGTTGTAAATATTTTGGTAGTTCATATTTAGGAAGACAAAAAGGAACTAAAGAATTAATTGGTATTACTCATAAATCTCCAATAATAATAGAAGAAACAACAAAATTAATATTTTTTCCTACAACTTCTCCATTAAGAAAAGACTGCAATTGGATCTCATTAAATAATATAAAAAAATATTATTCAAATTTAGAAAGAAATTCATCTATAATTGAATTTAAATCAGGAGAAAAAATAGAATTAGATATGTCTATTGGCTCTTTAACAAATCAAATATTAAGAGCTACAAGATTGCAAGTAGTATTAAGTGAAAGAATAAATAAAAATATGAAAAATTAATATAAATATTCTTATTTTTATGGTATAATTATTAATAGGTATAGGAGTACATGTATACCTATTATTTAATTTATTGGGGGTATATGAGGTTTTAAAATGAATGTTACTAATCTAGAACTAGTTAATTTTAGAAATTATTCAAAAATAAAATTTAATAATTTTAAAAAAATAAATGTAATTATAGGTAAAAATAGTATAGGTAAAACCAGTATATTGGAATCTATTTATTTTGGCAGTTTAACAAAAAGTTTTAGAAGTAGTTCAGAAGATGTACTTATAAAAACTAATGAGGAATTTTTAAAAGTAAAAATAAGATTGGAGGAATCAAACAAAACTAAAAAATTAGAAATAATTTTAAATAATACTGGTAAAAAAACTAAAATAAATGGAAATATTAAAAAAAAGTTAAGTGAATATATATTTCAATATAGAGTGATATTGTTTTCTCCGGATGAATTAAAAATATTAAAAGAATCTCCTATGACAAGAAGAAGCTATTTGAACATTGAAATATCTCAGATTGATAAAAGCTATATAAAAAAGTTAAATAATTATAATATTTTGATAAAAAATAAGAATGATTATTTAAAGAAATTATATTTAAATAAAAATTTAGATTTAAATTATATAGATGTACTGGATGAAAAGATAGCTGATTTAGGATTAGATATTTGTTTATCCAGAAGAAATTATATAAACGATATTAATAAATTCATAAATAAAAAATTTAAAAAATTTATGCCAACTGAAAATATTAAAATTAACTATATTAGTGACTTTGATGATTTAAATAAAAGAGAAGCAATAAAATTGTTAAAATCTAACAGAAATAAAGAAATAATTTTAGGAATTACAAGTACTGGAGTGCATAGAGACGATATTATATTCTTACATAATGACAAGAATTCAAGGGAGTATTCTTCACAGGGTATTCAGAAACTAATAATGCTTTCTATGAAACTTTCAGAGTTAGAAATATTTATAAAAAAATATAATATTAATCCCATTTTACTTTTAGATGACTTATTTAGTGAGCTTGATAATATTAATCAGAATAAAGTTATAGAATTCTTAAATAAAAAAGTACAAGTATTTATAACTACAACAGATTTAAATAATATTGATAATAATTTATTAAAAAAATCAAAAATAATAGAATTGAAGGATAAGGTGAATATATATGAGTGAAAATAACTATGGAGTAGAAGATATACAAGTTTTAGAAGGGTTAGAGGCAGTTAGAAAAAGACCGGGGATGTATATTGGTACCACTGGAGAGAGAGGGCTTAATCATTTAGTATGGGAAATTGTTGATAATGCTGTAGATGAAGCTTTAGCAGGTTATTGTGATGATATAGAAATTGTTATTAATACAGATAACAGTATAACAGTAAAAGATGATGGAAGAGGAATTCCAACTGGAATTCATCCTAAAACCGGTATTTCAACAGTAGAAACAATATTTACTTTATTACATGCTGGAGGAAAGTTTGGTGGAAAAGGTTATAAGGTCAGTGGAGGTCTTCATGGCGTAGGTGCAAGTGTTGTAAACGCTTTAAGTAGTTGGCTTGAAGTAAAAATATATCAAAATGGAAAAGTGTTTTATCAGAGATTTGAAAATGGTGGAAAACCAGTTGAAAGTTTAAAGATCATTGAAGAATGTGATAATAATAAAACTGGATCTACTGTTTCATTTTTGCCAGATCCAAAAATTTTTGAGGAAACTACCACTTATAATTTTGATACAATAAAGCAAAGAGCAAGAGAATTAGCATTTTTAAATAAAGGTTTAAGAATAGTATTAATAGATTTAAGAGATAATCGTAAAGAAGAATTTTTATTTAATGGCGGAATTATTGAATATGTTAGGATGTTAAATAAAAATAAGAATCCAATACATGAATCAATTGTATATGTAGAAAATAATGAAGGAGATGTTGAGATTGAAGTAGCATTGCAATATAATGAGACATATAATTCAAATATCTATTCTTATACAAATAATATTCATACAATTGAGGGTGGAACGCATGAAGAAGGTGTGAAAAATGCACTTTCCAGAGTAATAAATAATTATGCAAAAAATCAGAAATACATTAAACAAGATGAAGATTCTTTAACCATTGAAGATATTAAAGAAGGACTTACGATGATAATATCTTGTAAGCATCCAAATCCACAGTTTGAAGGTCAAACTAAAACAAAACTTGGAAATATTGAAGTAAAAAAAATAGCAAACAGTATTTTTTCTGATGGTTTTGAAAAGTTTTTATTAGAAAATCCGGATCAGGCTAAAATAATTATTGATAAATGTATGACAGCTTCTAGAGCTAGAATAGCCGCTAAAAAAGCGAGAGAATTAACCAGAAGAAAAAGTGCTCTAGAAGTATCTTCTTTACCTGGAAAGTTAGCAGATTGTTCAAGTAGGGATGCAGTAATATCAGAATTATTTCTAGTGGAGGGTGATTCAGCCGGAGGTTCAGCAAAACTTGGAAGAAACAGCAGGACTCAAGCTATACTACCTTTAAAAGGAAAAATATTAAATGTAGAAAAGGCAAGAATTGATAAAATATTTGCAAATGATGAAATTAGAAGTTTAATAACCGCTATTGGAACAGGTATTGGTGATGAATTTGATGTTGAAAAGCTCAGGTATCATAAAATAATAATTATGACAGATGCGGATGTAGACGGAGCACACATAAGAACATTATTATTGACTTTTTTCTATAGATTTTTTAAACCTCTTATTGAAGGTGGCAATATTTTTATTGCACAACCACCATTATTTAAAATATTGCATGGAAAAAATACGTATTGGG